>CAWEHT010000495.1:0-3262 GCA_963808455.1 uncultured Chloroflexia bacterium | reverse complement strand
CGGTGTTTATTGTAGCCTGCTCGGGTACGGTTCGTATTGCTTGGGCGGCCACGGCCAGCGCGTCGTCCGAGACGTCCACCGCATAGACGGTGGCTTCAGGAATGTTGATGGCCAACGCCACTGCGACCGCGCCGCTGCCGGTGCCGATGTCGGCCAGGCAAGGCTTCTCGCCTTCGCGGGCCAGCCGCTGCGCCCAGTTCGAGACCATCTCCACCAGCAACTCGGTCTCCGGGCGTGGGATTAGCACGCGGGTTGACGGTGATATCCAGGCCCAGAAAGCTCTTGTACCCTACCAGGTAGGCCACCGGCTCGTGCCTGATGCGCCGGCGGACCAATTCTTCGAAACGGCTGATTTCCTCTTCGGCCAGTTGGCGATCGGGATGGGCATACAGCCAGGTTTTGCCCACCCCGAGCACATGGGCCATGAGAACCGCAGTGTCAAGCTGCGGAGTATCCGAGCCAGCTTCGCGCAAACGTCGCGTTGCCGCGAGCAACGCGTGTCCGACACTGCTGGTCCGGTCTAGTGACCAAACGAACGGGAACGGCGGCGTTTCCCCACATGGCCCAGTCGCCGTTGGCTCGGCCGTCGCCCTGTTCGTGCCGCTGCCCGGCAAAAGAGGCCGGGCGGTCACGAACTCGGCTTTGGTCAATAGTCTCTTGCTCAACTCACTCCTCGTTCATCGATTGAAGCCTCTCTGCCTGTTCCGTCGTGGCGAGTTCCTCGATGAATTCATCGAGATCGCCGTTCAACACGTCGGTCAAGCGATGTACCGTCTTGCCAATCCGATGGTCCGTCACGCGTTCTGTGGAAAATTGTACGTCCTGATCCTCTCGTCCGCTCGCCCGAACCTACCTGGCTGCGCCGCGCCTGGCTTCGCTCCGCCGCCAGTCGTTGCTGTTCGATGTTGAACAGGCGAGCCCGAAGGATCTGCATCGCCTTGATGCGATTCTGGAGCTGCGACTTCTCATCCTGGCAACTCACCACCAGCCCGGTGGGCAGGTGGGTTACCCGCACCGCCGAATCGGTGGTGTTGACGCTTTGGCCGCCGGGCCCCGTGGCCCGGAAAACGTCGATGCGCACGTCCTCAGGCCGGATCTCGACCTCGACCTCGTCGGCCTCCGGCAGGACCGCGACGGTGGCCGTCGAAGTCGTGGATTCGTCCCTGGGCCTCCGTGACAGGCACCGGCGCTGCACGCGGTGCACGCCGCTCTCCCACTTCAGGCGCGAGTAGCCGCCTTGCCCGCGCACCTGAAAGATCACTTCTTTGAAGCCACCGACTCCGGTTTCGTGCTGGCTGAGGAGCTCCGTCTTGTGGCCGTGATTTTCGGCCCAGCGCATGTACATCCGAAGCAGGTCGGCGGCGAACAAAGCCGCCTCGTCGCCGCCGGTCCCGGCGTGGACCTCCACGATGACGTTCTTGTCGTCGTTGGGGTCCTTCGGCAACAGCAAGCGCCTGATCTTCTCCTCGCGGGCTGCCTGCTCGCCTTGAAGCCGCTCTGTCTCGGCTTGTGCCAGCTCCAGGAACTCGGCGTCGGTCTCTTCAGACAGAAGACGCCTGGCGCCGGCCAGCTCCTCGTCGGCGGCCATATAGGCCCGATAGATCAGGACCACCTCCTCCAGATCGGCCTGCTCCCGCGCCAGGTCGGCCATCCGACCGTGGTCGCCGCTGACGGCGTTGTCGGCCATCAAAGCATTGAGTTCGGCGTAGCGACGCTCTGCGGCTGCTGCCTTTTCAGGTAACATGAGCTCTCAACTGAAGACCGGCAAGTTGCCGACCGCGACGATGTGCTGCCACCTGGCGGGGTCATTGCCTTCTGTGAACGCTGCCGCCTCGGCGATGACCGTGCCGCCCGCGGAGCCGACCAGCTTTTTCATCCCTGCCAGCGTGCTGCCCGTGCTGATCACATCATCCACGATGATCACCCGCTTGCCCCGGATCAGCTCGCGGTCCTTGCCGTCCAGCCACAAAGTCTGCTGGCGCGCCCGTAGTGATCGAGACCACCTCGACGCTCATCGCGCCCATCATGTAAGGCTTTCGAGTCTTGCGAGCGATGACATAGGGGATTTCATGCGCACCGAGAGGGCATGGGCCAGCGGAATGCTCTTGACTTCGGCCGTCATCAGGGTGTCAGCGTCTCTTGGCAGTTTCGTTGCCAGCTCGTCGGCTATGGCTTCGACGATTTCCGTATCACCGAGCATATTGAAAATCGCGATATGCACGTTGGGAGCCACCTCAAATAACGGCAGGTCCCGGTTGATGCCACAGATGTTGACAGTGTAGACTTCTTCCCCCATGATAACTCCTGAGCGGTTGCCAGATGCTGAAACAGCACGGACGCGCACCACCGGCCCGACCCTGGTGGCGGCTTCGCGGCCCGCCCATTGTAGCACAAAAGCACGGCAACGGCGAACCTCTGCAAACCAGTGTATGGCTCACACTTACAGGACGGCGGCAAGTGGGCTTACACTTCCAGTGTGCTACAATGAGAGCCTGAATCCTTTCGGCCGCCCAACGTAGAGCAGACGTTAAGGAGCTAGCATGACTGACGAACATCTACAGCAGGTGGACTTCGTGCAGAACCCGGAGCCGCGTTGTCCGGTAGTTCTGGTCGTGGACGTGTCGGGCTCGATGGCCGGCAAGCCGATCGCCGAACTCAACCAGGGCCTGCAGGATTTTTCCCAGACCCTGAAGAGCGATCCGCTGGCGGCTTTGCGCGTGGAAGTGGCGCTCATCACCTTTGGAGGCGCCGTGCGGGCACTGGATGTGCGCAACGCCGGGCAAGCCGAGATCCCGTTCGATGCGCAGAATGCCTTCGTGACCATCGACGCCTTTCAGCCGCCCACCCTGTCGGCGAGCGGCGAGACCCCGATGGGTGAGGCGCTCCGCCGCACGCTGGCGTTGGTGCCGCGATCGTAAGGCGATCTACAAGCAGAATGGATCCGATTATTTCCGGCCCTGGGTCTTCCTCATCACCGACGGCCGGCCCAACGATACAGGCTGGGAATCCGTGCCTGACCTGGTCAAAGAGGAAGAAAGACGCAAGGGGCTGATCTTCTACGGCGTGGGCGTTGAGGGCGCCGACATGAAAACGCTCGCGCGCTTCGGAGAGGACCGCCCGCCCATGAAGCTGCGAGGTCTGGCGTTCAGGGAGATGTTCCAATGGTTGTCAAAGAGCCTGTCGGCGGTGGCGGCCTCCCGTCCCGGCGAGCAGGTGTCACTGCCCGCAGTTGGCTGGGGGCAGGTCGACACAGCCTCGCAAT
>CAWEHT010000494.1:0-6266 GCA_963808455.1 uncultured Chloroflexia bacterium | reverse complement strand
GAGGCCGCCTGCTCGACTCGTCGTCTTGTTGGAGCGCCGGCGGTCGGCGTCCAGGCCGTCGAGTGCGCCGGCGCGGATCAGGTCGCCGATCAGCGCCCTCGGCAGGCGGGTGCGACGGCAGAAATCCGCCAGGTCCAGAAATGGCCCGGCGCCGCGGGCCGCCAGCAGCCGCTCTCGCCCGGCCTCGCCCAGGCCGTGCAGGTAGCGCAGCCCCAGGCGGATGCCCCCGCTGCCCGGCAGCGCCATGCCGTCGCCGGCGCGCAGGATCGATGTCTGCCCCTCGACGGTGCAACGGTCCTCGCTCAGGTTGGCATCCGGGCGCAAGATCGGGATGCCGTGGCGCTTGGCGTCGTTGACCACGATGTCCGGCGAGTAGAAGCCCATCGGCTGCTGGTTGAGCAGCGCGCAGTACAGTTGCACCGGGTAGTGCGCCTTCATCCAGAGCGTCTGGTAGGCCGTCAGGGCAAAGGCCGCGGCGTGCGACTTGCAGAAGCCGTAGGTGGCAAAGCCTTGGAGCTGTTTGAACGCCTCCTCGGCGATCCCGCGCTCGATGCCCCGCGCCAGCGCCCCCTGCACGAAGCGTTCCCTCAGCTCGGCCATGGCCTGCGCCGAGCGGCTGCGGCTCATGGCCCGGCGCAGCCGGTCGGCCTCCCCGGGCGTGAACCCGGCCAATGCCACGGCCACCCGGATCACCTGCTCCTGGAAGATGATCACGCCCAGGGTCTCCTGCAGGGCCGGCTCCAGGCAGGGATGGAGATAGGTAGCCGGCTCCAGCCCCTGCCGGCGGCGCAGGTAGGGGTGCACCATGCCGCCCTGGATCGGGCCCGGCCGCACGATCGATACCTGGATCACGATGTCCTCGAAGCACTGCGGCTTGAGCCGCGGCAGCATCTGCGACTGGGCCCGGCTCTCCACCTGAAAGCAGCCGATGGTGTCGGCCTGCTCCAGCAGGCGGTATACGGCCGGATCGTCGAGGGGCAGCCCGTCGAGGATCTCCTCGATCCCGGCCTGCTTCATCAATTGGGCCGCTTCGCTGACCATGCCCAGCGTGCGCAGGCACAGCAGGTCGATCTTCACCAGCCCGGCGTCCTCGACCGAATCCTTGTCCCAGCCGGCGACCACGATGCCCGGCTTGGTGGCGTGCTCGATGGGCACGACCTCGACCAGCGGCCGGGCGGTGATCAGGATGCCGCCCACGTGCACAGAGAGATGGCGCGGGGTGTCCACCAGCTCCTTCGCCAGTTCGGCCAGCAGCTTGAGCTCAGCACTCATGGGCTCCGCGGCCTCCCCGATGGGCCCCTCGGGCCTCAAGGCATGGCTCGACCAGGATCTGGAATGGTGCTCCGGGGCGCCTGCCTGGAGGCCGGGGGCCAGCAGCTTGCTGAGGCGATTCACGGCTTCGAGCGGATATTCCAGAGCCCGCGTGACGTCGCGCACGGCGCTGCGGGCCTGGTAGGTCACCACGTTGCACACCATCGCCGTATGCTCGTGGCCGTACCGCTGGTAGACATACTCCACCACCTCGTCCCGGCGCTCGGCGTCGAAATCCATGTCGATATCGGGCATGGTGTCCGTCTGATCGCTCAAGAAGCGCTCGAACAGCAGGTGGAACCGCAGCGGGTTGACGGGGGTGATATCCAGGAGATAGGCCACCAGCGAGTTGGCGGCCGAGCCGCGCCCCTGGCAGCGGATGCCCTTCTGCCGGGCGAAGCGCACGATATCCCAGACGATCAGGAAATAGTCGCACAGCCCGACCTTCTGGATCACCGACAGCTCGTGCGCCAGCTGCTGCACGGCCTGCTGGTTGACCGGGCGGTATTTCCGGCTCAGCCCCGCCTGGCAGAGGGCGTGGAGCGTGCTGAAGGCATCCTCGCCGGGCCGGATCCCCTGCGGGAAGTCCTCCGAACAGGGCAGGAAGGCCGGCAGCCGCTGGCCGGAGAAGTCGAGCGAGACCGCGCAGCGCTCGGCGATGGCGCATGTTTCGGCCAGCAGCTCCGGGTGGTCGCCAAAGAGCTCGGCCATGGCCTCGGCGCCTTTCAGGTAGTATTCGGCGTTGAGCTTGCGCAAGGTGCCAAGCCGCGCGAGCGGCAGGTTGTGGCGCGTGGCGGTGAGGATATCGTGCAGCCGCTGGCCGGTTGGGAGGGCGTAATGGGCGTCATTGGTGGCCACCGCCCTGGCCCCAAGCACCTGCGTTATGTCCAGAAGCCCGGCGCTGAGCCGCTGATCGGTCGGCAGGCCGTGGCGCTGGACCTCGATCCAGAACCGGTCGCTGCCGAAGATCTCGCGCAGCCTGCCTGCGGCGCGGAGGGCCAGCGCCCGGTCGTCGTCGAGCAGGGCCCTGGCCACGGCCCCAACCTGGCAGCCCGAAAGGCACAGCAGGCCCCCCGCATGCCGGGCCACGTCGTCGATGGTCAGGACCGGAGCGCCCTTGGCCCCGGCCATCTGCCCGGCGCTGATCAAGCGGCTCAGGTTGGCATAGCCGGCCTGGCTCTCGGCCAGCAGGGTGAGGTGCGAGCCGCGGCTGAGGGTGAGCTCCGCGCCGATGACGGGGTGGATGCTGCGGACCCGTGCTGCCCGCCAGAACTGCACGACGCCGTAGAGCCCGTCGTGGTCGGTGATCGCCAGCGCCCGCATGCCGAGGGCCGCCGCCCGGTCGAGCAGCACTTCAGGGGACGAAGCGCCGTCCAACAGCGAATAATGGCTGTGGCAATGCAGCTCGCAATACTCCGTCATGCTGGCACCCTCGGACCGGTCCTTTCCAATCCGGTCGCGTTGTCCTCCCGGCCAGCAGATTATACCGAACACATGTTCGATCAGTCAAATGAGAGCAAAACCCTCCTTAGAAATATATGGCTCGCCGCCCTCGGCGCCGTCAGTCATAGAGCCTCGCGCAGTACCACGCGCCGTCGCGCAGGTCGGCATAGAGGACGCACAGCAGCCCGTCGGCTGTGGTCAGCTTGAAGTAAGCGCGGTCCACCTCCTCGGCAGGCTGCCACCAGTTGGTCTGCACACGCCAACGGTTGGCGATGGACGCCACCTGATGCCAGCCGCCGCGCCATCTGAAACTCTGCGGCGCGCCTCCCGCCCCTAGCAGCACCTCGACAGGATCCCCACGGGGCCACAGCCGCGTCATGCTTCCCGCCAGCTGACCCTGCGCTCCGGCAGCGGGTTATCCGGGTTGACCAGCGTCGCCAACCGGAAGGCATCCGGCCCAAAACCCGCGGCCAGCCGGCGCAAGGCAGCCTCCAGCCGGGCCCGGCCTTGCGGCGAGTTTCCCCCCGCAGCGGCCTGCGCCAGGTCAAAAAGCGCCAGCTGCCGGCCGGGCGCATCCTGGATGCCGGCCAGGGTCAATGCGATCTCCACCGCCGGCTGGCCGTCCCAGGTGATCCGGTCCAGCGCTGCCGCCAGCCCGAGGCGCACGGCGCCCGCCGCGGCCGTAGGCTGCGGGAAGGTGTAGCTGGCCGGCACCGTCCTCCCATCGGCGCGGGTCACCAGCAGCGTCACCCGGCCGGCCTCCTGAAGGCTTTCCTGCAGCGGGGACAGCAGCCGCTCCGCGCGTTGGCCCAGCAAGGCCAGCAAGCGCTCACGGTCGGCCGATGGGCCATCCAGCTCGATGCGTGCCGAGGTCTCCCGCGCTTCCCAGGGCGGCACCACGGGCCGGTCATCCAACCCCAATGCCCAACGCTCCGCGGTGCGCCCCGCCAGCCCAAAACGGGCAGACACTGCGGCAGCCGGCAGGCGGGCAAACTGGCCCAGAGCGGGATGCCCAGGTGTTGCAGGTTGAGCAGCGCCTCGGCATCCAACGGCAGGGTGGCTATCGGCTGTCCGGCCAGAAAAGCCCGCTGGGCCTCCGGCGCCACCAGAAGCGCCGAGTTCGACCCCGGCGACCTGCCCGGCCACATCTGCCCCGAACTTGCTGCCGGTCACCCCCAGGGCCGGCTCCCAGCCCAGCTGGCGCACGGCGCCCGCGAGGGCCTGGCACCAGTCTAAGAGGTGAGTGGGCAGAGGGGAACGGCCGAGCAAGCCGGAGGGCCCTGCCGCCCGCCGCGGTGGGCTCGCCTGCCTTTCCTCCGTCTCCAGGTAGATGCAGCCCAGCCCCGCCGGCTGCCAGCGCCAGGCATATCTCTTCACCTGCTCCAACAAAGCATCTTGCGCTTCCCAGATCGGATAGCGCGCGGCCGGCGCCGACCTGGCCTCCGGGCAACGCACGACAGCCTGCCGCTCCCCCATCCCAGGTACCACACCCCTGGCAGCCGCCCGAGCGTCGGCCGCCAGCACCCGGCCCCCTTCGTCGATCAGGATGAGAGGCCCATCCCCCAGCTCCTGCTCTGCCCGGCCGCGACCCGCGCCCCAGGTAGGGAACCCACAGACAGGCGATCTGTTGTCCAGACATAAGCACCTCAGGCTGGCGGCGAGACGACCCATCACAACATCCCATCCCCTCTGACGGTCCCGTCGAAAGTGATCTGGATCGGGGCCTCCGCCCCTGCCCGCCTCAGCTTATGCTTCAACACTTTGACGATGCTCTCATAGCCGCGCACGTCTGGCCCTTGCATGATCCAGCGTTCACGGCGGACCGCCAGCCGCAGCGTGGCCAGATGCGCCAGGGTACGATACTCCGCCTGCGGCTCAGTGAGGAAAATCACGGCCGTCCCGGTGCGTGTGACGGCCGTGGCCAGCCGCTCCAGCGTCCCGGCCAGCCGCGAACCGATTTCCGATGCCGCCTCGCCCATACCCTGTCGAAGGTCCATCAGCCCATCGAAGACCAGGGCAGCCAGCGTGTCGCTTTCCACCAGGTGCAGCATGATCGCCAGGGCATCCACGCCGTCTGCCGGATGCACGATCAACAGCCGGTCCAGGTCCAGGCCGCAACGGTGCAGGTAATCCGGATCGCAGGTGCGGCCCAGATCGAGCCAGGCGACCAGCGCTTCTGGCTCCTGGTGCGCCGCGGCCAGTATCTTGGCCGCCAGCGTCACCTTCCCGGAAGTCGGTGCACCGATGATCTCGCTGATCCGGCCTCTGGGCAGCCCCTCGCCCTGCCGCGGGGGAAGAGCCTCCGTCGCCCAGGATCGTGTCCAGCCCGGCGAAGGCCGTCGCGATGGGTGACGGCGCTGCCGGCAGCGCCGCCACGCGGCCAACCGCCTGAGGCCCGTAGCGCAGCTGCAGCCAGGCCACCACCGCATCCAATTTGTGCTGGCGTTGAGATGACATCTTGCCCTCGTCTTCTGTTCGAGATCGATGTGATCTAACACATTTACCGGCACGCTTTACCGGGGTCTGGATTACAGGTGCACATATACGAACTAATGTTCTAATGATAGCGCAAGGATGGCGTGCCTGTCAAGCCCGGGCAGGAGATTCGTGTCGTGTTGCCGGCAGGGGGCATGCCGCAGGGGGCAGTACGTGGCCGCCCCTCGCGCGGGGCATCCATAACGTCCTGGAGACACAAAAGGCCTGCCGCCGGGCAAAGGCGCGGGCCGGCGGCAGGCCACAGAGCGGGTCCCTCGTCGCACTTGCCCGCTGAGGTGAGAGGCGGACAAGGCGACGAGAGCAGGCGATCAGAAAATACGCACCGCTACCTCAGCTGGCGCGGCCAGAAGCCCTTCCAGCTCAGGATCCAGCTTCACCAGGGTGAGCGAGAAACCGGCCATCTCCAGCGAGGTGCAGTACTCGCCCACATAGCTGCGATTGATCTTGATGCCGCGTTTCGCCAGCTGCTCATGGGCGTACCCGTACAGCAGATACAGCTCGGAGATGGGGGTGCCGCCCATGCCGTTAATCATCAGCGCCACCTCATCGCCCGCCTTGTACGGCAGGTCGGAGGCCACCGCCTCGAGCAATTCGTCCACGATCTCGTTGGCCTTGGCCATCTTGACGCGCTTGCGCCCCGGCTCGCCATGGAACCCGATGCCCATCTCCATCTCGTCTTCCTGCAACGAGAAGATCGGGGTACCTTTGGCCGGCGGGGTGCAGCCCGTCAGCGCCATGCCCATCGTCCACGTCACCGACACCACACGGTTGCCCAGGTCCACCAGTTCCTGCAGGCGTGCAGCCCTTGTCCGAGGCGGCGCCCACAGCCTTGATGACGAAGAAGTTGCCGGCCACGCCGCGCCGCCCGACCGTATAGGTGGAGTCCTTGACGGCGACGTCATCGTTGATCATGACCGTCTTGACTTCGATCCCGTCGGCCTCGGCCATCTCGCGGCCCATGTCGAACGACATACGGTCGCCGGTGTAGTTGTTGATCAGATGCAGAACGCCCTTCT
>CAWEHT010000493.1:0-5523 GCA_963808455.1 uncultured Chloroflexia bacterium | reverse complement strand
TCGGTGACCCGAGCACCACACGCGGCACTTCGCGCCGCCGGTCTCAGGGTAAACACTACAGCCACTTGCGCCCGCCTGGGTCTCGAACTTGACGTACCCCTCCCGCGGGTCGCGAAGAGCGTGTAATCTTTTCCGACCTCTACATTCAGGCCCGGATGGAACTTGGTGCCGTGCTGCCGGATGATGATGTTGCCGCTGATGACGTTCCCACCACCGAAGCGCTTGACGCCCAGGCGCTGCCCGGCACTATCTCGACCGTTGTGGCTGGAGCCGCCACCTTTTTTGTGGCGGACCATATCCTTCTCCTCTCAGGTCAGGCCTGGATTTGATCGATGCGCGAACGCGTGAAAGGCTCGGCGATGCCCACGCTTCCGCCGCTCGCGATGCTTGGACCGGTAGTGAAAGATGGTGACTTTGCGCTGCCGGCCCTGCGCCAGGACGGTGCATTGCACTGATGCCCCGTCGACCACCGGCTGGCCCAGCCGGACATCGGCGCCATCGGCGATGAGCAGCACCCGGTCAAGCTTCACCTGCTCGCCAACAGCCACGGGCAGCATCTCGACGTCCACATAAGCGCCCGGCACCGCCTGATACTGCTTTCCGCCTGTCTCGACAACTGCGTACATGTACCTTTTTCCTCCCCCGCGTGCCGCGCCCGATAAGGAGCTGGATGCCGAAAACGGCGCGAACCCGTCCGCACAGCTCGACCGAAACTTTGACTTGGCGGCCCGCCAGTGAACATGCCCGATACGCGCCGGCACGGCCGCACAGGCCGTGCCAGCAATGATTATACGCAGCGGGGCGACCGCTGTCAAAAACCGGAGGTAGATGGTGGAAGCTTGCCATCGGGCGGCTGGATAGCGCGCAGCGCTTCGGCCACCGCCTCGGCTGCCACGTTCTGCACGAGGCTCACGTCGCCCACGCCCCGCAGCAGCACGAACCGGAGCGAGCGCCCTGCGCGTTTCTTGTCCGCTTCCATCAGCGCCCGGACGCGCTCCACGTCAAAAACGTAGCAGGTAGGCAGGCCCAGTCGCCCAACGATGCTGCGCGTTCGTTCCGCCAGGGAGGGTGGGCAATGCTCCAGGCCAGCGCTCAGTTCCGCGGCCGCGATCAGGCCCAGCGCAACCGCCTCGCCGTGTCGCAGGGTGAAGCCGGAGAAGACCTCCAGCGCGTGGCCGAAGGTATGTCCCAGGTTGAGCCAGGCCCTATCGCCGGCCTCCAGTGGATCGCGCTCCACGAGGCGCACTTTGACTCGCACTGCATCCGCGATCATGCTGACCAGGGATGCCGGGCCTTCCGCCGCCATTTGTTCGAACAGCGCTGGGGCGCCGACCATGGCGGATTTCAGCACCTCCGCCAGGCCCGAGCGGAACTCAGGCCCCGACAGGGTCGCTAACACCGTGGGGTCAACCAAGACGACCGCGGGCTGTTTGAAGGCGCCGACCAGGTTCTTTCCCTCCGGCAGGTCCACGCCGACCTTGCCGCCAACGCTGGCATCCACCATCGCCAGCAGGCTGGTCGGCACCTGGACGAACGGCACCCCGCGCAGCCAGGTGGCGGCCATGAAGCCGGCCAGGTCCCCGGTCACGCCGCCTCCCAGGGCCAGCACCGGCTCGCCACGCGCCATCCGGGCTGCGGCAAACTGGCGATACAGCCCCTCGACCGTGGCCAGGGTCTTGTAGGTTTCGCCGTCCGGGATCTCGAACACACGGGGCTCGAAGCCGGCATCGCCGAGCGCCGCCACGAGCCTTGGGGCATAGCGCCGCACGACGGGGTTGGTAACGATAGCGCACGGCCCCGGGCGCAAGCCGGCCTCCGCGAGCCTCTGGCCCGCCTGCTCCAGCAGCCCGTCCGCAAGAAGCACGTCGTAATGGATGCCGCCTGCCCCGGCTTCCGGCGCCCACTCGCCGATCCTGACCGGGATACGGCGGCCGCCCTCCGGCAGCCCGGCAGCCATGCCCATGACGATCTCTGCGGCCGCCGCCACGGACAGGCTGCTCGTGTCCAGGTGGCGTCTGATGGCTGCATAGGCGCCGGCGCGCTGGGCCAGCAGCGCGGCGATCCGGGCCGGCCGGTCGGGGCCGCTCAATAGCGGCCGCCCATCCTGGCCGGCAAGCCGGCGCGTGATCGTCTCCGCGTCGGCATCCAGGCACACGACCAGCCCGCCTTCTTGCAGCGCCGCCGCGTTGTTCACATCGAGGACCGCACCACCGCCTGCCGCAACTACCAACCCTGCCGGCGCCCTGACTTCCTGGCAGGCTGCAGCTTCGCGTTCGCGAAACGCCGCTTCGCCTTCCGTGGCGAAGATCTCGGCAATCGATCTGCCTGCCCGCTGGGCGATGAGTTCGTCGAGGTCGACGAATGGCCGAGCCAGCCGGGCCGCGATCTCCCTGCCCACGGCGCTCTTGCCTGTGCCCATGAACCCGGTCAACACGATGTTCTTTTGCAGGCCGCTTTCAGTCATCTTCGTACCCGAACCGCCAGGGGACCCCGGCCATCGGCAGGTCAGCCAATCGGCTGCGGCGCAGTGAGGCGAAGCGGGGCAACTGCTCGTCGAGTGAGTCACCTCCCAACTTCCGCAGCAGTTCGTCTGCGAGCACCCACGCCACCATGGCCTCGCCGACCACGACGGCCCGCGGCACCGCGCAGAAATCGCTGCGCTCGTAGCGGCTGGCCGTCGTTTCGCCGTTGGCCAGGTCTACCGTGGCCAACGGCGTCAGTGTCGTGCTGATGGGTTTCATGGCGGCCCGCAGCACGATCGGCTCACCGGTGGTGATCCCGCCTTCGAGGCCGCCCGACCGGTTGGTGCGCCGGCGCAAGTTGCCCTCGGCGTCTCGGATGATCTCGTCGTGCACCTGCGTGCCGCACAGGCGGCTGTTGGCGAAGGCGGGCCCGATTTCGACCCCTTTGATGGCCTGGATGGAGCCAAGAGCGCCGAGCAGGCGAGCGCCCAGCCGGCGATCGAAATGCACGTGGCTGCCAAGCCCAGGCGGAACGCCCAACGCTACCACTTCGAACACGCCCCCGATCGTGTCGCGTGCCTGCATGGTGTCCCGCACAAGCCGGCCCATCGCCTCGGCGGCCGAGGCGTCGGGGCAGCGCAGCTCATTCATCTCCGCCTTCCGGAAGCGCTCGGCGTAAGGTTGGTCGTCCGGGATGTTAGCGTCCGCCGAGCCGATGCTGGTCACGTAGCCGCCCACAGCGATCCCGAAGCGGCCCAGATAAGCCTTGCAGATCGCCCCTACCGCGACCGCGTGCCGTGGTCTCCCTCGCGCTGGCCCGTTCCAGGGCCGGGCGCAGGTCGCCATACCCATACTTGATGGTCGCGGTCAGGTCGGCATGGCCCGGCCGGGGCGCCGTGAGCGGAGGGATGTCGCGCTCTGTCCAGCTCTTGTAGTCCAGGTTCGCCGATCTCGAGCGCTATCGGGGCCCCTGTCGTCACGCCGGCGAGCAGCCCTGCCGTGATCCGCCACGTGATCGTGTTCGATCCGCATGCGCCCACCCGACCCGTACCCCTGCTGGCGGCGCGCTGCAGCTGCGGTCGATCGTCTGCCGGGTGACTGCCAGCCCTGCGGCCATCCCTTCCAGGATGGCCGCCAGCTTTGGCCCGTGGCTCTCGCCGGCGGTCAGGAACCGCAGTCCTGTCATGCCCTTTGCCCTCCTCAGCCGCTGCCCAGCAAGGCCTGGCGCATCACCTCAATGGGTGCGGGTTGCCCTGTCCAGATCTCGAATGCCAGTGCACCCTGGTAGAGCAGCATGCCCAGCCCATCCATGGTCGATGCGCCCTGGGATGCGGCCAGCCTCAGGAAGCCGTTTGGCTCGGGGTCCTCGCCCGCGGGCGTGTAGACCAGGTCATAGACGGCCTGGCCTGGACGGAAAGTGACGCTCGCGGGCCACGGGAGGCCGGGTTGGCCGTGCGATCCCAGGCTCGTGGCGTTGACGATCAGGTCAGCCCGCTCGGCCAGCCCGGCCAGGTCCTCCGGATAGCGATAGGCCGCGACGCGGGCTGCCTCGTGCAGCGCGCGCACGGAATGGCACAGCTCCTGCGCCTTGACCAGAGTCCGATTGGCGATAGCAATTTCGGCCCCGGCGCCGGCCAGCGCGTGCGCGACCGACCTCGCCGCTCCGCCCGCTCCGAGCAGCAGGGCCCGACGGCCCGCGACTTCCACCCCGTCGCGCGCAGATCGGCCAGAAAGCCCGCTCCGTCTGTGTTATCGCCCCATATTGTGCCGTCCGCGTGCACTACCAACGTGTTGGCCGCGCCGGCCGCCCTCGCGACCGGGCTGGTCCCATCCAGGAAGCGCATGACCGTCACCTTGTGGGGCACGGTCACGTTCGCGCCGGCGAAGCCCAACGCGCTCAACCCGCGCACGGCCCCCCCTACCTGGTCGGGCGCAACGGCCAACGGCAGATAGACGAAGTCAAGACCGAGCGCCGCGATGGCCGCGTTCTGCATGGCCGGGCTGCGGCTGTGCGCCACCGGCCAGCCCATGACGCCGAGCAGCCGCGTGTTGCTTCCGATCAATGATTCAACCCTCGGGCGCCATCTCGGCGCCCAGCTCACGCATCAGCTCTATGAAGCCAGGAAACGAGTCGTCGATCGCGCCGGCGTCTTCCACAATCGTCTCACCATCGGCCACCAGGCCGGCGACGGCCAGCGCCATGGCCAGGCGATGGTCGCGGTGGCTGTCGACGTGCGCTCCTCGCAGTCGCGCCGGGCCGTGGATGAGCATTCCGTCAGGCAGCTCTTCGATGTGGGCGCCGAGCTTGCCCAGCTCCTGGACCACCGCGCTGATGCGGTCCGATTCCTTCACCCGCAGCTCCGTCGCGTCGCGGACCACCGTAGTCCCCTCAGCCTGTGTGGCAGCAACGGCGAATATCGGGAACTCATCGATCATGCGCACGACCAGATCGCCGGCTACCTGCCCCGCCAGCAGCCCGCTCGAGCGGGCGAAGAGGTCGGCGGCCGGCTCGCCCATCGGCCCCGCGACGCGAGGGCCTTCCTTGGCGCGACCTGTCTGCCCGGCTTCGCACCGCTCCTCCGTGCCAAGCATACCGATCTCGGCGCCCATGCTCGCCAGCACGTCGTAAAGGCCGGTGCGCGTGGGGTTCGTGCCCACGTCCCTCAACCAAACCTCTGACCCCGGCAAGATGGCGGCGGCAACCAGCGGGAAGGCCGCCGACGAAAAGTCCCCGGGCACTACGACCTGCCCGCTGCGGGGTCCGTTTGACGACAGCCCCGCACCCGGCGAAGGAGCCGTGGGGGCCACCGGAAGGCTGGGCGGCTGGAGGGCCTGCCCGCCCGCCAATCTCACGCTGGCGCCTTCGGTGCCAAGGGATACGCCAAAGGCCTTCAGCATGCGCTCGGTGTGATCGCGCGATGGTCCCGGCTCGTGGATCACCGTCTCGCCCTCGGCGTACAGCCCGGCCAGGAGGATGGCCGATTTGACCTGCGCGCTGGCGATCGGCAGCCGGTGCTCGGCCCCGCGCAGCTCGCCGCCGCGGATCGCCAGCGGCGAAAGC
>CAWEHT010000492.1:0-11757 GCA_963808455.1 uncultured Chloroflexia bacterium | reverse complement strand
CTGCAAACCCTCGACCTCGACGCCAACCAGATCACCGGGGCCATCCCGGACCTCAGCCGGCTGACCGGCTTGACCGACCTCGACCTCGCCAACAACGGGTTGAGCGGGTCGATCCCGTCCTCGCTTGGCGATCTGCCGGAGATGCAGCAGCTGGCGCTCAGCAACAACCAGCTGAGCGGTGCTATCCCCCCATCGCTGGGCAGCTCGAGCCAGCTCCAGGGCCTCTACCTCGAAGACAACAAGCTCAGCGGGGAGCTCCCGGCGGCGCTGGGCGACCTGGGCAGCCTCAAGTACCTCGACCTGGATAATAACCAGCTCAGCGGCACCATCCCGCCGTCGTTCGCCCAGCTGACCGGCCTGCAGTCGCTTTCGCTGGAACACAACGAGCTGAGCGGCTCGATCCCGGCCGGCCTGGGCAGCCTGGGGAGTTTGAACTTCTGCTACCTGAACGACAACCAGCTGAGCGGCAGCATCCCGGCCGATCTCGGTAACGCCTCCGGCCTGTGGTACCTCGACCTGGACAGCAACCAGCTCTCAGGAAACATCCCATCGTCCTTCGGCAACCTGGCCAGCCTTGGCGGCCTCTACCTGCAGAACAACCGTTTGAGCGGCAGCATCCCCACGGAGTTGAGCAACCTGTCGGGCTTGTGGTATCTCGACCTCGACACCAACCAGATCACCGGCACCATCCCGTCCCAGCTCAGCGACCTGCCCACGCTATGGGACTTGGACCTGGGCAACAACCAGCTGAGCGGCGCCGTTCCGCCAGAGCTGGGCGATTCGCCCAGTCTGGCCATCCTTTCCCTGAACGACAACCAGCTGGACGGCGCTATCCCGGCCGAGCTGGGCGACCTCGGCGGCCTGTGGGACCTGTACCTCAACGACAACCAGATCACGGGGACCATCCCGTCCGAGCTGGGCGGCCTGACCGTATTGGAGAGCCTCTACGTGAACGGAAACCAGCTCAGCGGGCCGATGCCGCTGAGCCTGGACAACCTTGCCAGGCTCTCGGCATTCTACTTCGACCCGTCCGTGTGCGAACCGGTCGATGCGGCCTTCGACGCGTGGTTCAGCACCATAGCGTCCGCCAGCTCCGCCACCTTCTGCACATCGGCCACCACGCCCACCGTCACCCTGACGGCCACCCTGACCGCTACCCCCACTGTTACCCCGACGGCTATCCTGACGGCCACCCTGACCGCCACGCCCACTGTTACCCCGACGGCTATCCTGACGGCCACCCCGACCGCCACGCCCACTGTTACCCCGACGGCTATCCTGACGGCCACCTTGACCGCCACGCCCACTGTCACCCCGACGGCTGCCCTGACGGCCACGCCCACTGTTACCCCGACGGCTGCCCTGACGGCCACCCTGACCGCCACGCCGACTGTTACCCGACGGCTATCCTGACGGCCACCCTGACCGCCACGCCCACTGTGACCCCGACGGCTGCCCTGACGGCCACCCTGACCGCCACGCCCACGGTTACCCCGACGGCTGCCCTGACGGCCACCCTGACCGCCACGCCCACGGTTACCCCGACGGCTGCCCTGACGGCCACCCTGACCGCCACGCCCACGGTTACCCCGACCGCTGCCCTGACGGCCACGCTCACGGCTACGCCGACCGCCACCTATACCCCGACGGCCACCCTGACCGCCACGCCCATCGCCATCCCGACGGCCACGCCCACCGCCACGCCGACCGCCGCGCCGACCGACACCCCGACGCCCACGTCCACGCCGACCGCCACGCCCACGGCGTCAGCCACTGCTGCACCGATGCGGGCCGGTTTCACCGCCCGGCCCATAGCGGGCACGGTGCCGCTCCTGGTGACTTCTACGAACACCTCGACCGGCGCCTTCACGGCCAGTGCCTGGGATTTCGGCGACGGTGGAGAGCGCCTCGACGTCAAACGCCTCGCACACCTATACGGTCGCCGGCGCGTACACGGTCACGCTGACCATCAGCGGGCCGGCCGGGGGCGATATACACGTGTGCAGGGGCTGCGTGCTGGCTGTGCAGGGCGCGGAGGCAGAGGTCAGCCCGCAGACCGGGGGGACGTTGAGCTACAGCAGCGGGCCGGGCAGCGAGACGGCGCTGCAGGTGCCCGGGGGCGCCGTGACGCAGACCACGACACTGCTGTATGCGCCGCTGGCCAACATCAGCGGGCCGCCCGGGGGCTTCCGGTTCGCGGGTTTGGCTTTCGATCTGACGGCCTACCAGGCCAACGCAGCGCAGGCCGGATTCCGCTTCGCGGCGCCGGTGACGGTGACGCTCCGCTACACATCAGCGCAGGTGCAGGACACGAGCGTGACTACGCTGGAGTTGACCTACTGGGATGCGGCAGCGAGTGCCTGGCAGGACGCCGCCTGCGGGCCGTACGACCGTCACCCGACGGAGAACTGGCTGGCGGTGCCTATCTGCCATCTGAGCCGTTTCGGCTCCTGGGGAAGCCGCCGGAGATCTACTTGCCGATGCTGGGGCGGAGCTGAACCCGCCGCCGCGATTCGGACTCGGCAAAGGGCTGCCGCCGGCGCCTCGCCCGGCGCCGCGAACTTTGACATTGCGCGCTATGCATTTAGACTGCTGGGCTGAGAACAATGTAGGGGCGAACTCACAATCTTGTTTGTGGTCTGACGATGTGTGTCCCCCTGCACGGGGAGGGGAGGATCGAATGACGGCAATCCTGGGGGGTTTGCTTATCTTTTTTATGCGCGTCACCGACATGTCGCTCGACACGCTGCGCATGCTCTTTGCCGTCCGGGGCCAGAAGTGGCTGGCGGGGGTCATCGGCGTCATCGAGGCGACCGTCTTTCTCGTGGCTGTCAGCCAGGTCCTGAAGGGGCCCCTGACCGTGCCGAACGTGATGGGCTATGGCCTGGGCTTCGGCGGTGGCGTGATGTTCGGCATGTTCATCGAGGAACGGCTGGCCATCGGCTTCGGCATGTTTCGCATCTACTCGCCGTTGCACGGCGGCGAGATTGCCACGGCCCTGCGCACCGCCGGCTTCGCCGCCACGGAGATCATGGCGGCCGGTCGGGACGGCAGCTATACCGTCGTCAACTGTGCCGTCGCCCGCCGCGACCAGCCCGCCGTGCAGGCCATCGTCAACAAGGTCGATCGCACATCTTTCGTGACCATCGACCCGCTGCAGCCCCTGCAGCACGGGTTTTTCGGGACGTCGAGGCATTGAATGAAAACTAACGCAGCTAAACGACGGATGTTGGCCGGCGAGCCCGCCCTCGGCCTCGTGCTCGAGACCGGCTCGTCGCTGGCCGCGACAGCCCTCGGTCGCGCCGGTTTCGATTTCCTGCTCGTCGACAACCAGCATGGCGACTGGGACGACCAGCGCAGCCTGGGCGCGTTCCAGGGCATCAGCCTGGGGGCGGCGGTCCCGATGGCGCACGTGCGCGGCAACGACTTCTACGCCATCGGCCGGCTCCTCGATCGGGCGCGCTGGGCATCGTCGTGCCGATGGTCAACTCAGGCGCCGAAGCGCAGGCCGCGGCGTTCGCCATGCGCTACCCGCCCCGCGGCGGCCGCTCGATCGGGGCCACGCTGGCCGGCTTCCATGGGGCCGACTACGCGGGATGGATCGACGAGGAGGTCTTCCTCGCGGTGCAGATCGAGACGTCCCAGGGGCTCGCCTGCGCCGAGGAGATCCTGGCCGTTCAACGGGGTGGACGGCTGCTGGATCGGGCCGTCCGACCTGGGCCGCTCGCTGGGGGTCGATTTGCGCACGCCCGAAGGCGCCGCACTCCATGAGAAGGCCATCCTGACGGTGCGCGACGCCTGCCGCCGCGCCGGCAAGATCCCTGGCATCTACTGCTTCGACCTGGCCGACGCCGGGCGCTGGCTGCGCCACGGTTTCCAGTTCGTCACCGTCGGCACCGATACCGATCTGCTCGTGGCGGGCTCCGCCGCGATCCTGCGCGAGTTGGGGCACTGAGCCGGGCCGTTCAGCGCTCGGCGACCAGCCATAACGTTTGATAGGGGGCCAGGCTCAGGGGGCCCGGCGCGTCGAAGCGGGCGCCCGTGATCAGGTCGCGCCACCCCACCGCGCGCCACCCCGCCGGCGACCGCTGGTCCTGGTCCGCGCCGCGCCCGGGGGCGGTCTCGTCCTTCAGGGCCTCGACGAGCGCCTCGCCGATCGCTTGCTGATGCCCCGAGACCTCTTGCAGGCAGATGACGCGCTCCTCCCCGCCAGGCGGGCGGCGCTCGATCGCCAGGACCGCACCGTTTCCCTCCCAGGCTCGCATGGCCCCCTGCGGATGGAAGGCCGCGTGCGCGCGGCGGGCCTGCAGCAGCGCCCAATCAGCGCGCGTAGACCCGCGCCGGGCGTGAGCCGGCCTGCGCCAGCTCCTCGTCCAGCTCGGCCCGGCGGCACTTCCGGCGGTTGATCGTGCGGTTCTGCCCCGTCTGGCGCACGCCCTCCGGCCAGCCCCGCAGGCCGAACAGGCTGTGAAAATAGATGCCCGGGACGCCGGCCAGCGCCAGCATGACGGCCTGCGCCCCGATAAAGCGGTCTACCTGCAAGCCAAGAGGCTCGTCTGCTTGCGGATCGCAGAGCGCATCCCAATAGCTGATGTTCAGCTCGTAGGCGCTCCGCGTCCCGTCGGGGTTGTCCTTGTACGAGACGAGGCCGCCGCGCTGCCGCGTCCTTTCCTCCAGGGCGTTGACCTCGGCATCGGAAAGGAGGCCGCGCGCCGGGTTGAGGCCGATCCCATCGTGCGAGGCCAGGAAGTTGAAGAAGCTGGCCTGCGGCGAGGGGACCGACAGCCCGCCGGCCCAGCGCGCCAGCGCGCGCCCGCGCTCCCGGTCTGAAACGTGTGCAGCGTCAGCGGTGGCAGCGCGAAGTTGTAGACCATCTGCGCCTCGTGGTAGCCATCGCCAAAATACGCCACGTTGTCGGCGTGCGGCACGTTCGTTTCGGTGATGAGCGCCACGTGCGGGGCCACCATGTCCAGGACCGCCCGGAACAGGCTGACGACGTGGTGGACCTGCGGCAGGTGGATGCAGGGCGTGCCGGCTTCCTTCCACAAATAGGCGATGGCGTCGAGCCGGATGAATTCTGCCCCGCGCGCGACATAGAAGAGCAGCGTGTCGAGGATATTCAACAGCACTTCGGGGTCGTGGTAGTTCAGGTCGATCTGGTCGGCGCTGAACGTCGTCCAGACGGCCTTGCGCCCCGCCGGCGTCTCGAATGGCGTCAGCAGGGGCAGGGCGCGGGCGCACGACGCGCGACAGGTCGGCACCGGGCGGCGGGACGATGAAATAGCCGCGATACGTGGGGTCGTCACGCAGGAAGCCCTGGAACCAGGCGCTGTGAGCCGAAACGTGGTTGAATACCGCGTCGAACATCAGGCGGAAGCCCTGCCCCAGGCCGGCCAGGTCGCCCCAATCCCCGAATGCCGCGTCCACCTCGCGGTAGTTCACCACGGCGAAACCATCGTCGGAAGTGGAGGGGTAGAAGGGCAGGATGTGGATGGCGCTTGCCAGGCCGGCGACGCGGCCGGCGCAGAACTCGCCCAGGGCCCGGAGCGGCGGCTTGCCCGGCTCCTGGACCTGATCGGGGTACGTGATCAGGATGGCATCGCGCTCGCTGGCGCCAAACCGCCCCGCGCCGGCGGCGCCTTCCTCCTGCAGCCCCTGCGGCCCGTGCGGTGAGACGTGCGCCGCGTGGTCACGGATCAGCGACAGCAGGCGCTCGCAGGTCGCCCGCCCTACCGCCTCGCCGTACAACGCCTGCAGGTGTGGCAGCAGCCCCTCGCCCATCTCGCCCATCGCTTCCCTTCCCTACTCCCTATTCCCGATTCCCTGGCCGCGGGCCTCGCGATACTCCGCCAGATCGATCATAGGCGGGCGCTCCTGCTCCTCGATGTCCTGCATGTCCAGATAGAAGCGGCCCTGCTCGTGCTGTACCAGCTTCATGGTGCGGTTGATTTCGGCCGGCAGCGCCCCGCGCTCCTCGCTGAGCCGCCGCATGAAGACCTGCAGGATCTGGAAGGACATCTTGCCCAGGGCGGCCAGGTTCTGATTCTTGTGGATGCGCTCCTCCAGGTCGCATTGCGCGATGGCCGGCAGGCCGAACTCCTTCAGCACGTCGATGAGGAGGCCGGTCTCCACGCCGTAACCGGTGAAGAAGGGCAGCCGTTCCAGCGCGCTGCGCCGTCCGGCGTACTCCCCGGAGAGAGGCTGCACGACCCCTGAGAGCACCGGGTAGAACAGGTTGAGCATCGGCCGGGCCACCAGCTCGGTGACGCGGCCGCCGCCGCTGCCCTCGAGCACGTCGCCCACGTGGATCGGGCGGCGGTAGAACCCCTTCACGTACTGCACCCGTTTCTCGCGCAACAGCGGGCCCAGGATCCCGAAGACAAAGCGCGGGTGGATATTCATGATGTCGGTATCGACCCAGATGACGATGTCGCCCTTCAGCACGTAAAGGCTCTTCCAGAGGGCCTCGCCCTTGCCCGCAAAGGCGCCGTACTGCGGCAGGATCTGCTGGTGCACATAGACGGGGATGCCCAGTTCCTGCCCGATCTGGCGGGTGCGATCCGTAGAATCGGAATCGATCAGCACGATCTCATCCAGCAGCGGCACTTCGTCCATCAGCGCGCCCTTGAGCGTCGCGATGACGTTGCCCACGGTGCGCTCTTCGTTGAGGGCCGGCAGGCCCAGGCTGACGCTCAGCCCCTGCGCGCGCTTGAGCTCGACCAGGGCTTGCAGGTCCTGGAATTCGCGGCTGTGAAAAGTGTTTTCGGCGAACCATTTGTTGACGACGTTCGAGGTGTCGCCTGCCTCGGCCGGCGCCTCGGCGCTGCGCTCGGGCGCCGGGTCGGGATAGACGATCTCCTGCCGCGTCTTGACGGCGATCACCGTGCCCTTGGTTTCCCGGATCACCCGCGCCGTAAACGGCCCGATCGCCTCGGGCCCCTGGTAGCTGCCGGCGTGGGCCGTGGCGCCCATGACGACGGCGTCATGCTGCTGTGCCTCGGCCAGGATCGCTTTCGGATCGGCCCTGGGAAGCGTCACCAGGCGCGTGATCGAGGGCAGCCCCTGTAGGGCGGGCAGCAAGCCCACGAAGGGCGCGTCGGCTGCGGGCGAATAGATGGGCAGCCCGGCGTGCAGGGCGGTGATCCCGGCCTCGAAAGCCTCGGCCAGCGCCTCGCTCACCCGCAGCGCCAGCGCAGCATGCGGCCCGCCTCGGATCGGCAGCAGGATGCTGCGCACCCGGCCGGCGCCCTCCTCGGACTGGCAGGCCGGGCGGACGATCGCCACATCGCACGGCGGATCGTCCAACACCTCTGACAGGGCCTTCCCGAAAATGAGGCCGTCCGCCGGCCACGGCAGGATCAGCAGATCGCAGTTGCTCTCCGCGGCGGCGGCAGCGATCTCATCCCAGGGCGTGTGGGTCACCTTGGCGACCGGCAGCGCGGCGGCCGCCGCCCACTTCGCCGTCAGCCCGGCCAGCTCCTGGCGCAGCTCCTGCGCCCTCAATGCTCCCCGGCTGAGCGATTCGTCCGGGGGAATGCACACTATGCCGAGGAGGGAAACCCGCATTTGCCAGGCACCGGCAAGCGCCGCCGCCACAGGCAAGAGGAGCTCCGCATCATCCGCGCAACATACAGGTAGCAGCAGGCAATCGCCGGCAGTCATGACTTTGTCTCCTCGACTTTGCCCGGGGGCGCCGCGCTGGGGGCAGGCTTCAGATCGGCGCATGGCTTCCCCGGTCTGCCCCCCGCAGGAAGGGCGGGATGGAGTGCCTGCGGGGGGGCGGCATGGCACAGGAGCGGCAGGAGTTTTCTCTCGACGATCTGTGACCAGGTAAACGGGGGTAGGACCCGATGTCGCAGGCAGAACGCCGGGTCGCCGTCGAGGGTCAAGGCAACGCCGGCCGCGATCGCGGCGGGGTCGCCGCCCGGGTCGAAGAAATGCGCCGCGCCGTCGCCCGTCTCGCGCAGCGGCGGGATGTCGCTGCAAAACACGGGCAGCCGCGCCAGCCCGGCTTCCAATATGGGGATGCCGAAGCCTTCCTGCGCGCTCGGGAACAACAGCGCGTCGGCCAGCAAGTAGAGGTCGGCCAGCACGGCGTCCGGGACGGCCGGGTTGATCTCGAAAAGAAAATGCGCCGAGCCGACCAGTCCGAGCTCCTGCCTCAGCGCCAGCAACGAGGCGAGGTAGCCTGTGTTGGCGGGGTTGTGGGGGCCCGGCGGGCCGCTGACGATCAGGCGGGCATCGCGCCCGGTCTGCTCGCGATAAGCAGCCAGGATGCGCAGCGCCAGCTCGACGTTCTTGCGCGGGGTGAGGCGCGCCGGCAGCAGAAAGATCGTGGCGGCGGAGAGCAGCCCGTACCTGTTGACGAGGGCTTCGGTGAAAGGGTGCCACTTGAAGAAGAGGGCCGGATCGACGCCGCCTGGGATGACGCTGATCTCGGCGGCCGGCAGGCCGTAGAGGCCGGCCAGCTCGGCCTGGCGTGCTCGCGACACGGTCACGTGGCGCACGCCGGGCCAGGGCGTGCGCAGCAGGTCCCAGGGGTATCCGGGATGGAGCTGCGGCTGGTATTGCGGGTTCGTCCATGCCAGGTCGTGATGCCAGGCCAGCACGGGCGAGCACGCCCCTGCCGAGGGCCCATCGGGGCCCTGCCTTGCGGCAAAGCACGCATGTAAGGCGGCCGTCAGGGCCAGGTTCTTGTGCAGCGTGCAGACGTTGTGAACGATCAGGGCGTCGGCAGCCGCCAGCTCGCGGCTCAGCGCTGCAGCCAGGCGGTCGCGGAGCGCGAGAAACTCGGGCCCGGCCTGGCCGCGGGAGAGCTCTCCTTGCACGGCGAGCACCTCGTCGTCGCGTGACCCGGCTTGCGGGATCAGCGCCAGCTCGAACGTATCCTCCAGCGGCTGGCCGGACCCCGCCAGCACGCGCACCTGGTGCCCGGCCCGCGCCAGGTATCTGGCGTGATAAAGGATCGTCTGCTCCACCCCGCCGACGACCGGTGGCGCGCTGTAGTGCAAAACAGCGATTCTCATGTTTCCATCGAACAGGTCCTAGAGCCGGCGCGCGCCGGCCCTGGCTTCCTCGCTGGCCCGGATGGCCAGATCGATAAAGAGCGCCGAGCTCCAGCCGAAGATCGGGGCGGCCTTCGGCGGCCGCGCCCCGATTCGGGATCGTAGTACTCGTAGACGTCGTCGTGCTGCATGATCAGGTCGAGCGTGCGCCTGCGCAGCTCGTGCGACAGCGCCGTGTAGCCCGAGCGTTCGAGCCCGTCGATGAACAGGTAGTTGATGTTGATCCAGCTCGGCCCGCGCCACATCTGGTCGGGATTATAGGCCGGGTCGGCGCGCGAGACGGTCGGGATCGGGTATTTGGTCCAGAACTCGTCCGGGTTGGTGAGGTGTGCCACCAGCCGGTCGGTGATATTGCGCGGCAGGCGGCCGATCCACAGGGGCAGCAGGTTGAACGGCGTCGTGACGGGGACCTGCCGGTGGTCCCGCACGGCCCAAAAAAGGCCGGAGTCCGCGTCCCAGAAGTGGTCTACCATTCGTAGGGCCAGGGATCGGGCGCGTTCCTCCCACAGCACTGCGTCGCCCTTCTCGCCGATCAACTGCGCGATCTGTGCCAGGCTCTCCATCTGCAGGCAAAGATACGTGCTGAGGTCGGGCGATTCGACCGGCATGCCGCCATCCCAGAGCGGGCTGTCGTCGAGGCCGGACGAGAACGGGTGGTTGTACTGGCAGATCCCATCGCCATCCTCGTCGTTCTCATTGAACCACCATTCGTTCCAGCGGCAGATGGGCTCGTAGATCTCGTCCAGGAATTCGAGGTGGCCGCTCTTTTCGTACAGCTTCAGGGCTGCCCAGGCGATGATCGGCGGCTTGGTAACGTCCGCGTCCACCGGCGTCTTGAGATGCGTCACGATGCCCTCGTCGTGAACGGCATCTGGGATCATGCCGTTGGGCCGCTGGTGATCCAACATCAGGCGCAGCTGATCCTCGGCCAGCCGTGCATCCACATGCCGGTAAGCCAGCGCATGAAAAAAGGCGTCCCACTGCCAGACGCCGACGTAGTAGGTCTTGCTCGGCGCCATCCCCTCGCGGGTCATGTAGTAGCGTGGGCTGATCAGCCCGGTGCGCATGACCCACCAGGCATAATAGTACTGCGACTCGAGCTCTTCCAGAACGGGCGGGGCGGCCGCGAACCAATCGTGCCAGCGCTTTTCGGCGGCGGCGAAGACCTCGCTTGCCGGGGGCACGCAGCGGTTATAGCCCAGCCTGGGGCTGATGTTGAGGAGCATGCACGGGTTCTCGCCGTTCAGGCCCGCGCCGCCCGCCGTCACGAACTCAGCATGCCAGAGCTCCCCGTCCAACCCTGCCAGGCGCTGATCTTGCAGCCGGACGTTGAAGGTGCAGGCGGTGTTGCGGAACCCATGGAAAGTGGCGCCGCGCCGGTCGAGCCGGGCGTCGTTCTCCAGCACGTCGAACTGGCAGCCGATGGGGCGCGAGGGCAAGGAAAAGAACAGCGCCTCGGCGTCCACGAAAGCGCACTGCACCTGGCCCAGCGGCGTATCGAACACCAGCTTGTGCGGGTAGGTCACGAGCGTGAAGGGCAGTGGCTGGCCGTCAGGACTGCTGAAGCGCAGATTCTTGAGGAACGGCGGCCGGTGCCGGTAGTCGCCCATCTCGGTTGTTTGCTTCTCCCAGCGTTCGGCCAGGCGAATGAACATCGCATCATCCTGCCGGAACAGCATCATCCGCGACAGTCGATCGCTGAACGGGATGCGCGTCAGATCGACTCGATCGCGCAGCCGAAGCAAAAACGGAGATGAAGGCTCGGTCAGAGCAGGCATCGATCGTCCTCCATGGGGCGGATGGGCGCATGTCCTATGAGCAGGGTCCTGGGATGCTCGATACATGAAGCTCAATCATCATATAACAGAGAAAGGTTGCTCTGTCAACCGTGCCTGAAATCCGCCGCTGTGCTAAGATATCCTCGGGCAAAGGAGGTAGCCTTGCGCATCCTGGTTCTGAATTGTGGCAGCTCATCACTGAGCTACAAGCTCTATGAAGACCGCGAAGGGACTGCTTTTGGCGTGCTGGCCGCCGGCAAGGCGCACCGCGTGGGCGTCAAAGGCAGCGAGCCCGCTTTCATCGAACATCGCCACGGTGGCGCGGGCAGCGCCCCTCCTGGCACGATGACCAGGCAGACCATGGCCATCCCTGACCATCGCCGTGCGACGGAGCTGGTCCTGGCCGAGCTGGCCTCGAAGGGCCTGGCCGTGGACGCGGTGGGCCATCGCTTCCTGACCGCGGGCAGCTATTTCCAGAGCACCACGCTGCTCGACGCGGCAGCCCTGGCCACGCTCGAGCTGTGCCGGCCACTCGCGCCGATCCACAACCCGAACTCGCTGAACGCCATTTACGCCTGCCGGGAGGCATTGCCCGGCGTCGCCCAATTCGTCGTCTTCGACAACGCCTTCCACGCCACCCTGCCCGACTATGCCTCGGCCTACGCCTTGCCGTTCGACGTGGTCCGGCGCCATGGCCTCCGCAAATACGGCTTCCACGGCCTGTCCTACGCCTATGTCGCCGCGCAGGTGCCGCGGTTCCTGGGCCGGCCCGCAGAGGGCCTGCGCATGGTCGTCTGCCATCTGGGCACAGGGGGCTCCAGCGTGGCCGCGATCCGCGATGGCCGCTCGCTGGACACCTCGATGGGCTTCACCCCCCTGCACGGGCTGGTGATGAGCACGCGCTGCGGCGACGA
>CAWEHT010000491.1:0-10730 GCA_963808455.1 uncultured Chloroflexia bacterium | reverse complement strand
TGGACGGATTCGCGGGTAGATCAGCGAGAACCCCGTCTCTGGGCGTGGCTGTAGCCGCAACTCTGTTGTTGGCCGAAGCAGCCATCGTGGCCTCGCCGACGTCCTGGTCACTTCGCGTAGGCCTCGACGACTCCTTGTTGCTCCTGACGTCGCTCCTTGTAGTCTTCACGGTAGCCATGGCTGCCCGCGCCAGGATGCGCCAGAAAGCTTGCAGCAGGATTGGCTGGACGCTCGGTGCCATCGGCGTGGGTCTGCAGGCGGTGGGATATTCCATTTGGACCCTGCGCGAAGTGGTCCTGCACCAGCCGCCAGCGCCATCGCCGGCTGATGCGTTCAACACCGCCGCTTATCCCTGCTTCTTTCTCGCCATCCTGCTCTTCCCTGCCGAGCATCCGGCCGCCAGCAAACGTTTGCGAACCATTGTAGACACCGCCACGGTAATGCTGGCCGTGGGATATTTGTGGTGGATCCTGGGCATCGTGGCGAGGGTGGCCCAGCTCCCGCCCGGCGCAACTGGCATGAACGTGGCTCTGACCCATCCGGTGCTCGACCTGGCGGCTGCGTGGGTCTTGTTCGTCGTGTTGGGGCTCAAGTTCGACGCGCTCGATCGCCAACCGGCGCGTCTGCTGATCACCGGCGTGGCGGTCGGGGTTGTCTACGATGTCTTCTTCAGCATCGAGTTGCTGGCCGGACAGGCGGTCACCCGGGGAGGCGGTGATATCACTTCCGCCTGCTCCATGTTGCTGTTTGGGCTCGCCGGCTGGATAGGCCTCACCGTCAGGAGGAACGGCAGCCAATCCGCCGCACCGCCGGAGCGCATCTTCGACCCGCCGCTTTTTCTGAACTACGCGCCCTATGCAGCTGCAATCACGGCTTATGTTGCGCTCGTCGCTGCCTATGGCCGGATGCCTTCCATGGGTTTCTCCGCCGTTGCAGTCGGGATGGGGAGCATGACCGCCCTGGTGCTTCTACGCCAGTGGCTAGCGAGCCACGAGATCGCACAACTCAACGACAGGCTGCGGGCCAGCGAGGCGCGGTACCGCACCATGGTCGAGTGCCAGACCGACCTGATCGCTCGATGGCGCACTGATGGCACGCTGACCTATGTCAACGACGTGTTTTTGCGCTATTACCGGTGCTCCCGCGACGAGATGCATAGCAGAGGGATGCTAGATCTTCTGCCGGCCGAAGAGCGCGATCTGTTGGAGGCGAGCGTGGCGATCACGTCGCCGAAGAGCCCGACGTTTGTGACACAGACCTGCCTTCAGGCGCCCACCCGCGAGAAGCGGTACGTGCAGTGGACTCACCTTGCGCTGTTCGAGGGGGGGAGGATCGTCGAGTTGCAGTCCGTGGGGCGTGACGTGACCGAGCGCGAGCGGGCGCGTGAAACGCTGGAGCGCTGGAATGACGACCTCGAGGGCCGTGTCGAAGCCCGGACCGCCCAACTGGTCGCCGAGATGGCGGAGCGCACGCGGTTCAGGAGGCGCTGCAGCAATATGCCA
This sequence comes from uncultured Chloroflexia bacterium, assembly GCA_963808455.1. Classification (GTDB taxonomy): domain Bacteria; phylum Chloroflexota; class Anaerolineae; order CG2-30-64-16; family CG2-30-64-16; genus CAWEHT01. The sequence goes on along the minus strand of CAWEHT010000491.1, from coordinate 9,228 downwards.
CGCGGTTGGAAGCCAGCAATCGCGAGCTGCAAGACTTCGCTTACGTAGCATCGCACGACTTGCAGGAGCCCCTACGCAAGATCCAGGCCTTCGGTGACAGGCTGCGCGACCGCTATGGCGTAGCCCTGGACGAGCAAGGCCTGGACTATCTAGGACGCATGCAAGCCGCTGCGGCGCGCATGCAGAGCCTTATCGACGGTCTCCTGGCCTACTCACGAGTCACCACCAAGGCGCAGCCTTTTGAACTTGTGGACTTGAACACGGTGACCCGGGAGGTATTGGCCGACCTGGAAACCCGGCTGGCCGAGGTGCAGGGGACCGTCGAAGTGGGCAGCTTGCCGTCGATCGCCGCTGATCCGCTGCAGATGCGCCAGCTAATCCAGAACCTGCTGGCCAACTCGCTCAAGTTCCACCGCGAGGGTGTGCCCCCCATCGTGCATGTCAGCGGCGAGATACTGGACCGACGTGCCACGGCAGCGATGGGGGGCATTCCTGAAAATGGCGGGATCACGCCGCCCCTGCTGTGCGAGTTTCGGGTGTCGGACAACGGGATTGGTTTCGATGAGAAATACAGCGAGCGGATCTTTCAGGTGTTTCAGCGGCTGCATGGGCGCGGGGTCTACGAAGGGGCCGGGATCGGACTCGCAGTGTGCCGCAAGATTGCCATACGTCACGGCGGCACGATTGTCGCGCACGGCACACCCGGGCAAGGCTCTGAGTTCATTGTTACATTGCCCATTTCTCATGATGAAGAGCCTGCGCCGCCGGGCCCAGAAAGAGGAGAGCCATGACAACTGGCGCCAAGTCTGTCATCATCCTGATGGCGGATGATGATCCCGACGATTGTTTGCTGGCCGAGGAGGCCCTGCGCGAGGCGCGGCTGATCAACGAGCTACGGACCGTGGCAGATGGGGAGGAGTTGCTTGAAGTATTTGCGCTGTGAAGGTCGCTATGCAACCGCGGGCTGCGCTCCCCGACCGGGCCTGGTGTTGCTTGATCTCAACATGCCTCGCAAGGACGGGCGCGAGGCGCTGCGGGAGATCAAGAGCGACCCTGAATTAAGGCGCATACCCATCGTGGTCCTGACCACGTCGCGGGCCGAAGAGGATATCCTTCGCAGCTATGACCTTGGTGTCAATTCATTTTGCACCAAGCCGGTGACATTCGATGGGCTGGTCAAGCTGATGCGGACCATGGCGTGCTATTGGTTTGAGATCGTGGAGCTCCCTCCGGGGACGCTGTTCAAGTGAGTAAAGTTGACATGCCGGAGCCAAACTGCCCGACAAGGGTATTGCTGATCGACGACGATGAGGACGACTTCGTCATCACGCGCGACCTGCTGGCCGAAGCCGGGAGGTCCAAGTACGTGCTCGAGTGGGCCGCTTCTTACGAGGAGGCGGTCAAGGAGATTCCCAGGCGAGAGCACGACGCATACCTGATCGATTACCGGCTGGGGCCGCACACCGGGCTGGACCTGTTGCGCGAGGTGGCCGGCAACGGGCTTGGGGCGCCGGTGGTCTTCCTCACGGGGCAGGCGGACCGCGATGTCGATCTGGAGGCCATGAATGCGGGCGCGGCCGACTATCTCGTCAAAGGTCAAATCACCGCTTCGACGCTCGATCGCGCCCTACGCTACGCCATCCAGGGCGCGGCGCCCTGGATGCGCTGCGCAAGGCGAAGGAAGAAGCAGAAGCGGCCGCGCGGGCCAAGTCCGAATTCCTGGCCAACATGAGCCATGAGATCCGTACCCCGCTCAACGCTGTGATCGGTATGACCGGCTTGTTGCTGGCAACGCCGCTCAACGCCGAACAGCTCGACTATGCGCGCACCATACGTTCAAGCGGTGAAGCCTTATTGGCTCTGATCAATGATATCCTCGACTTCTCCAAGATCGAATCGCGCCGGATGGAGCTTGAAGAGCATCCTTTCGACTTGCAGGAGTGTGTGGAGGATTCTCTCGACCTGGTTGCCTCGGCCGCGGCTGCAAAAGGTCTGGATCTCGCCTATCGTTTGGCCCCCGGTGTCCCTCCAACGTTGCTTGGCGACGTCACGCGCGTGCGCCAGGTACTGGTCAACCTGTTGAGCAACGCCGTGAAGTTCACCGAGGCCGGCGAAGTTGTCGTCATGGTGAGCGCCTGTTGTCCAAGCCAACCACCCGAAACGCCAACCGATGAGCTCTCCTTTGTTGTCAGGGACACGGGGATAGGCATTGCCCCGGCACAGATCGGCCGCCTCTTCCAATCTTTCACGCAGGTTGACTCGTCAACCACGAGGCGATACGGTGGCTCCGGCCTGGGGCTGGCGATCAGCAAACGCCTGTGTGAGCTGATGGGCGGTAGAATTTGGGTCGAAAGCCAACCTGGCCAGGGTTCGGCCTTCCACTTTACGATCCAGGCGAAGGCGGTGGCGCCTGTCTCGGCGTGCGGTGTAGCTGCCGGCACGCCACCGCTGCTGGCCGGGAAACGCGCTTTTGATCGTTGACGACAACGCGACCTGCCGCCAACTCCTGGGTGAACTCGCGGAAGGTTGGGGCATGTCTTTTTGCGCGCTGCCTTCGGCGAGCGCGGCACTGGCTCACGTGCGCCAGGCTCGGGCCAAGGGGGATGGCGGCTGCGGCCGGGCCGGCCAGACCGCTATTCCCGGCCATGATGTGGCGATCCTGGACTTGCTGATGCCCGAAACGAACGGGCTAGAACTGGCAGCAGCCTTGTTCCAGGAAACGGCGACGAAGGATATTCCTGTGGTGCTTCTTGTAACGACCGGGCAGCGGGAGGCTGGTAGCGGTCTGGCGGGCTCAGTCACGTGCGTGGCCAAGCCCGTTCGTCCTGCCCAATTGCACGCCGCGTTGAAGGCTGCGCTGGCAAATCACCCCCATCGGAGTGAGCCAGGGCTACCGGAGGGGGTGCTCGATGGCGGGCTGGGTCGCCGAGTTCCGCTGCGAATCCTCCTGGCCGAGGACAACCCGATCAATCAGAGGCTGACCGAGCGAGTCCTGCAGAAGATGGGTTACGATTGTGACCTGGCAGGAAATGGGGCTGAGGCGCTTGCTGCCCTGCGCCGCCAGGGCTATGACATCATCTTCATGGATGTTCAAATGCCCGAAATGGATGGCCTGGAAGCGACCCGCCAGATTCGGGCCGGCTGGCCGGCCGAGGCCCGCCCCGTGATCATTGCTATGACGGCGGCCGCCACACGCACCGATCGTGAGCAGTGTCTAGATGCCGGCATGGATGACTTTGTCACCAAGCCGGTGCGGCTTGACGACCTGCGAAGGGTGATCGAGCGCTGGGGTCAGAGCATCAAGAGCGCGGCCATGCTGGCGACGACCACTTAGGTTGCTATTGTTCGTGCTGCTCGATCCTCACTTCCCACACGTCGCGTGTGCCTGCCAGGGCGGCGGCTCGCGCGTCGAGGCGCAGGCCGCAGACCCAGGCAATGCCGGCCCGGCCAATCAGCAAAGGCCACCCCGTGCGTGCCCTGCTTGGCACATGGACATCGATCATGAACTCGTGCAGTGTGGCGCTGTGACCGCCAAGCCCCAGAGGCTGAAAGCGGTCGCCGGGCTCGCGGGGACGGAGGGCCAGGGTCGGGCCAGTCGCATCGGCATCGAGCCAGGCCAACCATGGATCATTCTGTACAGGGAATGAAGGTGGCAGATCACCCTGTGAGACGCGGCGAAGTCGCGCCAGCCAGCCACCGCCGAGCGGCGTGACTCCAGGGTTCAAGGCAAGCATCCCTGTGATCTGCGGCCACCTGTTCCCCTTGAGGTCATGGAGGTCTTGTCGAATCCCAGCAGCCCGCCCGCGCTTCGCGTGGCACGTTGCCTTGCCGTCCTCGTGCTCCCGTCCTTCAGGCCCGATGTGCAACCGATCGTGCTCGATCCTTAGCTCCAGGCCCGCCACGAGCGTGGCGGCCTGCCCGTCATGGCCTTCACGCGCCAGCCACGTCGCCCGCTCGACGTGTTGCCAGGAGATGTCGCGTACGTTGCTGCGCAGACGCCCGATAGCCAGGCGTAACGTGGCGCGCTGCAAGGCCAGCGGGAGCGCCCGCCAGGAGGCCAGGTCGAGAAAAATCTCGGTCACAGTGTTTTCGGGTCCGATGCCCGGTGCCGACCGCACCGTTTTCTGCCAGGCCTCTGCACCGGACGCGGCAAGCACCTCATAATCGGCAGCCATGGCGGCAGCCGAGTGGCCTAGCATCTCCTTGATGGAGGGGTTGTATTGCTCGAGCAGCGGCAGCAGCTCGTGGCGTAGACGATTGCGGTAAAAGGACCTGTCGGCGTTGCTGGAATCGCTGCGCGTTTCCAGGCCATGCTGCGCGCGAGTAGCCCATGATGGCCGAACGTGGGATGCGCAGCAGCGGCCTGATCAAGATCGGAGGCGGGCGCACCACTCCCCTGTCCGAGCGGCTCCTCGCCTCTCCTGGAGTCCCCGTAGCCCCTGAGCTAGAGTGCGTAGCACCCGAAGCTCGTTGGGCTGATGGCGGCAGTTCCGCCCGTGGCAGCATGCCGCGGAGCCCCGCGGCCCCGCTCCCGCGCAGCAAATGCATCAAGACTGTTTCAGCCTGATCGTCGGCGTTGTGTCCGACAGCGATCACCTCGGCGCCAGCTGTAGTTGCTACATTGGCCAGGAATTGGTAGCGCACTTCGCGGCGCGGCCTCTTCCAGGGAGAGCGAAGCGCGCCTGGCCAGTGCGCTGACGTCGGTCGAGCCACAGATACAGGGCACGCCCCAGGCTCGCGCCAGATGCAACACGAAAGCCGCATCGGCGTCGGCCTCCAGACCGCGCAGCCCGTGGTTCAGGTGAGCGGCGTGCAGCTTGAGCCGAAGTTCTGGGGCAAGGGCAATCAGGATGTGGAGCAGCGTCACCGAGTCGGGCCCGCCAGACACGCCGACCAGCACGCTGGCCCCGGCCTGCAGAAGCCCTTGGCGGCGCACGAATTGCCGGACTTCGTGAAGCAAGTCAGCCATGCATGATATCATATCATGCGGGGGCCCCCGCCGGCAACGGGACCTTCCAAGCGTGCCAGGTGTCACACAGGCTCGAGGCGCGGGCAAGGCACCCCTGCTTGGCCCGGCTGGCAACCGATTTGGGATCTCGGCCGCAAGCTGCTATAATGAGCGATTGTGTAAGTGTGTTCTCACCGCTCTGTAGCGATCCTGCGTCAGGAGCATTTGCCCGTGGTTAGCCCACTCAACTGGCTTCTTGGCCTGTTTTCTCTGGACATTGGAATTGATCTGGGGACTGCTAACACCCTGGTCGATGTGCGAGGCCGTGGCATCGTCATCAACGAACCGTCTGTGGTGGCAATCGACAAGAAAAGCAAGCGTGTGTTGGAAATCGGTGCGGCGGCGAAGGAGATGGTGGGCCGCACGCCGGGCAACATTGTGGCCATTCGCCCGCTTCGAGACGGCGTGATCTCCGACTTCGATGTGACCGAGAGCATGTTGCACTATTTCATCGACAAGGTGCATCAGCACATGCTCTTGAGGGCCCCGCGCCCACGGGTGGTGGTGGGCATTCCGAGCGGAGTAACCGAGGTGGAAAAACGGGCTGTGCACGATGCGACATTGAGCGCAGGGGCCCGCGAGGCTTATTTGATCGAGGAACCGCTGGCAGCCGCCATCGGTGCGGGCCTGCCTGTCTCTGAGGCGTGCGGCAGCATGATCGTCGATATCGGTGGCGGGACGACCGAAGTGGCTGTCATCTCGCTGGGAGGCATCGTCGTGGCACGCTCTATGCGTGTGGCGGGCGACGAGATGGACGAAGATATCATCAGCTATGCGCGGCAGAAGTACAACTTGCTCATCGGCGAGCAAATGGCCGAACAGGTCAAGATTCAGGCCGGATCGGCATACCCGATGGAAAGCGAGCTTGTGGTGCCGTTGAGAGGCCGCAACCTGGTGAGCGGCCTGCCGGAGAGCATTGACATAAGCAGCGTGGAGCTGCGAGAGGCGTTGCGCAATTCTGTGGGTGTGATCGTGGACACGATCCGCCAGGCCATCGACGAAACTCCACCAGAGTTGATTTCCGATCTGATGGAGCATGGCATCGCCCTGGCAGGCGGCGGCGCGCGTTTTGCATGGCCTGGCTGACCGGCTGACAGCCGAGACCCGGATGCGCGTGTACGTCGTGGACTCGCCGCTAACCTGTGTCGCTCGCGGCGCAGAGAAAGTGCTCGAGGAATTCGACGCCCTCAGCAAGACGCTGGCCAGCATGCAGCGCGGAAGCACGCTGCATTGAAGTCGGGTAAGCGGTTGGTCGGCCAGTCTTGAAGTCTGATGGTTCCGCAAGGCAACCCGCGGGCTTCGAGAGGCTGAGACCACAGGACTACCCGACCAAGAGACTACACAACTTTCCCCCACTAGCCTATGACGCGGATGTCGAGCCGTACGCTGATTTTCTATGTCTTGGCGGCCATCAGCATTGCCTTGATGGTTTTGTCTTCGTCGGGGCACCTGGGTCCCGTTGAAGGCGCCATGAACAGTATCGCGGAACCGTTTCTGATCGCCTCTAGCACAGTGGGACATTGGGCAACCAATGCCGTGGACGCGGTGCGCGAGATGTCGGGCCTGCGAACGGAGAATGAGCGCCTGCAGACGCTTGTCGACACCCTGACGATCGATAATTTGCGCCTGAAGGAGGTCGAAGGCGAGAACGAGCGGTTGCGCAGCCTGCTGAAATTCCAACAGCTCAATCCGACCTACGACTACCGCGGCGGCCAGGTGATTGCTCGCGTTACAGGTGAGGGCACGAGCAACTATCTACACACGATCAGCATCGATCTTGGCGATGAGCATGGTATGCGGCCCGGCATGCCGGTAGTCACAGAACGCGGCCTGGTGGGCCGGATCTACAAGGTCGGCCCTACCACCTCGACCGTGTTACTGATCATGGACCCCAGCAGCGGCGTCAACGCGCTGGACCAGCGCAGCCGGGTTCAACGGCGTCGTCGCCGGGCAGGCCGGTGACATGCCGATCATGGAGTACATTCCGCAAGATGCGGACCTGGCCGTCGGTGACCTGGTGATCACCTCCGGTCTGGGCGGCACTTTTCCAAAGAACCTGGTGATCGGGCAAATTGTGGAAGTCCGGAAGCGCGATTATGACATGTTCCAGGAAGCGGTCGTGCGGCCGACCGTCAACTTCGACCAACTGGAGGTGGTCCTCGTGATCACGAACTTCAAGCCGTTGCCCGGGCAACCCGATGAGCCGCAGAGCGTAGGGTAGCACCAAGCAAATGGGGAAAAAGGAAGTGGACTGCCGTCTACTCCCCGAATCGTATGCCATCGAAGGAACCGATCCGTTCGCCAGATGATGTCCGGCTGAGGCTGACTGGTTTCAGCCTGGCTGCTGTCTTGCTCGCAGTCACCTTGTTGGCCCAGGCGACACTGCTGGCTCGAGTACGCTTCTTCGGTGCCAGCCCGAACCTGGTGTTGGTGGTCGTGGTTTCGTGGGGCCTATTGCAGAGCATCGAGGAGGGGCTGGTCTGGGGTTTTCTGGCCGGTCTGGCAGCCGACGCCATTTCAGGTATGCCGTTAGGGACGTCCTCGCTGGCGCTCATGGCCGGTTGCCTGTTTGCAGGGGTGGGTGAGCGGCCCGTGTTTCAGCGCCATCTGTTCCTCCCGATGATCGGCGTGGCGGCGGCCACGCCCGTTTACGCCTGGCTGGTCCTGGCGAGCGAGGCTGTCCGCAGGCTGCCGGTTGACTGGGGCGGCACAACGGTGCATGTCATCATACCCGAGCTATTGCTCAACGTGGTGCTGATCACCGTCGTGTTCCCGGTGCTCCGCTGGCTCGCTGCTCGCAGCGGGGCTGAGCGGATGGGGTGGTAGCATGAGCTCGGATCGGAACGCCCGCGGCCCCTCGCGCCGCAACTTCATGTTCGCGATGATCGGCGGCGTTGTCAGCGTGCTTGCGGTGCGACTCTACCGGCTGCAGATCGTGGAAGGTGCCAAATACCAACAGCTGGCCGACTTGAACCGGCTGCGGGTGGTGTCGGTCGAAGCGCCGCGCGGCGTAATCTACGACCGGAATGGCCAGATCCTGGCACGCAACCAGGCAAGCTTCAAAGTGTCGCTTGTGCCGGCCGACCTGCCCAAGCTGCCGACTGGGGAAGACGACTTAGAGGCCCAGGGCGCCGTGCTTGATCGCCTGCTGAGCCTTCTGACGCAGCCTCAACCGACGCCTACGCCCAGTCCAACGCCGACGGACACACCCACCGTGCCGCCTACGAGCGCGGTTATGACGCAGACAGTTGCAAGCGTCGCCGCCACCCCCACGCCCAATACGGACGACCTGTTGACGGGGTTCATGCAGCGCCAGCCCTGGATCATGTCTCGCGACGATATGGTTGCGCAAATCGCGTCGGGCGAGCAAGGCGGTGCCTATCGCTCAATCCTCGTCGCTCGATATATCCCTCAATACACGGCTTTTCTCATCTCCGAAAACGCGGTGAACTTGCCGGGTGTGCAGCTCGGCACCGAGCCGGTGCGTGACTATCTGACGGGGTCACTGACTTCGCAGCTCGTGGGCTACATGGGCGGCATCCCGGCCGACGAGCTGCCGGCCTACCAGGCGAAGGGCTATCAGCAGGGCGACCAGGTTGGGCTGGTAGGGCTGGAAAGGTCCTTCGAGGACGAGCTTCGCGGCAAAGTGGGCACTCAGACGATCGAGGTCAACGTAAATGGCAACATGGTGCGCACGGTCGGCCAGCCGGATGCTCCGCAGCCGGGCCACAACCTGGTGCTGACCATCGATGCCCATCTACAGCTCGCCGTCACGCAATTTCTACAGGAGGCGATGGATAACTCAAGCGGCTTCACCAGGGTGACTCAGGCCGCCGCCGTCGTCATGGACCCCAGGAACGGGGCGATCCTGGCACTGGCAAGCCTGCCGAGCTACGACAACAACTGGTTTTCCAAGGGCATCACGAGCGAAGGCTGGGATGCCCTCAACAACAACCCCGACCGCCCCATGGTCAACAAGGCTACCGGCGGCCAGTACCCACCCGGCTCGACGTTCAAGATGGTCACCTCGTCGGCCGGGCTGCAGACCGGCGTGATCAATGTCGGTTCGATTCTGAGCGATCCGGTCGGGGTGATTTACCTGCCCAACGAGTATGGGGGCCCGCCGCAGCCGTTCTACTGCTGGATCTACGCGTACGGTGGCGGCCACGGCTCAATCACCGTCCGCGAGGCCATCGCCGAGTCGTGCGACGTCTTCTTCT
>CAWEHT010000490.1:0-3650 GCA_963808455.1 uncultured Chloroflexia bacterium | reverse complement strand
CACCCTCCAGGTCGCTCTCAACACGCTTGATGAAGCTGCCGAAGGTGGCGTCGATCAATGGATCGTCGAGAATTTGCCGTGAGCGCAGAAGCGGGTCAAATTCCTGGAGGCTGGCATCCCAGCGGACGCGGACCGGGTAGTGCGGCGCAGATTCATCTCTGAGATCAAAATTGAATACCTCGGCCTGAGGGGAGGCCCCGGGTGCTACGCTCTCATATAGTGTTTCGGAAAACAGGGTGTACGACTCCTCCAGGAAATGATCGAAACTCGCTTCCTGACCCAATTGCGGGAACATCGCATGGACGGTCACGAGACGATCACGGATCTGCCGAAGGATCTTGGGGTAGGATCGCGAGTGTGCGAACAGCAAACGGTAGCCCTGCCAGCTCTGCACAGAGTCAGTGAAAAAAAGATAAGCATATGTAGAAAGCCCCATGATACTGATAGCTGCAAGGTCATGCAGCCCGGCCCGGCTGTCTATCAGCACGACATCTGGCTGTTCCTGCGCCTCCAGCGCCTGAATGAGGCTGCGTACCCGAGCTGCGAAACGCTCCACCCTACCATCCTTGTTGATGTCCGCGTACACGCGTGAGAGCTTAGCAAGGTAACTGCTCTCACCGGTCTCCTGACCCCATGCTGCGGCCACACGAATTGCGCCCCCCGTCTGTTGCCGCTAGTGGGCTGCGGCAACTATCCGGTGCAGCACCCGCTCACCCTGCCCGACCGCGTCCTCCACGAACCAATCTACCAGGCCGAAATCTGCCCTGCTTTCTGGTGGAACGAGCAGCCCAGACAGCCCGGGGGACTCGAGGTCCAGGTCGAAATAGGAGTACCCGCCTGCCCTGGTTCGCCAGGTGGTAGGCAAGAATGGATAGCGCCGTCGTGCGTCCGACCCCACCTTTGAAGCCGTAGAACACGAGCCTTGGCTTGGCGCCAGGTGGCTGGGGGGCCAGCCAATCCTGACCTACAATCTGCCGATCCAGGATGCGAACCGTCGTGTCGGATTCTGCCAACCACAGACTCTGGATTTCGGTGTCGGCGAAGATCGCGTCCGGGTCCACAAAATCAGGCCGAAAAAGCACCCTGCTTTCCCTTGGGGCTGCGTACGCACCGATCTCGTCGAGCAGATTCTCCAACTGACCCTTGATACCCTGGAATTCGTCTGCTTCCGCATCGATGGCGATCCGAAGACGACCGTAAAAGTCGCGAATGAGCAGTATCTTGTCTTCGGGCACCTCGGATTGCGCGGTGATGCGGCCTACTTTCGGCAACGCCTCGGCGAAGAATACTGGTATGTCGTTCATCATAGAATCCCATCAAGGAACGCCTGCTCAAGCTCTACTTGGATCTGCCTCGCAGCAGAATCCCAGCTGGGCAGGGAAGGGGGTATTGCTGCTGCCAGCGTAATAGCGATGGTCCACTTTCCAGTCAGCGAACTGTGCAACGTTTGGAAGCATCGCAAGCAATCGGGCTCCGTTTGGTCCACTGGCATAGTTCTGAAGTTGCTGGAAGGCACGTGGCAGTTGCAGCTCATCGATGTGTTTCCTCAGGCCAGTGGACGCCTCCATGTTTCCATCGCTATCCGTCCGATGCCCCAAGGCAACCAACAGCGCTTTGATCCCGCACTCGGCTGACACGCCGTACAGGTGCCCCGCATTAGGGGCCCGGCCCTCGTGTTTGAGTAATTCCGCGTCCTGAAAGTGACGCTTGCTGGATTCTGCGTAATTTATGACCTTCGTCACGCCAGTCTCCATTGTATGTGGAGAAGCTCTTCCAGGCCAGTCCGCGCCGTCATTTTGGCCTCGATTGCCTCTATCAATCGCTCGCGCCGGCGGTCGATCTCGTCCTGAGCGTCGAAAAGTGCCCTCCGTTTGCCGTTGCGCTGCGTCTCGAGCGCCTTGATCTGTCGCTGCCCGGCGAGCTTTTCGTCCAGGGTGGGCACGAGAGTGGCCACGCGCCGCGCCTCCTTGATCTGCCGGTCCAGCTCCTTGATCTTCGCGCTCCAGGGCCACTTTCAGGTCATCCGCCCAGCTGTCGAGCTTCGCCGCTTCCTCCTCGAAATAGGCGGCGTTGCGCGCCGAGATCTTCTCGTGGATGGCCTGCTGTTGTCGCGCCACTGATTCCTGAAGCCTGGGGCATGGCTGACCGTCGTGGTAGGCGTTCACCGACGTGGCCCGGAGCGAGAAAAGGCGCCGGGCGGCATCCTCCTCCAGAGGCTGGCCATCGTCCGTCATCGCCGCGAAGATCAGGTAATCCTCGGCCTGGTCCAGCGCCTCCACCGTGAGCTGGCTGAGCAGCAGCGTGCCGGACCGGCCCACGAGCGGCGCGACGGCAGAGGTCTGCGACCCGTGGCCCGTGTAGTCGAAGGTGATCTCGGCCGGCGGCAGGTCGCGAGACCTGGCCCGGTCCACGACGTAGGCGGCCAGGGGGTGGCCCATCCGGTACAGGTACGCTTCGCCGGAGCGCCGTGGCAGCTCGTAGCGCCCCAGCGGGACCTCGTCGGCGCCGGCAGGGAAGGGCGCCGACTTGAGCTCGAAGGCGGACCCGCCGTCCAGGAATTCGGCGTGCGATCCCAGCTCGTGCTCGGTCAGCTGCATCAGCAAACGTTCATAGTGGTTCAGGTAGGCCCGGCTGCTGTCCATGCTGACCCGCAGCTTTTCTTGCACCTCTTCGTCGAAGTTCTCCAATAGCTGCTGGCGCGTCGCGCGTCATGGCGGTGTCCACCTGCGCGCTCAGCTCGGCCTGGAGCTGGTCGAACGAAGCCCGGATCTCCTCGACCGTGCGGCAGCGCTGGTAGATGGCCGCGATCCGCTTCTCGAAGTCGACGCCTGACTCGATGGCGCCCAATACCTCGTCGCTGGCCCCGAACACGCCCTCGAAAAGGTAGAACTTCTCCGACAAGAGCTCGAAGACGCGCTGGTCGGCGGCGTTGGTCTGGTTGAGGAAATTGACGACCACTACGTCGTGCTTCTGCCCGTAGCGATGGCACCGTCCGATCCGCTGCTCGATGCGCTGCGGGTTCCACGGCAAATCGTAGTTTACCACCAGCGAGCAGAACTGCAGGTTGATCCCCTCGGCGCCGGCCTCGGTGGCGATCATGATCCGGCCTTGTTCGCGGAAGTAGTCCACCAGCGCGGAGCGCATGTCCGCCGTGCGCGAACCGGTGACCCGGTCCGTGCCGCGATGGCGCTGCAGCCAATCGTTGCAGATGCCACGGGAGCGCTCGTCGTTGTTGGAGCCGTTGAAAAGCATGATGCCGTCCGCGTGGGAGCTGCCGGCCAGGAGGCGCAGCAGGTAGTCCTGCGTCCGCCGCGACTCCGTGAAGATGATCGCTTTGCGGGGCGCACCGAGGCGTTCTGCTTCGACGAAGGCGCGATCGAGCGCGGTCAGGAGCGCCTGGCCTTTGGCGTTGTGGGTGATCGACACGGCGAGCCGGCGGAACTGCTCCAGGTCGGCGATTTCGCGTTCGATGGCGGCGCGGTCCTCGGCGGAAAGGGGCTCGGCCTGCGCCGGGTCGTCCGGCCATTCCTCCGCCGTCTCGTCGAGGGCCTCGTAATCCTCCTCCAGCTCCTCATCGAGCGCCCTGGCCGGCTGTTGCCTCCCGAGGCGGGCCCGCAGTCGGCGGCTCATAGTCTCCAGCGCGCCCCAAT
>CAWEHT010000489.1:0-20929 GCA_963808455.1 uncultured Chloroflexia bacterium | reverse complement strand
GAAAGCGCCCGGCGCGACCACGGAGACGGTGAACATCGCGGCATGCGCAGACCGGCCAGGCCGCGGCGGCACCCCCTCTGAGCGCCTCGCTGGCCCGCGGCGAGACCTTTTCGTGCCTTTCGGGCGGTTTCGCGTTTTTCGTGATCCAGACCGCCGGACACCCGCGCCCCCAATCTGAGCCGCGCCCCCATGGCACGCGCGCGGCCGGTCCGGGCCGCGCCGGCTCAACCGCCCGCGCCGCGCAGCGCCCTGCCGATGTACGACGACAGGCGCTCGTCGATGCCGGTCATCCGCCGCATCGACGGCTCCTGCTCGTACATCTCGTTGAGCGACCGCGCGATGGCCGGGTCGCCCCCCGTGAACTCGTCCACCAGGCCCTGCCAGCGCCGCGCCAGCGCCTGCACTCGCTCATCAGCCGGGTCCGTGCCCGCCTCCATCTCGGCGCGCACCGCCTCGATCAGGGCCGGCCACTCCGCCTCGGCCGCGCGAGCCGCGCAGGACCGGCTTGCTCGCCGCGCCGCTTGATCTCCGCCAGCTGCTCCGGCGTGTAATACTTGCTGAAATCTACGCTCATCATCTCCCCTTGCCGCTTTGTGGCCACGTTGCCCATACTACACCCTGACGCGACGTCAATGTCAAGGGGCAATTTCGCAGTGATCAATGGCGTTGACAGCCCCGCCGCCCTGTGATAATCTTCGGCACTGCAAATTACGCCGGTCGATGGCCCAGGATGCCGCTGTGCCCGCGGTGCCCGCGTTCTCGCTTGCCGCGGCCGGCCCTGCGCGCCGCAACCTCATAGCCTGCTCTCTCGAAGTGCGACAGCGCCGGTCCACTCGGGCGATGCCTTGCCCGTGGGCCGGCGCTTTTTGCATGGGATACCCGCCAGCTCGCCGGAAGCTGCCCAGGCGCCGGCGATCGCTCTGCCGAAGGATGGAAGAAGTGATCATCAAGCTCTCTGACGGACGCGACATACCAGTCGAGATGCACAAGGTGCGCATCGTGCAGCGCACCCACCTCCTGCCCGCCGCCAAACGGCTGGAGGCCATCGAGCAGGCCGGCTACAACACTTTTCTGCTGCGAAGCAAGCAGGTCTTCCTCGACATGCTGACCGACAGCGGCACGAACGCCATGAGCGATAACCAGCTGGCCAGCATGATGGTCTCTGATGATGCCTATGCCGGCTCGGAGAGCTTCTACAAGCTGGCAGCCGCCGTCAAGGATGTGCTTGGGTTCGATCATGTCATGCCCGTTCACCAGGGGCGGGCGGCCGAGCACCTGCTGACCAAAGCCTATGTCAAGCCCGGCGACGTGGTCCTCACGAATTACCACTTTACCACGACCCGTGCCCACATCGAGCTGGCGGGCGCCAGCGTCGTCGAGCTGTTCGGCGAGCAAGCGCTTCAGACAGTCAGTAATGTGCCCTTCAAGGGCAATATGGACCTCTCCAGGCTGGCCGAGGCCATCGACCGCTACGGGGCAGCCAAGATATCGTTCATTCGGATGGAGGCCACCACCAACCTGATCGGCGGCCAGCCGTTTTCGTTGGAAAACTTGCGCCAGGTCAAAGCGATGGCGTCGGCCCACGGGATCCCGCTGGTGTACGACGGCAGCCTCATCTCAGAGAACGCTTACTTCATCAAGCAGCGCGAGCCGGCCTATGCCGACAGGTCCATCCAGGAGATCATCCACGAGATGATGGGGCTGGTGGATATCCTCTACCTTTCCGGACGCAAGAGCGCAGCGGCTCGGGGCGGGCTGATCGCCACCAACGACAAAGCGCATTACGATCGGCTGCTGCCCTGGCTACCGGTCTACGAGGGCTTCTCGACTTACGGTGGCATGTCCACGAAAGAGGTGGAGGCGATGACCGTAGGCATCCGGGAAATGGTCGATCTGGACGTCGCCGGCAGCGGTGCAGAGTTCGTGCGTTACTTCGTGGGGCGTCTCGTAGAACGCGGCGTGCCCGTGGTGACGCCGGCCGGCGGGCTGGCGTGCCATGTCGATGCCATGCGCTTCGTGCCGCATGTGCCCCAGGTCCAGTACCCGGCCGGCGCCCTGGCTGCGGCCATCTACATTGCCTCGGGCGTGCGATCCATGGAACGTGGCACGCTCTCGATGGATCGGGATCGCGAGGGCAACGAGGTGTGTTCCGACCTGGAGCTGGCGCGCCTGGCGGTGCCGCGGCGCGTTTACACGATGTCACACATCGAATACGCCGTCGATCGCCTCTGCTGGCTGTATCAGCACCGTGACCTGATCGGCGGCCTGCACTTCGTCAACGAGCCGCCCGTGCTGCGCTTCTTCTTCGGCAGGCTGAGGCCGGAAGGCGATTGGGGCAAAGCACTCGCCGCGGCCTTCGAGGCGGATTTCGGGCCCACATTGTGATCGCAGAGATGCGTCGAGGGGCTACACTATGATCGCAGGGATGCGTCGGGGGGCTACAACATGATCGTAGAGATGCGCCGGGGGGCTACGGCAGGCGAGATCGACGCCGTTGTGGCGCGCGCCCAGAGTTACGGCTTTGAGACCCAACTCAACGTTGGCACCGACAAGGTCGTCGTGGCCGTCTTAGGCAGCGAGACCGGGCGCACGCCCACCGATGTCTTCGCGATCCTGGATGGCGTGGAGTCCGTTACGCGCGATCATGCGGCCGTACAAGCTGGCTTCGCTCGACTTCAAACCTGAGCCCACGCAAGTCAGGATCGGCGGGGCGCTGGTGGGAGGGCCGAAGATCGTCATCATGGCGGGGCCGTGCTCGATCGAAAGCCCGGAGATCCTGATGTCCACGGCGCGCTTTGTCTCGCAGCAGGGAGCGTCGGTGATCCGCGGCGGGGCCTTCAAGCCGCGCACCTCGCCATTCAGCTTTCAGGGGCTGGGCAACGAGGGCCTGCAGATCCTCAGCGCCATGCGTGCCGAGCTGGGCCTGCCGGTAGTGTCCGAGATCACCGACCCTCACCAGATCGACGAGATCATCGAGCACGTCAACGTCCTGCAGGTGGGCGCCCGCAACATGCAGAACTATGCACTGCTGCGAGCGGTGGGGCTGAGCGGCAAGCCCTGCGTGCTGAAGCGCGGCCTGGCGGCCACCGTCACGGAATGGCTACAGGCCGCGGACTACGTGCTGGCCGGCGGCAACGCGCAGGTGATCCTCTGCGAGCGGGGTATACGCACGTTCGAGGACAGCACCCGCTTTACGCTGGATATCTCCGCCATCGGCGTGATCAAGCGCAATTCGCACCTGCCCGTGATCGTCGATCCCAGCCACGCGGCGGGCCATTATGCGCTCGTCCCAACCCTGGCCAGGGCGGCAGTGGCTGCGGGAGCCGACGGCCTGATCGTCGAGGTCCACCCGGACCCCGCCAACGCCCTGTCCGACGGGCTGCAGAGCCTCAGCTTCGCCAACTTCGGCCGGCTCATGGACGAGCTGCGCCCCCTGGCCTTGGCCATCGGCCGGAGCGTCTAAAGGGTTCACCTGCTAAATTCCGCGCGGGGCCAGGCGCGCGGGCAGCTGCTACCAAGAAACTCCTGATACGGATTCTTCGCTGTGGCCCGTCGTTGACAGTGATCGTGGACAGACCCGCTCAGAATGACAGGCAGGTGGTTTCTCGCCATGCCACATGACCACCCGAGGTCATGAACGTCTCAGAATGACAGTCCAAGGGTTTCTTGGGTGCCCCTGCGCCGCCGCAACGGCATGGGGGACTCATGGGCTATACAGCTCGGCGCCGGCCACAGCGCTGAAGCCTGCCCCCTGGCCGCCGGTCACAAGCACCTGGCCCGAGGGTAGCAAGGTAGCCGTGTGCGCCGCACGGGCCGTTCTCATGTCGCCGGCCGGCATCCACGTGTCGCTCACCGGATCGTACAGCGTGGCGCTCGCCTGGTCCACGTTCTGGCTCGAGCCTCCGGCCACCAGCACTTTCCCGGAAGCGAGCAGCGTGGCCGTGTGATCGCTGCGCTCCTCCTCCATGCTTGCCGCCGGCGACCAGCCGTTGCCGGCCGGATCGTAAAGCTCGGCGCCGGCCGTGAAGCCTCCTGCCACGAGCACTTTCCCCGAAGGCAACAACAACGTGGCGGTGTGACCACTGCGGGCGCTGCCCATGGTCCCCGCGGGCGACCACAAGTTGGTGGCCGGGTCGTAGAGCTCGGCGCCGGCCAGTAAGGTGTTGCACGATGGGTCCGCGCAACCGCCTGCCACCAGCACCTTACCTGACATCAGGAGGGTCGCCGTGTGTCCAAATCGCGCGCTGCTCATCCTGCCAGCCCACGTCCACGTGTCGCTGGCCGGGTCGTACACCTCAGCGGTGGCCAGCACGGCCGAGTTGCCGTCCTCGCCGCCGGCCACCAGCACCTTGCCCGAGAGCAGCAAAGTCGCCGTGTGCCCCAGGCGCGAGCTGCTCATGCTCGGAGCCGACGACCAGCCGTTGACGGCCGGGTCGTACAGCTCGGCGCCGGCCGTGCCGCCGCCTGCCACCAGCACCTTACCAGAAGGCAGGAGGGTCGCCGTCTGCTCGTAGCGAACGCTACTCATGTTCCCGGCGGACGACCACATGCCCGTGGCCGGGTCGTACAGCTCGGCGCTGGCCAGCGGGCCGAACAAGCTCGGCGTTCCCCCGGCCACGAGCACCTTGCCCGAAAGCAGCAGGGTCGCCGTGTGGTCCATGCGGGCCGCGTTCATGCTGCCTGCCGGTGCCCAGCTGCCGGCAGGCGCGAGCGTGGCCGTCGGCAGGGCCGGCCCCGTCCGCGATCCCCTGGCGCCCTCCGCCACGAAAGCGCGCGCCATGGGCATCCGCAGATCGACGAAGGTGCTCATCCCGGCAGAAGACAACGAAGGCGAAGCCACGGCAGCCAGGGTTGCAACCATGAGGCCCGGCTGCGCTGCCCCGGTGAGGTCGCTCGCGGCAGGGATGGCACGAAGAAGGGCCGTCGCAGCATACGAGCGGCCCGGCGTGTGCCGGCGCGCCGAACGCCGCGCGGCAACCACGAAGATGGCCACGGCCAGCCCAACCGGCACGCCGCGCCTTTCCCATCTGCCGGCCACCCTGTCCTCCTCTGGCAACCTCCACGGATGAACGACCGGACGCCATGATGGTTCATTGTAGCACAGGTTGCCGTGGCTGGCTGTGGTACTAATTCCCTAGAGCGGCGGCCCAGGCCGCCGCGCGCCCTGTTTGTATACAGTGTTTCTTCGGCGGAGAGGGTCTTCGATGGCGCCGTGTTGGCCTGGCGTGAGCCATTTCGGGGGCTCCGGGGGACGAAAGACGCTCGAAGCCGGGGCGTCCCGGCGCCGACCACCCGTTCGAGCAGTCCGCTTGGCCCAAAAGGGTAGCCGGGACGGCCGTCCCAGACTACCCGTTCGCGCCTTCGGCACTATCCTTGGGAGTGGGGACCTCTGCCCTGGCTTGCCACATAATGCAATCATTGCAAGATCGACCGCGTAGGGTGATCCTGGCAAAGCAGATCGAGGATAGGACGAAGCAGTCCGGTTACCGACCTTCACTCAAGTTTTCGGGAGGCCCATCTTATGTTACGTCACGTGAAATTCTTCTGGAAGTTCGCCCTGTTGGCCCTGATGATCCCCCTCACCGCCGGGGTGATGGCAGCGATTGCGCTCCTGGACATGGCATCGGCGAAGATGCTCTTTCCCATCGCGGGAGCGCTGCTAACAGCGCTGGGGCTGGCGATTGCCTGGGCAATGGCTCGATCGATCACGGAATTGCTAGCGCTTGTCCGGGTGGCTGCACGGAACCTGGCCCTCGGCAAGCTGACGAGCTCGGCCAATATTTCTCAAGCCGACAGGCAAAAGGTGACGGATCGTACGGATGAGCTAGGAGGCATCGGTCAAAGCCTGGTCCAGTCGCGAGTCTACCTGCAACACTTCAACGAGCTCGCGGGACGCATCGCCGAGGGCGACCTCGCGGTGGATGTGTCGTTGCGTTCAGACGATGATGAAATGGGCCTGGCCTTCGAGGCTATGGTCACCAGCCTTCGGAAGCTGGTCGGCGAGGTCCGGCGCGGGGCCGGCCAATTGGCCGCTGCCAGCGAGATGCTGGCCTCCGCCTCGGAACAGACAGGCAGCGCCACGAGCCAGGTCTCCGCCACGATCCAGCAGGTCGCCGCCGGCACGGCCACCCAGGCCCAGAGCGCCACCGCCGTCGCCTCCGCCATGGACAATATCGCCACCAAGGTCGAGTCCATCGCCCACAGCGCCGAAGAACAGGCCAACTCCGTCGAGCGCGCCGGCAAGTCCGTGGAGCAACTCAACCTGGCCCTCGCCGACGTCGCCCGCAGCGCCGAACTCGGCGCTTCCGCCGCCGGCCAAGTTGCCCAGTCCGCTCGCAGCGGCGCCCTCATCGTCCAAAATACCGTCGCCGGCATGCAGGCCGTCCACCAAAGCACCGAACTCGTCGCCGGCCGCGTCCAGGAAATGGGCGCCCACTCCGCTGCCATCGGCAATATCGTCTCCACCATCCAGGACATCGCCGACCAGACCAACCTCCTGGCCCTCAACGCCGCCATCGAAGCCGCCCGCGCCGGCGAGCAGGGCCGCGGCTTCGCCGTCGTGGCCGACGAGGTGCGCAAACTCGCCGAAAAATCCGCCGGCGCCTCCCGCGAAATCGCCAGCCTGATCCGCACCGTCCAGCAGGGCACCGCCGAGGCCGTCCAGGCCGCCCAGCAGCAGGCCGCCGAGGTCACGCGGCACGCCGAGGATGCCCGCCAGGCCGGCCAGGCCCTCGAACAAATCCTGGTGGCCACCGAGCAGAACAATGCGGCCTCCGGGCAGGCCCGCACGGCTGCCGAGCGCATCCAGCAGCTCTCCGCCCAGGTGGCCGAGGCCCTGCAGGAGGTCATGCGGGAAACCCAGGGCAACCTGGCCGCCACCCAGGAAATCACCGGCGAGATCCATCAGGTGGGCCAGGAGGTCGAGGGCGTGGCGGCGGCCGCCGAGGAAAACTCGGCCTCGGTCGAGGAGGTCTCAGCCACCTCCGAAGAGCTCTCGGCGCAGACCGAGGAGGTGTCGGCCTCGGCCCAGGAGCTGGCGGCGCTGGCCGAGGAACTCGAGCAGGGCCACCAGCACCTTCACTTTGCCGGAGGCCGACCAGACGGAAGACGGTGCCAGGCCGGCTCCCCAGGGCCCGGTGGAGCGTGGCACGGCTGGGCCGCAACCCCGGCTCCGAGAAACCGCAGCGACTGTGCGGGTTCCGCAGCCGGGGTGGGCTCCCAGCAGGGATGGCCGCCAGGGCTTCGCCCGGGGCTAGTGCAGCAGCAGGGGACCCTTTCGGTGAGGCCGAGACGGATTCTCCCCCTGCGGGGCCTGCGTCGCTGGCGGCTCGCCGCGACGCAGGCCTGCTTCGCGCCCCCTGGAACCACCCTGACCCGCTGACCGCAAAGACCGGTGGAAAATACGTATGACACCGGCGGACGACTTGAGTATGATAGGTATGGGCGGCGGCCGGCCCTGCTGAAGGCCGGCCGCCGCGGGGGTATCGATGCATATCGGGCGCTGGATCGAATGCAGGACTACGTCAGGCGTGCCTGTGGCTGCCGGAGACGTCACGGTCACCCCGCGGGCACGGGCGTTGATCGTGCGGCTGCCGCCGGCCTTGACGCGTGGCAGAGCAGGCGGCGCCTTTGTGTGGAATCGCCCGGACGGGGTTCGGGTAGAACGCGCCGGCCTGGTCGAGACGATCCCCATCATCGACGTCACGCGCCTCGCCTGGCTGCTGCTGGCGCTCGCTGCGGGCGTCGCGCTGCTGCGGATGCGGCCCGCGCGCCGCGCGAACGATGAACAGGACGGACAGGATGGACAATAGCACAACCCATGCGGCGCAGGCTTTTGAGACGAGCCTGCAACAAATGCCGGAGATGATGGACAAATTGACGGCCGCGGCCCGCCCGGGGGCCGTCTTCGGCGAACCGGTGCGCCAGGGGGACTACACGCTGATCACGGCGTCCGAAGTCACTTCGGCGGGCGGGTTCGGCACAGGGAGCGCCTTCGGCCACGAGGCACAGCCCTCGCACACCGAAGGGATGCCGCCTGAAGGACAGGACGCAGGCCAGGGCCAAGGAGGACGAGCCGGCACGGGCGGGGGTGGTGGGGGGGCGGCGGGGGCGGCGCGAGCGCCCGCCCGGTGGCAGTGGTCGTCGTGGGGCCGGACGGCGTCCGGGTGCAGCCGATCATCGACATCACCAAGCTGGCCATCGTCGCGCTGACCGCCTGGGGTGCCATGCTGGCCGCCCGGCAAAGCATGCGCCGGTTCGCGCGGTTAGCACGTCGAAGGCCACAACCCGCGCCGCAGCGAGAATGCAGGTCATCATTACCGGTGGGACCGGTCTCATCGGAAGGGCGCTGGCCGCAAGCCTGGCGCGTGCCGGTCACCGCGCCGTCGTCCTGAGCCGGCGGCCGGAGAGCGCGCGCGAGACCTTGGCCCCGGCGTGCAGGCCGTGCGCTGGGACGGGCGCAGCGCCGCGGGCTGGGGCGCGCTGGCCGACGGGGCCGACGCGATCGTCAACCTGGCGGGCGAGAGCATCGCCGGGAAGGGGCCCATCCCCATCGGCTGGTCGGCGGAGCGCAAACACCGCATCGCCGAGAGCCGGTCCACCGCGGGCGCGGCCGTCGTTCAGGCTCTGGAAGGAGCCAGGGGCAAGCTCCCGGCGCTGATCCAGGCGTCGGCGGTAGGCTATTATGGACCACACGGCGACGACGTGATCACGGAAGACTGCCTTCCGGGGAACGATTTCCTCGCCAGCGTGGCCGTGGCGTGGGAGGGCTCGACGCAACGCGCCGAGGCGCTCGGAGCCGCGCGCATCCTGCGGGACGGGGCTGGTCCTCGACGCCCAGGAAGGGGTGCTCCCGAGGCTGATGCTGCCGTTCGAATTCTTCGCCGGTGGTCCGCTCGGGAGGCGGAAAGCAGTGGTACCCCTGGATCCACATCGCCGACGAGATCCGGGCCATCCGGTTCCTGATCGAGTCGCCCGAGGCCAGCGGGCCGTTCAACCTGACCGCGCCCAACCCGCTGACGAACCGGGCCTTCAGCCGGTCCTTGGGGAAAGCCATGGACCGGCCCACCGCGTGCGGGTGCCGGCCCTCGCCCTGCGGCTGGCGCTCGGCGAAATGGCGACCCTCGTGCTCGATGGGCAGCGCGCCGTGCCGCACGCGCCTGGCCGGCCTCGGCTTTCGCTTCGACTTCCCCGATGCCGAGGCTGCGCTGCGGGACCTCGTCGCGAGCGGCGCGCGGCGGCTTCCGGCCGGGCGCGGCTGACCAAGGGCTCCTGAAGGAATAACTTCCCGAACCCATCATCCTGAGTTCTTCGCGCCCGCCCAGGCGGGGACGCGGCTACGGAAGAAACTCTTGGACTGTCATTCTGAGCGGCCGTGCCCACAAGACCTGTCAGCGGCGCGCCACAGCGAAGAATCCGTATCGCGAGTTTCACCGAAGACTTCCCTGCACGTGCAGCAGGAGGCCTGTTTGCGGGGCCAATGCAGGGCCATTCTACCTACCAGGCCCGCCGCTTGTTGTCTGATGCTGCCGATTGAACGCACGGATCACAGCTAAATGGTTCATCCGCCAAATTCCTCGCGTCGCTGCTGAGGGTTGAAACCCGTCAGCTGGTACACGAAGCCTGTTCAAACAGGCTGGCAATCCGGCCGCCAGTGCGCCTCGGCGCACTTCGTGTGCCAGCCGGGCACTTCAGTGCCCGGCGTCGGTGTGCAGCTGACTCGCCGGACGGACCACTAAAGGCGCCCCGCGCCGGCGATGTTCACGCCGGCTCAGGCTTCGTTCGGGCGGAAGGCCCACGCCCCGCGCTCCCCCGCCCGCTGGCCCGGCGCGTCCCCGCACAAAATGCTCAACAGAGCTCGCTGACCACTTTGGCCTGTGTGAACTGCAGGAGATAGTCGCGCCCGCCGGCTTTCGAGTCAGTGCCGCTCATGTTGAAACCCCCGAAAGGCTCCTGCCCGACAAACGCCCCGGTGCACTTGCGGTTGAGGTACAGATTCCCGACCTGGAATTCGCGCCGTGCGGCTTCCAGCCGGTCCCGCCGCCCCGAGTACAGCGCGCCGGTAAGCCCGTACTCCGTGTTGTTGGCGATCTCGAGGCCGGAGGCAAAGTCGCGCGCCCGGATGCAGGCCAGGATAGGGCCGAAGACTTCTTCCTGGGCCAACCGGCCCTCCGGCGGCACGTCCACGAAGATCGTCGGCTCGAGGAAGTAGCCGCCGGCCAGCGTGACGATGGCCTTGCCACCCTGCACCAGGCGGCCTTCGCCCTTGCCGACGGCGATGTAGTGGAGATGCTTCTGCAATGCAGACGGCTCGATGACCGGCCCCATCGCCACCTCGGGCCCAGCGCAGGGGTCGCCGACCTTGAGCCGCCGAGCGCGCTCGACCACCTTCTCCAGCAGCGGCTCATCAATCTGCTCCACGGCGATCAGGCGGGAGCACGCCGAGCACTTCTGGCCCGAAAAGCTGAAGGCAGAGGTGATGATGCCGTCGGCTGCGTCATCGAGGTCGGCCGTCTCGTCAACCAGGATGGCGTCTTTGCCCCCCATCTCCAGGATGGTGCGCTTGAGCCACTTCTGGCCGGGCTGCACGACGCCGGCAGCGCGAAGATGCGCTGCCCCACCTCTTTCGAGCCGGTAAAGGCCACGAAGCGGGCCAGCGGGTGGTCAACCAGCGTGTCCCCGATGGCCCCGCCCGGGCCGGGAAGGTAGTTGAGCACGCCGGGTGGCAGGTGCACGGTCTCGTTCAAGAGGCGGACGAGCCAGGCGGCGGTGACAGGCGCCGAGCTGGCCGGCTTCAAGACCACCGTATTGCCGGCCACGATGGACGCGACCGTCAGGCCCAGCGTGATGGCCGCCGGGAAGTTCCAGGGCGGGATGACGACCCCGACCCCCAACGGCACGTAATTCAACTCGATCTCGCGGTTGGCGGCACCGACAGTGGGGTGCGGGTGCCCAAGGCGCAGCATCTGGCGGCCGTAAAACTCGAGATAATCGATGGCTTCGGCCGACTCCCCATCCGCCTCGTCCCAGGTCTTACCAACCTCCAACACCATGAGGGCGCTCAGCTCGTGCTTGCGCCGTCGGATGGCCCTGGCCGCGCTGAAGAGGTAGCGAGACCTCTCGGCATAGGGCACCTGACGCCAGGTGCTGAAGGCGGCGGCCGCCGCCTCGATCGCTCGCCGAGCCAGCTCAGGTGTCGCCCTGACCACGTGCCCGACCACCTGGGCCGGATTGGCCGGGTTGAGTGAAAGGAACTCGTCGCCATTATGGACCGCCATTCCGCCGATCACGACAGGATAGCTGCGGCCCATCCAACCATCCCTGATGATGTCGAGGCCCCGCCGAAAGGCGGCCACATTCGCCGGATCGCCGAAATCGGTGAGCGGTTCGTTGGCAAAAGGATGCTTCATTGCTAAGATCCTCTGATGAGAGTCTACCGGTCATGCAGTGGCCGGCGTGAGGGGCGTCCGGTCCCTGAATGGTCACTTGTATGTTTTGTACTGGTACAATCCGGACATCATGCTATGATACTACCGAGACCCGCCCGCGTCAAGAATCGGCCGAGATAAGCTTGCCGCAGCGGCGAGAACGGGTATAATCAACCCGACCGGCACCAGCAAAGTTACGAGGAGGTATCGCCATGGAGCTGAAGGACATCAAGCGCGTGCTCGTGATCGGCGCGGGCACCATGGGCCAACAAATCGCCTTGCAGTGCGCCATGCACGGCTACGGCGTGACCATGTACGACGTCGCCCCGGCTGCCCTGGAGCGCGCCAGGGAGCAGATCCGGGCTTACGCCTCGCATCTGGCACAGAGCGGGCGCCTGACGGCCACCGAGGCCCAGGCCGCTGTGGAGCGGATAGGCACCACGGCTGATCCGGCGACCGCCGCGGACTGCGACCTGGTCAGCGAGTCGGTCCCCGAGGACCCCGCCCTCAAGGGGCGGGTGTTCGCGCAGTTCAACGCTTTGTGCCCTGCCCACACCATCTTCACCACCAACACCTCCACGCTCTTGCCCTCGATGTACGCGGACGCCACCGGCCGCCCGGTGCAGTTCGCAGCGATGCACTTCCACGGTTATGTCTGGGATTCGAACGTGACCGATGTCATGCCGCACCCAGGCACTGCCCCGGAAGTGGTGGCGCTGCTGCGCGATTTTGCATTGAGCATCGGCCAGATCCCGATCGTGCTGCAGCGCGAGAGCTCCAGCTATGTCTTCAACGCGATGCTGAACGCGGTCAACGGCGCGGCGCTGCACCTGGTGGCCGCCGGGATCGCCTCGGCGGAAGACGTTGACCGAGCCTGGATGGGGGTCATGAAGATGCCGATCGGGCCCCTGGGCATCCTGGACATGGTAGGGCTGGACACCGCCTGGGATATCACCGAATTCTGGGCCACCAGGCTCGGCGACCCACAAATCCGGCAAAACGCCGACCTGCTCAAAGGTTATATCGACCGTGGGTGGCTCGGCCTCAAGGCAGGCCGGGGCTTCTATCAGTACCCCGATCCGGCGTTCGCCCGGCCTGAATTTCTGACGCGCGGGGCCGGTGCGTCTTGATGCGCCGGGCCTGCCGGCCGGGTCACCAGCCACGCCTGCGGTTGGAAACCGCAGGCTGATGATCTTCTACATCGGCCTCTTCCAGTTCGCGGACTGGGACCTGCCGTATCACGAGGCGGGGCTGATGGTCCCGGTGCTGCACCAGGGCCGGCGCGGCAACTACGCGGTAGTCCTCTACCTGGACCAGCCCAACCCCATCGTCGGAGGCCGGGAGATCTATGGCTGGCCGAAGAAGGACGCGGGTGAGATCCTGTACCAGGAGGGCGCCAGGGTCACGGGCTCGGTCACCCGGTACGGGCAGCGGATCATCGAGGCCAGTTTCGAGCCGCAGCAACAGCTCGACCCCATACCCGAACGCCCAAAGGACCCCAACCTCACGCTCAAGTACATACCTTCGGCGGAGAAAGGCGCTCCGCCGGACGTCTTGAAGCTGATCTCCACCCTGAACGACCCCGACACTTACACGAAGATGCGCATCGGCAAGGGCACCCTAAGATTCAACGGCTCACCGGCCGATGACTTCCTGGCCAGGGTCCCGATCCACGAGGTGGTCTACGCCGAGGAGATCGCCCACGACTTCACCATGGGTTATGGTGAAGTGATGGTTGACTATCTGGCCCAGGGATAAGGATTATTTCATCCTTCGCCGCTGCGGGCGATGAGGGCTGCGCCCAGGGCGCCCACGATCTGCGGCTCGGGGGGCACGACGAGGGGCTCGCCGAGGAGGTGCTCCAGCGCGCGCTTGACGCCGGTGTTCTTGGCCACACCGCCGGCGAAGGCGATGGCCGGGTTCGTCCCGATTTGCTTCAGGAGCGCGCTCACCCGGCGAGCGATCGCGCGGTGCAGACCGGCGACGATATCGGCGCGCTCGGCGCCCTCGGCCACGAGCGTGATCACCTCCGATTCGGCGAAGACGGTGCAGGTGCTGGAGATGGCGACGTCGCGGGTGGAAGCGGCCGCGATGCCCCCCAGCTCGGAGATGTCGAGCTGTAAGGCGCGGGCGGTGACCTCCAGGAAACGACCGGTGCCTGCAGCGCACTTGTCGTTCATGGCGAAGTCGATCGCCCGCCCGTTCTTGCCGACGGCGATCACCTTGCTGTCTTGCCCGCCGATATCGATCACGGTACGCACGCCGGGCACAAGGTAGGCCATGCCCCTGGCATAGCATGAGATCTCGGTCACCTGCCGGAGGGCGCCCTCGACGGCGATGCGCCCATAGCCGGTGGCGACGATCGGGCCGAGCTCGGCCCGGGCCAGCCCACAGCTGGCCGCTGCCCGCGCCAATGCCTGCTCGGCGGCGCGGCGCGAGTTGTAGCCGGTGTCCACGATCGATGCCGCGAGCAGCGTATCGCCGTCCAGGATCACTGCCTCGGCGGAGGTCGAGCCGATATCAAGACCGACAGCGTACATTCCCGATCCTCAAGTCAGCGTTTCCACGAACGCGTCGATGCGCGTCCTCAGCGGCCCGGCCGGCGTGTTGGCCGGGTCCAGGCAATCGCCGTCCAGATCGAGCAACGGGATGTCCTCACGCCGCAGCCCATCGCGCAGCACGCGCAAGGCGCCGGAGGTCTGACGGCAGCCCCAGTGGCTGAAATGCACCACGCCGTCGCAGCCGTAGCGGGCGACGAGGTCGAGGACCAGCTCCAGGCGACGGCCGATCGGCCCTTCCTGGGGCTGCGTCACCAGGCGGGCGGCGAGGGCGCGCAGCGGGCGCGCCTCGTCCAGCGGCTCCCACCAGATGTGGCTATGCTCCTCGAAAGCGATCACGGCGCCCAGGTTATCCTCGAGGTGAGGCACGATCGTGTTGCCGGAATGCGGCCCGAGGTGCAGCCAAAGCAGGCGCAGCTTCTGGGCCGGCTGCTCGGGATCGCGCCGGGCGATCCTGCCGGCAGCGTAGTCACGCCAGGCGCGGAAATGGGCGGCGCCGTCGGGATGGCCGAGCAGCCAGGCCATCAGGCCCACCGTGCCAAGCGCCTGCCCGCCCCGGATCGGGGCGGGCCTGGCCTCGCGCAAGGCGTGGAACTCGACGGCCAGGGCGCGTGCCTCGTTCGAGCGCCGGATGGCGACGCGCAGGCGGTCCGGGTCGAACCGTGCCCCGGTAGCCTGCTCCAGGCGGGGTATCAGCGCCTCGAGCTGGCGCTCGACATAGTCCACGGCATCGGCGCCGGCGGAGCCCGGCACGTCGATGAGGACAAAAGGCTTGTGCTGGCGCCAGGCTTCGGCCGCCAGCATCATGCCGGCCACGCTACACAGGTGCGAGGTAGCGACATAAGCGGCGGCCGGCGGCATGAACCCCTCGCGGGCCAGCCCATAAGCGCCCCGGTGGACGGTGCACAGGTCCGGGGGGCAGCCGCCCGCGGCGGCCTCTGCCAGGCTGCGGGCGCCCAGCCCCAGCCCTGCGGCCACGACTGCCGCGACCTCGGGCAGGAATGGCGTCAGGCCCAGGCCCCAGATGAGCTCGGAAGGCAGGCAGATGCTGGTCCACACGACCCGCTCGGGGTGCTCGGCGTAGACGCGGCGGACGAGGTCGAAAGCGAAGGCAGCCGCCGGGCGGCCGGTGGCAGGCAGGCTGCCGCGTGCGGCGCCAGCACCCGCATGGCCCGCAGGGCCAGGGGCCGGCGCAGGAGGCGCACGGCCGCCCCGATGCTGAACCGATCTGCGGCTGCGCCACTCTCGACGATAGCCTGCTCCAGGTTTGCGTTCATGCCAGGATCTCCAGAAATGCTTCCACACGGGTGCGCTGCTGCCCGGAGGGGCCCGGCTCACCGTCATCCTCCAGGAGCAAGGCCGGCAGCCCGCGGGCCCGGAACATCTCGCTCACCGCGATCCATTCGGCCAGGTAAGAGTCGGCGAACTTCGGATAGAGCGCGATGGCCCCCTGCACGCGGCGCTCTTCGAGCAGGCGATCCAGCCCTGCCAGGCGGCGGGGCAGCTCGGCAGCACGCGGGCCCGGCATCTTGGCCAGGTAAGCGCCTGCCAGGTCGAGCAGCGGCTGCCGGCCGGCCGAAGGCACCTGCCCCGTCAGCGTCCGCTCGTCCGCTTCAGAATCCTCGGCCACGACCGGGCGCCGCCCTCTTCAAGGAGGGCCAAGAACGGCCGGGGGACTTCCATCGCGCCCAACAGGAGCAGCCGAAGGCCGGCCGGCGCCCCAGCGGGTGGGTCCGGGCCGGCGCCCAGGCGGGCAGCCAGGGCTTCGTTGGCGCTTTCGACCTCATCCGTGAGCGCCAGCCAGCGCAGGACCTGCCATTCGCCCGTCGCGAGGCCGCCCTCCAGCCAGAGCCGGCGCAGGGCCAGCCACAGCGCGCGCTGCCGGTTGTAGAGGTCGATCGCTTGTCGCAGACCCTCGCCGGCCAGCGGCTGGCCCGATAGCGCCGCGAGCTCGCCGGCCAGCCCGGCCAGGGCTCCGGCGTAGCGCTCGGCCGAGGCAGGGCCGGCGAGGCGCGGGACGGACACAGGGCCGATGACGGGGATGCCGGCGAAGGCGCGCCAGACATCACAAGCGCGCCGGCTCGTGTCATCCTCGTCGAGGAAGACGACGGCGCCGGCGTCCAGGCGCCCCTCGAGAGCGGCGGCCAGCAGGCAGCGCGCCTCGACGGAAAAGTTGCGCGGCAGGTGGCCATCGGCCGCGGCGTGGCCGCGGCCGGGGCGCAACCGCACCGGGCTGAAGCCGCAGGCCCAGAGGATCTCGACAGGCAAATATGGCGTGAAATAGCCGATGCGTGTCCTGGCCAATTGTCCCTTGCTGCGGGCTGAGGACACCCGCCATGGGGTGGAGTATACGGGCGAGGCCGCGCCGTGGCTACCGTAGAATCTACGGATTCGCGGTGGGCTTGCTGGGGGATATGGAGTCAAGCACAGCACGCGGCCCTGGCGCATACAGCTTTGGATCGCGAGAGGCGCGAAAGCGAACCCGCAAGGCGCGAAAGCGGCTCGCCGCGGGCGAGCCGCTGCCTCAAAAGGCGCCGAGGTAGGGCAGCCGGCGCCGCCCCGCCTGCCGGGCGACCGCCGCAGGAGGGAGCGTGAGCAGCGAGGGGTGGCACGCATTCAGAGACACTTTGGGATCGCGACCCAAACGTGGGTCGCGAGAGGCCTTCGGTTGCGACCCCACGCGCTGATCGCCTGGCCGACGTTTGGATCGCGAACAGGCACGAAAGCGGCTCGCCGCGGGCGAGCCGCTGCCTCAAAAGGCCGCCGGGGTAGGGCAGCCGGCGCCGCCCGGCCTGCCGGACGACCGCCACAGGAGGGAGCGTGAGCAGCGAGGGGTGGCACGCATTCGAGGAACTGTCGCACGAGGTGCTGGGGGCGTGCGTGGACGTGCAACGCGTGCTGGGGGTTCATTGCATGGAGGTAGACTACCAACGCGCCCTGGAGCAGTTCAAGGCGATGGCCGACGACTTATCCAACGGCTCATCGCTTCCCGAATAGAAGACGCGGGGTGGTTTCGACGGGCGCTGATGGGCAGGCAGATATTGGGGACCAACTATGCGGGATCGGGTCTCCAACCTCATCCCGGTTGTGGACCTTCTCCGGCGGCCAGGTGGCGCCGGATGGCGTCAGTCAGGATCGCAGCGGTATAGGGCTTTTGGACGAAGCCGACCAACCCCTGGTCCGTGAACCGGGCCACTACCTCGCTTTCATCGTAGCCCGAAGACAGGAGGA
Organism: uncultured Chloroflexia bacterium; assembly: GCA_963808455.1. GTDB lineage: Bacteria > Chloroflexota > Anaerolineae > CG2-30-64-16 > CG2-30-64-16 > CAWEHT01. The sequence continues at coordinate 3,714 of CAWEHT010000489.1, read as the reverse complement.
TGCGAACCTGCGGGTAGAGCACGCGGAGCTGGCGAAACGTTTCCTCGCCTCCCAGGCCCGGCATAGAGAGGTCCAGCAGCACCAAGGCGATGGTGGATGCCCGCTCGCGGTACAGGGCCACACCGGCGGCGCCGTCGGCGGCAGCGAGAACCTCGACCCCTGAGGACTCGAGGATGTCAGACACCGCTTCGCGCACCGGTTCCTCGTCGTCGATCACCAGAATCTTGGGGAGAGAACGGCTGACCAATGGCGCCGATGGAATCTCGGCCGCGGAATATGCAGCGCTTTCCTCCGGTCCAGAGGCCGGGAAGACCAGGTGAAACGTCGTGCCGGCGCCGGGCGCGCTCTCCACGTGGAGCCCGCCCCTGTGCCCCTTGACGATGCCCAGCACCGCAGCCAGACCAAGCCCACGCCCGGTGAACTTCGTGGTGAAGAACGGGTCGAAGATCCTGGGGAGCATTTCGGGATCCATGCCGGGGCCGTCGTCTTGAACCCGGAGTGTGACATAGCATCCGGGTGACAGGGTCTGGCCCGTGTACAGCCAAAACTGGCGATCGGCCGGCGTCAGGTTGCAGATTCCGGTGCGCACGGTGACCAGGCCCGGACCGTCGCCGACGGCCTCGGCGGCGTTGATGATCAGATTCATCAGCACCTGCTGGATTTGGGCGGGGTCGGCCTCGATGAGCGGCAGCGCGTCAGCCAATTCGGCGCGCAGGCCGGACGTGCTTGGGGATCGCCACTGCCAGCAGACCCAGATTCTCCTCGACCAGCACGTTCAGGCGCATCGAGCGCACCTGGAAACCGCCGCGGCCGGTGTAGGCCAGGAGCTGACGTGTGAGTTCCGAAGCCGGCTCGGCGGCCGCTACGGCCTTTTCGATAGAAATGCGGGCTGGGCTCTCGGGCGCGAGCTTCCTCAGGGCTAACGACGTCTGCCCGAGTATGGCGACCAGCAGATTGTTCAAGTCATGCGCCACGCCACCCGCTAGGATGCCCAGGCTCTCCATCTTCTGCGCCTGCCGCAACGCTTCTTCGGCCTGCTTCCGCTCGGCGAACTCTTCCTGGACCCTGTTGTAGAGTATGGCATTCTGATGGGCCGAGGCGATGTGGAGCGCCAACGCTTCCAGCAGCTTCAACTGACTCTCGGAGTAGGCGTCAGATCGGTGGCTAAGCACGTGGATCACGCCCGTGACCTTGGCGTCCACCACGAGCGGGACGACCATCGCTGAGCCTGTTCGCGGGCCTCAGGAGGCGTGTCGTTGAGAACCTCGCCCGGTTCGACGACATTCCGGTGAGGTTCAGCGGTAGCCGGCCGGGGAGGTGACCGCGGATGAGCAGCGGCTTGCCGGTGCGGATCGCGATACTGTAGCCGTCCCGATCTTCGGGCTCCAGCGGAATCGAAGGCAAAGCGCTCGTATCCTGTCTGAGGCCATGCCTCCAGGCCGCGCTGCGATGGAGGAGCTGCGCAGTGGAGTCGAAAACGGAGATGATCAATTCATCGCAGGGCACCGTGGCCGAGAGGAATTCGTGGACTGTCCGGTAGATTTCCTCCAGATCCAGCGTGCGGTTCAGGCGCTGGCTGGCTTCGTAGAGCAGTCTGATCTGCTCCACGTGCTGGCGTTCGGCTTGCTCCGCTCTCTTTTGCTCCTGAAGCAGGTTCCACTCGCGCAGGGCGCGCTCTACCGTGCGGGGCAAGGCCATGAACGCCTCGGGCGACTTGACCACGTAGTCGAGCGCGCCTGCCTTGATCGCCCGCACGGCGACTTGTTCGGTGCCGTAGCTCGTCATCAGCAAGATCGGGCAGGGGCCGGCTTCGGGCGGCTGGGTCAGGACGCCCAAAGCAGGGCCGTCGCCCAGATTGAGGTCCACCAGCGCGATATCGGGCGGGTGCTCCGCTATGCTGCTGCGCAGATCGCGCAGCGTATCCACCACCCGCATCTCGACATCGGCACCCGCTGCTTCAAAGGCCCGGCGGATGACTGCCGAATGGGCCGGCTCATCTTCAGCGATCAAGATATGCAGGTGTCCCGCCTCCATGGCGGCTCCTTCCCCAATCAGTAGGGATACTGGTTCCATACCAACCAGTAGTAGCCGAGCACGTCCATCAGCTCCAGGAACTTCGTAAAATCCACTGGCTTAACCAGATAGCTGTTGGCGTGGTTGTTGTAGGCCTTGATCATGTCCGTTTCAGCGGCCGAGGTCGTCAGGACCACCACCGGAATAGGGCTCAGGTCGCCGTCGCTTTTGATGGCTTCGAGCACCTCGAGCCCGTCCACCTTCGGCAAACGCAGGTCCAGCAAGATGAGGCCCGGTCGCGGCGAGGTAGCCGCATCGCGGTATTCGCCTGAGCGATGGAGGTAGTCGAGCGCTGCCTGCCCGTCCGCGACATGCATCAGCCTGTTGGCAAGGCGGAAACCCTCAAAATTGCGGCGCACGATCTCAGCATGCGCCGGATCGTCTTCGACGAGCAGGATTACGATGGGCTCACCGTTCATGGATTACCCTCCTTGTTGCCAATCTGGATCGCAGCAGGCAACGTGAAGCGAAAAGTGGTGCCTTGGCCGCATCCCTCCGACTCGACCCAAATGCGCCCTTCATACAGCTCGACGATGCGTTTCACGAGAGCCAGCCCGATGCCCGTCCCTCGCTGCGCGGTTCCAACTTCTCGAACAGACCGAATTCTTTGCCTGGTAGCGCGTGTCAATGCCCATGCCGTTGTCGTGCACGTGGAAGACCACCGCCCGCCCTTCACCCTCTGCACCCATCTCGATAGATGGTTGCTTCTGCTGACCCATGAACTTTACAGCATTCTCCAGCAGATTCTGCCAGATCTCGACCAGGCGCGGCCGGTCGCCACAGAGGGTGATTGGCGCTTCGGCCACCCGCACCTCGACGCCACGCTCGGCGATGCGCCCGGCCACCAGGTTGAGCGCTTCCTGCGCCAGATCTGCGAAGGTAACGGCTACCGGTGGACTACTGGTGCGCCCCAGGCGCGACAGATCCAGCAATTCGTCCAGCAGCTGGCCCATTTTGTCCGCTGCCGCCCCGATGTAATTCATATCCTGCTCTCTGCGCTCAGCGTCAGCATGCGCGAGATCCTGGCGCAGATAGCCGAGGAAGGTCTTGATCGTTACCAGCGGGCTTTTCAGATCATGGGATACCGTATAGGTGAATCGCTCCAGATCGGCATTCCGTTCTTGCAATTCACGCTCCTTCTCGCGAAGCTCGGTCACGTCCATAAGCGTTCCGAAGAGGGCAGTAGCCGCGCCCTCTTGCCGGGGCGCGGCTTGCCCGCTGCCTTCCAGGTAGCGCAGCTCGTCGCCTGCGCCCAACACACGGCACGCGAAGTCGCCCGCTCCCGCCTGTCGCATGACGCTGAAAGCCTGGCCGAGGGTCGCGCGATCGTCGGGATGAACCAGCTGCAGCACGCGGTCCAGTGTGGGCCGGAAGTCGTCTCCCGCGAGGCCCATGATCCGATACGTCTCGTCCGACCAGGCAAACTCGTTCGTGTGGAGATCCAGGCTCCAGTGCCCGAGATGAGCCATCGCCTCAGCGCGGCGCAACCGCCCTTCGCTGTCCCGCAATCTCTCAGCGGCCTCGGATCGCTCGCGGTAGATGCGGAGACGCTGCTGCCACCAGATCCAGCCCACGCTCGTGCCGGCGCCCGCGAGGACGACTGCGACCAGCAGGGCAACCTGCCAAAGGCGTTCCCGCACA
>CAWEHT010000488.1:0-4524 GCA_963808455.1 uncultured Chloroflexia bacterium | reverse complement strand
TTGGCATCGTGGCGGCGCTCTTCGCCGTGCCGGCGATCGCCAGGAGGGTCTGGCGCTCGCGGCTGCTGGACGAGTAGGGTGCTTGCAAGGGGCTGGGGCGTGTGACAGGCCGGGGTGCGGTCGGGCGCTCGCAAGCGCAGGCCCTCGATGAAGCCATGCCTATCGCCCGTTGCTCAAGAGTGTCCTCGATGATCCCTGAGAGGGTCGTATGAGAGTCCACCCTGCCGTCAAGGTATGCTGGCTCGTGGCGACGTGCGCGGCCACGCTGGCCCTGACCTCGGCCCCGGCGCTGCTTGCCGTGTTGGCCCTCCTCTGGGCGACGCCTGCAATCGCCGGAAGTCTGGCGACCGGGCGCCGGGGACCGCACCCGCACCTGCCGGCGCTCTTCGCGGTGGCGCGGATGTCGCTGACGTTCTGCCTGGCGCTGCTGGTGATGCAGGTCGCCCTGCACCGCAGCGGGCCGGTGGCGTTCGTGGTGCCCTGGGTGCGCCTGGCGGTCTACAGCCAGGCGCTACAGAACGCGCTGCTGGGGTGCCTGCGCGTGCAGTGCCTGGCCGTCGCCGGGACGCAGTTCTGGCTATGGACCCACCCGACAGATCTGGCGATCATGCTGATGGGCTGGGGCGTGCCGTACCGCTACGCGTTCCTGCCTACCGTGGCCTTCAGGGCCTTGCCCCTGCTGGCGCATGAGCTTGAGGGGGTGCTCGACGGGCAGGAGCTGTTAGGGCTGGAGATCCGGCACGGCCGGACGCAAATCCTCAACCTTCCCAGCCTGGTGGTGCCCTTCTGCCTGCGCACCTTGCGCGTGGGCAACGACATGGCACTGGCGATGGAGCTGCGGGGCTACGGGGCCAGCGCAGGCCGGACGCACGTGCGGCCGGTCGAAGCGCATTGGTGGGACTACGCGCTGGCCGCCGGCCTGCTGCCGGGGCTGGCGCTGGCGATCGTGGTCGCCGCCGGGCGCTGACGCCGGGGGCTTTCCGGCGCGCCGCGGCGCCGGCGATGCCCCTTTCCTCCCCTATTATTGCCCACCCGAGGCCAGCGGGATCTCCGCGGCCCCGGGCTGGGCCGGGTCGCCGACCTGCAGCGTGGCCCGGGCCGTGGACTCCGGCACCACGAAGGCTTCCTCCAGATCGAATGGGCCGGTGGCCGGCGTCGAGATCGCCTTCGACCCGGACGGCGCCACCGATGCGTCCTCGACCAGCAGGCGGGCCTGCGGCCGGCCGGCCATCGCCTCGACCAGCCCTTGAGTGGCGGAAATGGCGCCCATCAGCCCTTGGGTGGCCGACAGGACGCTGCTCGCCGCCGCGCGGCCTGGCTGCAAGGCCCCGGCCGAGAAGGTCATGCGCAGCCCGACGACGAGATAGCACTGCCCACCCGGGGCGCGCCGGCCATCATAGTCTGGGGCCAACGCCGCGCTCGTGACCCGGTAGGTCACGCCCTGCGCCCTGGCGGTCTTGCGCGCCGCCAGCGTCCCCGAGCAGGTTGTCACCTGCACGCGGGTGTCGAGCGGCACGACGGCCGGCTCGCCGTCGTCGGGGCCGAGCAGCCGGCGGAAGCCCTCCTCGGTGGTCCCCGCCGGCACCTCGAAGATGAGGTGCAGCTGCTGCATCCCCTGCGCCCCGACCGAGCCGCTCCATCCGTCACCGTAGGCGTAGGTCCTACCCTGCGCATCCTGCAGCCGGGCCCAGTCGTCCGGGAACTCGACGTCGCGCTGGCCCGGGCTCGTGGATGTAACCGTCCAGCACGAAATACTCGCCGCACGATGCCAATCCCCCGGTCACCAGGTCTGCGAGGCTCACATGGTTGGTCAGGCTCATCGAGGTGAACACGACCTCCGCGCCCAGGACCTGCGTACGCAAAGGCATCGCGGCGAGCCAGCCAGCCTTCGCCGCGGGCACCTGCGGCGGCGTGCACGGGAGCAGCTGCCGGGCCAGCGCCGCGGGGTCGGACGTGCCGTGGTAGCCCGCGAAGAACCACAGCCTGACGCCCGCGATGACCAGCAGGGCCAGCACCACGTAGGTCAGGCAGCACCCGCCTTTGCATCCTTTGGGCCTTGCGGCGTTCCTCGGCTGCCCCGCGTCGAAGCTCGGGGAGGGCTGCGGTGGCAAAACCTCCATGTGGACACCGTCCGCTGTCGTGCGCGAGATCCTGACGTCGACGACGCCACCCGCGCCGTCGCTCACGCGCATCGTCCGCCCGCCGTCCGGGAGAGGGGCCCGGGCAGGGCGGAGCTCGGGCGGGACCGGGGCCGACCGCCCGCAATAAGCACACACCGCTTCCGTCGCGTCCCCGGGCACTTCGATCGTGCCGCCGCAATGGGGGCAATCGAAAATAATCGAGCCAGCCATGGGTTTGCCTCCCGTGCGCAGATACGAACCGTGGGTAGGATCTTCCGCCGGACAGACGGCGCCTGCTGTAAGAGGGGGGCCGTGGGGAGGAGGTCGGCCAGCGTCCGAACCTGACGCAGGCGCTCGCGGCCAAACGACGGTCCTTACGGTAACCCCAAGCCCGGCCCTGAATGATAGCCGAACTGCGCCGGGTGCGCAACGCCTGATACTGTAATGGGTTAAGCGTAAAAGTGTCGGTGGGTCTCCTTAGCCCGAAGCGTTTGCGCACGCATCGCCCGCCTTAGCGAGCCACTTAATAGATAGTGTACTTTGCTGTTCAGCTCCGGGCGGCCCACGCCCGACAGTTCTGCGTTACACCCTACTGCAATCGCTCCGCCTGGCAGAGTCACGCCCCGAGCCGCTCACGGTTCGGGCGCCCTGTTCGTCGGCATTGACACGCGGTCCTGATCTGTATATACTATCAGTATATACAGAGGGAGGCTGGAAAAATGGACAAGGCGAGGCTCTTCCAAAACGGAGGCAGCCAGGCGGTCAGGTTGCCGTCGAACTACCGGCTGCCCGGCAACGAGGTCTATATCAAGCGGCTGGGCAATGCCGTGGTGCTCCTGCCGATTGGGAAGGCTTGGGAAGTACTATGGGACAGCCTGGACAGCTTTCCGCCGGATTTCGCCGAAGAGCGCGAACAGCCGCCCTTCGATGAGCGCGAGGGACCCTTCGAATGAGGTTTCTGCTGGACACCAACATCTGCATCTATATCATCAAGGCCAAGCCGCCCGAAGTCCGTGGTCGATTCGAGGACTGCGAGACGGGCGATATCGGCGTTTCGGCCATCACCGTGGCCGAATTGGAGTTTGGCGCAGCCCAGAGCAAGTGGCCGGATCAGGCCCGTGAGGCCCTGGCGCGGTTTCTCCTGCCTTTGGCCATGCTCGATTTCGACCGGGCCGCGGCCGAAGCCTATGGCCCGCTGCCGCGCCTGGCTGGAAGCCCAGGGGAGGCCGATCGGGGCCAACGATCTGCTGATCGCCGCACAGGCTTTGGCTTCGAGCTTGACCCTGGTCAGCAACAACACCAGGGAATTTGCGCGGGTCCCGAAGCTTCTGGTGGAAAACTGGGCCGCGATATGAAAGCACAGGCCGCGGGCCCGTGGCCCGGCCCGCCCAGCCCGGTGGTGGGTGGGCCGGCGGGCCCGTGAGCCAATCCAGCCGGCTGGCGAGGTTCTTTGGGTAGCGAAGCCGCCCAGAGAACCTGAAAAGGTGGCATTCCCTGATGCCGCCGGGCCACAGGCAGGGCCACGTGCGGCCCGGGCAGGGTGTGGGAGGATCGCGCACCGGCGCGGGCCCTTTCAGGGCCGGCCTGGCCGGCTTTGTCGCCCGTGGGGCCGGCGGGGGCATCTTTCAGCCGGGCCTGGGCTCAGGGGGCTTTCTTTTGAAGCCGAGCAGGACCCCTCCAACGACGATCAGGGCGATGGGGCCGATCATGTGAGGGATGAGCGGCCTGCCGCTCATCAGCAGGACCAGAGCCACGAACCCGCCCACGGCGAGCAGGACGAACCCGGCAATCTTCCTTGGCATTTCAGCGCTCCTCTCTGCGTTGAAGGCTCAGCGGCCGTGGATCCTCATCATCAGATCGACGATGTCGAGGTTGCGAACGGCGAAATAGGCGGCGAGGGCCAAAACCACGACCACGAGGATCACGATCAGCGCCGCAGCGCTCCTTTGTTTCATCGAGCCTTCCCTTTCTAGACATAAGCGAGCGCTTCGCGCACCGTCAGCCGGGAGGCCTGCCACGCCGGGTAGGCGCTGGCCACGATCGAGCCGAGCACGATCACCACGAGCCAGACGCCCATCGAAAGGGGCGGCACGACCAAGGCCAACGGCACGCGGGAGAACATGCCCCCGATGAGGTTGTCCACGACCAGGGTCGGGAGGATGGAAAGCGGCACGGCGGCCAGCCAGCTCATCAGGCCGATGAGAAGGCCTTCGCCGATCACGTCGCGCAGGATGGCCTGGGTGCTGGCCCCGATCGCCCGCATCACGCCAAACTCGCGGGTCCGTTCCGACACGCCCGTGCCCATGCTCGACATCAGCCCCAGCGCGCCGACGGCGGCCATGACGGCCGCCATGAAGATCAGCGAGTAGATGAAGATGTAGACGTGACAATGACTGCGCCTTCC
>CAWEHT010000487.1:0-6737 GCA_963808455.1 uncultured Chloroflexia bacterium | reverse complement strand
CTCTCTCTCTCTCTCTCTCTCTCTCTCTCTCTCTCTCTCTCTCTCTCTCTCTCTCTCTCTCTCTCTCTCTCTCTCTCTCTCTCTCTGGCCATCGCCACCAAGGCGAAGGCGGCCGCTTCCTCAACGGTGGCGGCCCACGCCTGGGCCCGAAGTCGGCAACAAGGGACACGAGAGAAGCGGGCCCGCGCGAGTTGCTGACCGCTACCTGATGGCCGGCCGCTGCCCACAGCTTCGCCAGGGTGCCGCCGATGTGACCGGAGCCGATGATCCCTATCTTCATAGCCAACTCCCAACCTGCGATTCCCGACCGGGCAGCCTACGTGGTCCAAAGGGAGGCGGAAACAGGGGATGGATTGCACTCCCCGATCCCAGGGCGCCGTCCTTCGCCGGTCGGCGGCAGCTCCGCCGTCCTGAAAGTGCCTGCGCTTGCGGGCTGCCTTCCCTAATTTATCCTATGACCTGGGCGCGGGCGTAGGGGCCATTCCCATGCGGTGCCCCTCAGGAAACACATCTTCCGGGCCTATGGCTCGCTGGCCGCCGGCGTGGGCAGACTGCTCTGGAACAAAGCGGGCAGGTCTTCGAAGTAGGGAGTTGGCGAAGGGACCGGCGTTACGGTAGGGGCCGACGTGGGCAGGACCTGTACCCAGGAGTAAAATACCCCCGGCAGGTACGCCTGCTGGCTCGGCGCGCCGGCCGCGACGGGGCCTGCGCCGGTCCGGCCAGATGGGCCGCAAGCGCCGAAACGAGCAGGATCGCCGGCAGCAATGCGTAGACGAACGCGTGGGGCCGCGGGGACTTTGCTTGTGAGGTTGGGTGCATCGAACGCTCCGTCGTGTTGCGACTGCGAGCCGGCCTCAGGCGCGCCACCGGCGCCTGTTTCACGGCTGCCAATATGTATATCGGTTTCCCCAGTCCGTGGCCCGATAGGCCGATTGGCCTAAGTATGGAATATCCCATACCACATCGTAGGTGCAAGTGCCAGAGAATTGAAAAGTGCCGGGCTTCTCCCGGGTCCTTTTCTGTGGAGGTCGCATGGAATACAGGCAGTTGGGCAAGGCGGGCGTGAGGGTTTCGGCGATCGGGTTGGGGACCAACCAGCTGGGTGGCGTGGTCAACCAGCCCGGGTTGAACGAGATCCTGGGTGCGGCGCTGGAATGTGGGATCAACTTCTTGGATACCGCCGACACGTACAACGGCGGGCGCTCGGAGGAGGCGTTGGGCAAGGCGCTCGGAGGGCGGCGGCACGAGGTGTTGCTGGCCACCAAGGTAGCGCACGCGACGGGGCCAGGGCCGAACGATCGGGGCGCCTCACGCCACCACATCGTTGCCGGGGTCGAAGCGAGCTTGCGCCGGCTGGCTACCGACCACATCGACCTGTACCAGATCCACACCTACGACGATTCCACGCCGGTCGAGGAGACGCTGTTGGCGCTGAACGATCTGGTGCGGGCCGGCAAAGTCCGCTATGTGGGCGCCTCGAATTTCATGGCCTGGCAGCTGGCGCGGGCCAACCTGCTGGCCGATCTGCGTGGATGGGCGCCCTTCGTGACGGTGCAGCCGCATTATCACATGCTCCAACGCGACGTCGAACGCGAGCTGGTGCCATACTGCGCCGCCTACAGGGTCGGCATTCTGCCGTATTTCCCGCTGGCCGGCGGTTTTCTGACCGGCAAGTATCGGCGCGGGGAAGCGGCGCCGGCGGGGACACGCGGCGCGCGCAGCGGATATGTGCAGGGCTACATGACGGAGGCGAACTATGGGCGCCTGGAGCGGCTGGCTGCCTGGGCGCGTGAGCGCGGGCATTCCATGGCCGAGCTTGCTATCGCCTGGCTTCTCAGCGAGCCACAGGTGAGCTCCGTGATCGCGGGGGCGACAGGGGCGGATCAGGTGAGGAGCAATGCGCGGGCCGAGGAGTGGAAACTGACGGGGGACGAGCGGCGCGAGGTGAACGAGCTGCTGGCCGACGCCACAGGGTGAGGACTCACCGCGTGAGTGCCGCCGGCCTACTCAATCAGTCGCATACGCAGAAACATGACCCGCCGGGCCATCCAGAGTGTAAGACGTATCGGGGGCACAGGCTCATACCAGACGGAGAATATGGGCTTATCGAAACGAAGTTGTGGATGCTGGGCAAGAAGCCCCGCGTGGCAGGTACCAGGCAAACAAGAGGCCTTCCGCCGAAATCGACGGCGGGCCCGACCGGCGCGCGCATCCTGATTTGGCCAGCCATGCTGCCATATGCAGCCTTTCAAGGGGCTGGCTGGAGAGAGGAGGTCCATGATGATCGATGATTACGCCGAGGCCATGGCATTAGTCGAACGGATGAAGGCCAACCTGCCGATTCCTGCCCGGCCGACCGCGCAACTCGCAACACTTCTGAAGAAAGAGAAGATCCTGTTGGGCACCGATCCTCACCTCGAGATCAAAGGCGTATTCTATGCAGGTGATGAGGGCGGTATTACCTGTGACGTCACGCCCACTGGCAGCAAAGAGGCCGTTGTGTGTTCGGTTACCCACCTGAGAATTCATCCGAAGCACCCGCTGGCCCGGGTGATACGCGCCTACCAGGAAACGCGCACACGCAAGTTGGCTCGGAACGTGGCCTAGTACTACAACCGTAGATTCACAATGCGGCTCGCGTTTAGCTTCAAGGCCAGCCGCCAAGCAGTGACTTGATGACGATAATGGCTGCTGCGGGCTTGAAGGCGCTTGGAACGTTGCCAAAGCGACCAGGCCAACCGCAACTCCCGCGAGCGGTACGGGAGCGGCAGCGCTACTTCCAGCAAGCGGCGGACATCCGGAACCGTTAGCTCGGCCAGGAAGGGCTCAGGCCCCCTTTTTCTCCGTCGCTTTGCAGCGGACGGAGGCTAACCAGGCGTGAGCCATCATTGAGAGCGTGATGTGGCGATGCCAACTATGCCAGTACCGCACTTCGTAGTCGTCCAGACCGGTCTCGCCTTTGGCCTCCTCGATACACTGTTCAACCGTGTAGCGAGTGGAGGCCACTTGCGCCAGTTTCTCGAGCGGCGTGTCGGCAGGCGCCTTGGACAGGTAGTGGGCAATCTCAGTGGGATCGCTGAGCGAGCGACGCGCGAGTAGCCAGGCGTCGGGTCCGGGCAGCTTATCGCGGCTCTCGACCACCCGTTGGCAGGCCCAATCAGAAGTGATCAGCCCTTTCTCGCCTTCGGCGCCCGCCAGCCGTTGCCAACGGCTCGCGGGCCAGCTAGCCACCAGTTCTCTCAGGGTCGTGGCCGGGGCGGCGTCCTCCGCCAGACGCACCTTCGTGCGCGGGCGACCACGTTCCTGCGGTTCGGGCTCGACCACCACCGGGCGCTGGAGCCGGACCGCGGTCGGCGTGCTGACGGTCAGCACATACCAACGCCCCGTGCCCGCGACCAGATCCCGCAGTTCAGTCGATTCGCCGTAGGCTTCGTCACCCGCCACCCAACGCATCGGCACGCCGGCTTGCCAGGCATGTTCCAGCATGGCCATGGCCTGCTCGGGCGATGTAGGCGGCGTCATCCTGAACGTTCGAACCGAGGTCGAGGTCCGCGAGGGCTTCGAGCGCATCTTGCGCGCGGCCGTTGCCGCCCACCCCGATGCCAGAATCGACGGCGTCCTGGTCCAGGAGATGGTTGCCGGCGGCACCGAGATCATCATCGGCCTGCTCGACGACCCCCAGTTCGGCCACGTCATCATGTTCGGCCTGGCCGGCGTCTTCACCGAGATATTCGACGATACAAGCTTCCGGGTGCTGCCCATAGCCCGCCAGGATGCGCTGGAAATGATCCGCGAGATCAAAGGCCGGAAGGTTGCTCCAGGGCTTTCGAGGCCAGCCCCCTGTTTCCGAAGAGATGCTGGTGAACCTCCTTCTCGGTGCCGGCCGCATGGGTGTCGAGCATGCGGGCGAGCTGGAGGCGGTCGATCTCAATCCTATCGAAACGCTCCTGCAGGACCCTGGCATCGATATCGTCATGCCCTGGTTTGTCTTCCCTGATACGCCGCTGGAGGAGGACATCGTGCAGAAGCTGGGCCGCCTCACGCGTGCTTACGACATGCCGATCCTGGCCAGAGCGATGGGCGGCCCTTGCACCGCCAGGTTGTCAAAGGCTATCGAAGCGGAGGGCGTGCCGGTCTTCGGTTGGGCGAGTGACTGGATCGCGGCCACGCACGCTGGCCTTCCAGGCAATGAAGCCGCTCGCCTGACCGGCCGGGCGGCCCCGCGGCGTGGCGGGGGCGAAGCGCCCAGGGCGCTTCGCGCTGGCTGGCGTAAGTGGTGCGGAAAGAGGGCGCCCTTTCGGTGACAGGAAGACAGCGCTCCGCTGGCGTCCCGCCGCGGCGCCGGTCGTCTCGTCCACCCGAGCTCTGCACTGCAGTCAGCATGACAGACGCTGCTACGGAAGAGCTTCCTTGCACATGCAATATACTGCACCGGCGCCCCGGCTGGCGCACCCGGCTCACGGAAGGAGCCCGGGGTGCGCCTGCAAGGGCCGATCAGGATGCGGCCGAAGGCACCAAGACCAGCGAGGAGCCTGCCCCGGATATGGCCGGCTCCTCCGGGTGGAATCGGCGGTTGAACCAGGTCTTGACGATCTGGGTGAGCCCCACGTAGGCCACCAGCATCGCGGCCAGCAAGGGCCAGAACAGCGCCGGCAGCCTGACCAGCCCCAGGGCCCCGGCCAATGGTGACACAGGCAGCCAGGCGGCCACCAGCACGACGGCCACCGAAGTGAAGATCATCGGCCAGCTGGCCCGGCTCTGCAGGAACGGGATCCGGTTGGTGCGGATCACGTGGATGATCAGGGTCTGGGTGAAGACCGACTCGACGAACCAGCCGGTGTGGAACAGCGCTCGGGTTGTGCCACGAGTTGAAGACGTGCAGCATGATGAAATACGTCATATAGTCGAAGATCGAGCTGATTGGCCCTATGAAGATGATATAGCGTTGGATGTCGTCGATGGCCCACTTGCGAGGGACGGCGAGCCAGCTGGCGTCCACCTTGTCGGTCGGTATTGCCGACCTGCGAGAAGTCGTACAGCAAATTGTTGGTCAGAACCTGGATCGGCAGCATGGGCAGGAAGGGAAGAAGGAGCTGCCTCCGAGCACGCTGAACATGTTGCCGAAGTTCGAGCTGGCGGCCATCCGGATGTACTTGATGATGTTGCCGAACACCTTGCGGCCCTCGATCACGCCCTCTTCCAGGACCAACAGGCTGTTTTCCAGCAGGATGATGTCCGCCGACCCTTGGCGATGTCCACCGCCGTAGTCCACGGAGATACCGACGTCGGCCGCCCGCAGGGCGGGGGCGTCGTTGATGCCGTCGCCCATGAAGCCGACCACATGCCCGTGGCCTGCAAAGCATGGATGATGCGCTCCTTGTGGGCCGGCGAAAGCTTGGCAAACACGGTCGTGTCCTCAACCGTGCCGGCCAGCTCACCGTCTGACATCGCTTCGATGGCGGGGCCTAACAGTACCCGCTTCACGTTGAGCCCGACCTCCCGGCAGATGGTCAGCGTCACCACTTCGCTATCGCCTGTCAGAATGCGCACGTCAACATTGTGGGCGGCCAGCTTGGCAAGCGCCTCAGGGGCGGTGGCTTTCGGTGGGTCGAGGAAAGCCAGAAAGCCAAGCAGCGTCAGCCCGGCCTCATCGCGCACCGGATACGCGTAGCCGGCGGGCGATCCGTCTGGGCAGCATGGGGCGGCACCTCCTTGTAGGCCAGCGCAATAACCCGGAAACCCTCCGCATTCAGTGAGCGAACGAGCTCCTGCCGCCTGGTGTCATACTCGGGCGCCCGTTCGAGGACCTCGCCGTGCACCTCCACGTGCGTGGAAATGGCGAAGATCTCCTCCACAGCGCCCTTGCAGATCAGGACGTGCCGTCCGGAGTCGTCGGCAACCACCACCGACATACGCTTGCGCGAGAAATCAAAGGGGACCTCGTCCACCTTCTGGTAGTGCCCGCCCAGCGCCATGCGCCCTTGCAGGTCGGCACGCTCGAGCACCGCGACGTCCATCAGGTTCTTGAGGCCGGTCTGGTAATAGCTGTTCAGGTAGGCGTAGTCCAGGATGCGTTCGCTCTGATGGCCCGATACGTCAAGGTGCTTCTCCAACACGATGCGGCCTTCGGTGATCGTCCCCGTCTTGTCCGTGCACAGCACGTCCATCGCCCCGAAGTTTTGTATCGAGTTCAGTCGCTTGACGACGACCTTCTTGCGCGACATGGCGAGCGCGCCCTTAGAAAGGTTGACGGTAACGATCATGGGCAGCATTTCGGGCGTGAGCCCAACTGCCACCGCCACGCCTGCGAAGCCGGCTGCCCTTCGTGTACCGGCCCGGTCGGCGAAGTCGGCGAGCGCGGCAAGGAAGTCGCCCTGCGCATTCTGGCGGAACTGGGAGCCGCGGCCGTGAGCGGGTGAGAGAGCGCGCCTGGCGCCGGGGCGGACCGCTTACTTCCCGCTCACCAAAAAAACCGCCGTTTCAGCCAGCAGGTTCGCCAGCGCCACGATCTTGCGGTGTCCCGCCAGAAAGTACCGCCGCTCCACCAGCAGGCCCTCCGCCGCGGCCAGTTCCTCGAAATCCTGCACCGTCAGAAAGTGGATGTTGGGCGAGTCGTACCACTCGTAGGGAAACAGCTTGGTCCGCGGCGCGCGCCCGCTGAACAGCATCGACATCCGCACCCGCCAGTGTCCGAAATTCGGAAAGGCCACGATCACGCGGCGTCCCACGCGCACCAT
>CAWEHT010000486.1:0-9097 GCA_963808455.1 uncultured Chloroflexia bacterium | reverse complement strand
CATTCCACTACATGCCGTGAAAAATATTGATCTGATTAATTCAACATGAGGTTTTTCCTCTCCCTCCAAAACCTCATTTTTGAATGTCTCCCAAAACTCTTCAATCGTTTGAACTTTAGATATGTCTTTCATTGACATAATCTCCCATTATTATTCTGCTGCGGCTCTCAATTCATCCCGAATTCTCAGAACAGTAGAATGACCAGTGCCAGTGGTTTTATGCACAACCCACGGGCGCGTTCCATTGGCCAGAAATTCCACAACACGGCGATAACGCTCAGGATCGCTATGCTCAATTCCCTTGGGACCAGGGCGGCGCCCTTCCTCTTTGACACGCGCCAGACCAGCCTTGATGCGTGTCTGGATCATGGAGCGCTCAAACTCAGCGAACACGCCAAGCATACCAAACATGGCTCGGCCTGATGGCGTGGGCTGCAATACAGTACGCATTGCGCCGGCTTGCCATCGCGTCCGGCGCGGCCCGCCTCCTGGTAATACGCCTCCAGGCTGGCAGGAATGTTGTAGTGGATCACGAAGCGGATGTCCGGCTTGTTGATCCCCATGCCGAAGGCATTTGTTGCGACCACGACCGCGCCCGCAGCTGACATGTAGTCTTCCTGACTCCTCTTACGGGCTTCCGAATCCAACCCCGCGTGATAAGCGCGAATCGTCCGTTGCGGAAATTTCTCCTGGAACAAGGCGGCCAATTGTTCGGTCAGACCCCGGCCTCTGCCAGCTCGTCCAGCCGATCCACCCCCACGCCTTCTGAGCTCAGCATGGCGCGCTTGGCCGCCGGGCCGAGCGCGTAGCCACCGGTCCGGCCGTCGCTGCGCACCACCCTATGGCACGGGATGAGCAGTGGGATCGGGTTGCGCCCCAATGCCTGGCCCACCGCGGCGAGCCGCCAGGGCGTTCGATCTCGGCCGCGATCCAGACGTAGGGGCGGACCTCGCCCCGCGGGATCTCCAGCGCCTTGCGCAGGACCGCCTGTTCGAACTCGGACAGGCCCCGCAGATCGAAGTGCAGCCCGTGAGGGCGCGCGCCTGCCAGCTGCGCCGCCATGGCCCTGGCAAGCTCGCCAGGCGGCCGGTCGATACGTCGAGCGCGGCGCCCGGTACGCGCCTGGAAAGCCTCTTCGAACCCGGAAGGGCCCATTGCCGGCATGACCGCCGAGATGCCCCGGTCGTTGAAAGCCACGAAGACGGGGCCGATGGCGGATTCGAGGCTGAAGTAGGCGTCGGCAAGGCCCACGCGGCCCAGCACGGCCGGGATGATCGATGCCGGGGCTTTGACTTCGCCCAACCCCTCCAACCGGCGCAACAGCTGCCTCGTCTCGCCCAGGGAAGATGCCTTCGAGACGGCAGTTCCTTGTTCGTGCTCATGGATGTCCATATGTCACCTCTCCCTATCTCGCGTCCGCAGCGATGAGGAGATCCTCGCTGCGCCGGGCGAGCATCTGCCGGCGCAGCTCCCCGATGCCCCGATGGACGTTGGACTTGGCCGTCCCGACCGGCTGCGCCAGCGCTTCGGCAACCTCCGCATAGCTCAAGCCCTCGACGAAGCGCAGCACCACGGCCGCCCGATAGCGCGCGGGGAGCGCCGCCACCTGGGCGGCGAGCTCGTCGCGCAGCTCCGCCTGCACCGCAGCGGCCTCCGGACGATCGCGCTCGGGGCCGGCCGGCCGCGCGATCCGCGCCGATCCTCGCCCTCGTCCTCGATCGCCACGACGGTCAGGTGTTTGCCGCGCACTCGATTGCGGAATACGTTCAGCGAGATCTGATAGAGCCAGGGGCGCAGCGCCAACGCCTGGATGCGCCCGGCCGGATAGCCCTGCAGCGCCCGATAGGCGCGCACGAAGGCATCCTGTACGATTTCCTCGGCGTCCTGGGGGTTGCCGCTCAAACGCAGCGCAAAAGAGTACAGCCGGTCCTGGTAGGCCTGCATCAGGCGCTCGAAGCTGCCTTCCAGGTCGGCGCTCAGGCACATCGGCAACTCGCCCGGCCCTCGCTCTGCCGTCGTCATCGATCACTCGCCTCGTCAAGGTTTGGCTGGCCCGGATTTTCCATCCGCAAGGGTTCGCTTTTCTCTTGCGATCACTATCCTTAACACGTGCCGGGGCGATTGCGTTGCAGGGGGAAGGAAGGGGGGCTCATTCAGCGGGCCCTGGCCGGCGCCTTTGTCGCTCACCAGGGCCCACGAGGGTTCTTCGCTACCACGCTCGCTGATATTGGGTCGGGGCCTCGACCTCGTAGCCGAGCTCGCGAGCGGCGCGCAGCGGCCAGTAAGGGTCGCGCAGCGATTGGCGGGCGACCAGCACGACGTCGGCCCGGCCCTCGCGCACGATGGCGTCGGCCTGCTGCGGCTGCGTGATCAGCCCCACGGCGCCAGTGCAGATGGCCGCCTCACGCCGCACCCTTTCGGAGAAAGGCACCTGGTAGCCGGGGCCGATCTGGATGTGCTGGTCGGGCGACAGGCCGCCGGAGGACACGTCGATCAGATCGACGCCCACCTGGCCCAGGCGGCGCGCCAGCTCCACGCTCTGCCGCGATGTCCCAGCCGCCTTCGGCCCAGTCGGTCGCGCTGATCCGCACGAACAGCGGCAGATCGGGCGGCCAGGCAGCCCGGACGGCCCCCGCGACCTCGAGGGGAAAGCGGACGCGGTTCTCGAAGCTGCCGCCGTACGCGTCCGTGCGCTGGTTCGACAGGGGCGACAGGAACTGGTGCAGCAGGTATCCGTGGGCCATGTGGATCTCGACGGCCCGAAAACCGGCGCGGGCCGCGCGCTCCGCGGCGCTCGCGAAAGCCGACACCACGGCGCGGAGATCGGCATCGGCCATCTCCCGCGGTTCGGCCATGCCACGAAAGGCCAGCGGGCTGGGCGCGATCGCGCCCGCGACGTCCGCCTTGCGGCCGGCATGGGCCAGCTGGACGCCAGGGATCGCGCCCTGGTCCGCTACAAAGCGGGTGATCCGCTCGAAAGCCGCGCCCTGCTCCTCGCGCCAGAGGCCCAGGTCCTGCGCGCTGATGCGCCCGCGTTCCTCCACTGCCGTCGCTTCGGCGATGACCACGCCGGCCCCCCCGACGGCACGGCTGCCGAGGTGGACCAGGTGCCAATCGGTCGGCACGCCAGTCCCTCGCCGTCACCGAATACTGGCACATGGGCGAGATCCACAGCCGGTTGCGCGCCGTGACTCCCCGGATGGTGATTGGTGAGAAGAGGCCTATTTCCTCGCCTGGCATGACAACTCCTTTCGAATTCAAAGCTCGCAGAACATGTAAAGCTCACCCCGGCGGAAGCCCAGCCCCTCGTAATAGGGACGGGTGCCGATGGCGGAGATCACCCCAAGCCGGGAGCGGCCAGAGGCGCGCGCCCGGGCGCATGCCTCTGCCACCAGCCGGCGGCCCAGCCCCACATGCTGTGCTTCGCCTGAGGTGGCGGCTGCGCCGATGCCCAGCGCGGGGCCATAGACGTGCAGCTCGCGGATCATGGCCGCGCCGGCGATCTCGGGGATCGTCACCTCGGCGTCTGCCGCCGGCAGCGAGAGCCGCAGGAACCCGGCCAGCCTGCCGCCGGCGGTCTCGAGGCCGAGGAACTGCTCGCGGCTGCCGTCGGTATCGTAGGTGTAGGCGGTCAGGCCCAGGCCGTCCCCGGCCACCGCAGCCTCCCGCACCTCGCGGCAGCGGATGCAGTGGCACGCCAGACCGCGCGCGGCCATATAACCGTGCACCATCTGGCGCAGGTTGGAGCTCTTCGTGCCGGCCACGATGTCGTCGGACGGGATATCGCGGAAGACGCGGTTGACGCGGCAGTAGGGCGGGATGGCCGCCTTGCAATCTGCCACCAGGGCGATCAGGGCTTCTTCGCCGTAGGGCTGGAACCGGCCCGCCTGCCACAGGTCGAAAAGCTCCGTGCCGGCAATGATCGAGCACGGGTAGATTTTGATCTCGTCGGGGCGCAGGCCCGGGTCCGACCAGAGGCGCAGAAAGTCCTCGCGGTCCGAGGCAGGCGTGGCACCGAAAAGGTTGGGCATCCAGTGCACGTGGAGCTTGAAGCCCGCGCCGCGCAGCAGCTTGAGCGCCCGGCGCGCCGCTGCCACGTCGTGCCCGCGCTTGTTGAGCGCCAGGATGCGGTCGTCGAGGCTCTGCAAGCCCAGCTGGACTTTGGTCACGCCCAGCTGGCGCAGGTGCAGCACCTCGGCCGGCTTGATCCAGTCGGGACGGGTCTCGATCACCAGCCCCACATTGCGGTGCGGGGCGGCCTCATTGCGCGCCTGCGCCTCGGCCAGCGTCGTCGAATCCTCCCCGTTCATGGCATCCAGGCAGCGGCGCACGAACCATTCCCGGTATCTGCGCGAGTACGCGCTCCACGTCCCGCCGAGGATCAACAGCTCGACCTTCTCGGCGGTATGGCCCATGGTCTGGAAGGTCTCGATCGCGCGTGCTCACCTGCAGATACGGATCGAAATCGCACTGGGCAGCCCGGCGGGCGCCCGGCTCGTCCGGCAAGTAGCTCTTGGGCATGCGCACGTCGTCCGGGCAAAAGACGCAATGCGCGGGACAGCCGGCGGGCTCGGTCAGGACCGTGACGGGGGCAACGCCGGAGGCCGTGCGGATCGGCTTCATTTGCAGCCGGCGCATGACGCGCGGCTCGAACGGCAGCTCACCGGCCTCGGTGAGCTGCCGGTAGCCGGCCACCAGCTCTATCTTGGAGTAATAGCCCTTGTTATCGCGCGGGTGCTGTGCTAGGATCTGCATCAGCCGGTCGGGGTCCCAACCGGCGCTGCTGCGCGCGGCGTCGAAGATGGCCATCAAGGCCGCGCGATGCTCTCGAGCATCGAAATCGCGCCCGCGGGGCTGCCAGTCTTTGCGCTCGCGCCGCATGCCTCCGGGTCGCGCCGCGTTCGGGCGGGGCCGGGACGAGCGACGGCTCGGGAAGAATTTCCCCATTCACTGGTTTATCGTGAGACATGGAGCCAAAAACACGCACGGCGCTCATCGAGCTCAACCGTGCCTTCTATACAAGATTTGCGCGGGAGTTCGCCCAAACGCGGCAGAGCTGGCCTCCCGGCTTCCAGAGCATTCTACCCTACCTGCAGCCAGCTTTCAATGTATTGGACCTGGGCTGCGGTAATGCCCGCCTGCTGCACTTCCTGCACGCGGCAGGGCTGGCGAGGGCATTATACCGGCCTGGATGGGAGCGCCGAGCTGCTGGCCCTCGCCGAGGGAAGCGCCACGGCCCTGGCGGGGCTGCAGCCTCGCTTCGTGCGCGCGGACCTTGCGGAGGCCGATTGGGGGGCCTGCCTCGACCTGCACGGTGGAGCCGCAGGCGCGCGCCCTGACGCCGTAGCCGCCCTGGCGGTGCTGCACCACATCCCGGGCGCCGTGCAAAGGGCCGGCTTCCTGGCGCAGGTCGCCGAGCTCGCGGCGGGAGTGCTCGTCGTCTCGACCTGGCAATTTCTCACGCCACGCCTGCGCACCCGCATCCTGCCGTGGCAAGCCGCCGGGCTGTCGCCCGAGGCGGTCGAGCCCGGCGACTACTTGCTTTCCTGGGGCCAGGGGGCAGCCGGGCAGCGCTACTGCGCTTTCATCGGCGAGGAGGCCCTGGCCGGCCTGGCGGCCGCGGCAGGGATGCAGCTCGTCGAGACTTTCTACGCCGATGGCTACGAGGGAAATCTGAACCTCTACGGCGTGCTCCAAATAGGGAGTAGGGAATAGTTGAAAGGCCGGCCTCGAAATCAAGGGCATCCGGTTTCTGAGGGAACGTCACTTCCAGGTAAAGCGCCTGATGAGGCTGGGTGGGCTGACCGGCACCGGTTGCGCTGACGTACCGTCGGGCTTGCCACGCACCACCAGCACTTGCCAGAGATAATCGTGCGCGCCCGCAGCGTGATCGTCATCGGGCAGGCGCCAGCTCGTGGCCTTCGTCCAGTAAGGTGGCAGCAGCTTGCCCGTGCCGGCCACGCGCAGGGTGGCCACGTACCATTCGTCATCACCCAGCAGATCCACCGACGTCCAGGTCAGCAATACAGGCTCGTTCGCTTCGAACGTGCTGCCATCCGCGGGGGTCAGGGCCGCGGGAGCGCCGTAGCCTGACTCTGGGGTGAAGGTCGGCGGCGGTGGCGTTGGCGTGGGGCTGACGGTGGGCTGCGGCGTATCAGGGCTCAGAGGGATCAGTATGGACTGGCCGACGCTGAGCACGTCACCATCCCGCATGTGGTTGGCCTGCAGCACCACGTTCATGTCCGCGCCGAAGCGCACCGCCAGGTCCGAGATCGTATCGCCGTCTTGCACGACGTAAATCAGCGTGCCACCGGTTGGGGTTGGAATGGGCGTTGGCGTTGGCGGCAGCGCGGAGCCGGGGATCAGCAGCACCTGCCCCACATGGATGAAAGCATCGGAGCCGAGATTGTTGAGCGCAATCAGGTCGCTTGACTTGACGTCGTACTGTTCCGCGATCCCTCCCACTGTCTCACCGTCAGCCACCGTATGCTGGATCGGCGAGGGCACCGCCTTTGGCGTTGGCGACGGAGGGATGAACGTAGCGCTGGGCCGGACTGTTCCGGCTGCCACCGCCACAGGGTCGGTTCCCAGCATGGCAAGCCAGGCGTACGCGTCGGTCTGGGTGGGGGTGGGCATGGTGGCGGCGGCCAGGCCGGGAGGCTTTCCCTCGGTGTGAACGGAGCTCGCAGCAGGCGGATGCGTCCACCAGAGCAGTACCAGGCCGGCTATGACGGCCAAGAGGGTCAGGTCAGCCCACCGCACGCCAGGCCGGTGAGAGCGAGGGCTATCCAGGAGCACTGCTCCACAGGCAAAACAGGTGATGGCTCGCTGCGCCACACGAGCGCCACAGCACGGACAAAGGCGATCGTGTCCGTACACGGGCCCCGAAGGTTCTAACTGTTCCACGGGGCCGATTATAGCATCGCCGGGCGGGATCGCCCAAACAAGGGAAGGAGCAGCAACAAGGCGACCGCAGCCAGGGCGACCAGAGATATCCCGCCGGCAATGTTGCGGACGGGGGTCGGCCCAAAGCGGACCTGGACCAGGTGTTGGCCGGCGGGCACGGCAAGGCCGATTAGCCCATTCGGGGGATCGGGCGCGATGGCCACAGGCCGGCCATCGACGGTAGCGCTCCAGCCCGGGAAGTAGTAGGTGTAGAAGCGCAGGCGCACGGCCGTGGCTGCGGTGATGCGTGCCCAGGCAGAGGCTGGGGCAGTGCCTTGCGCCACGACCTGTCCCGCCCCGGCGATCACGGCCGCCCGTTGAAGTGGCTGGCCGGCCAGGTACTCGTCCAGCAGTGGCGAGTCGGTATCCAACGGCGGGTGCTGCGCCCAGGCCGTCATGCCCCGCATGTCGGGGTAGGTCGTCTCGAACTCGATGACCGCCAGCGGGCTTTCGTCGTCTGGGCGGATGGGCTGCAGCTGCGGGCGGGTGTAAGAAAAGCTGGCCAGCGCGACGGCCAGCCCGGCCAGGCAGGCCCAGGCACTCACCCCCGAGCCCGCCCGGCGACCGCCGGACGCATCCAGCCAGTAGACGGCGGCCCCGCTCAACAGCGCCAGGGTAACCATGGTCAGGGCCAACAGCCGCCACGGGAACTGGATGAGGGTGCCGGCGAGGGGCACGAGGTTCCAGAGCGGAGCACTGAAGCCTGTCATCAGGAAGATGGCCACCAGTGTCGTAACGGCCAGGAAAAACACTTCCCGGCGGTGCGGCAGGCGCATTTTCGAGGCCGCCACGCCGGCCAGGCACCCGGCCACGCCGCCCAGGACCGCGCAGCGCGCCCGAGCTGAAAGCTCATCCCGTCATCAGGGCCCGGTAGCGAAGGCCCAAATCCCCAGAAGGGGCTGAGAAACTGGTTCGGGTAGACAAAGTGCAGCCAGTAATCGTAATTCGGGTTCAGCCACTCCGTGCGCGACAGGAAGCGCTGCTCCACGACTCCCGGCACGAGGAATGCCGACCGCCGAGAGCACACCCAGGGCGGCCGCGCCGGACACCCACAGAGCCGGCCGCAGGCGCTTCTCGCTGGCCAGCCGGTACAGGAAGAAGGCGGCCAGGAAAGGCGCGAAGATCAGCGGCGAGACGGTGTGCAGGTACAGCAAGGTACCCAGGGCCAGCGCGGCGCAGGCGAGGCGGCGTGGCCTGGGATCGTCCCAAAGCGTGTCCACGGCCAGGAAAGCCCACGGGAACCAACTCCAGGCCATGAACTCGGCCAGGTCGGCACGCACATAAATCTGCGCCAGGTGATAGGGCGCGTAAGTGAAGACCAGCGACGAAACGAGAGCTGCGCTCGACCCCCACCAGCGCTGGGCCACCCGGTAGATGCCGAGCACGCCGAGCAAGAAGCCCAGGGCCCAGGTAGCCTTGACGGCAGCCGTGAAGCCCAGGCCGGCCAGATGGAACGCCTCGGCCACGATGTAGGGCAGGGGCGCATAGATGAGCCACAGCGGATAGCCAAAACCCAACGCGTGGTCAGGCGCCCAGATGGGCCACAGAGACCCGGCCGCAACGTCTGGTCGAACTCGACCAGCCAGAAGACGCTGTGATGCGCGTCGTGGGCCTTGAAAAAGTAGCCGGGCGCCGTAAGGGGCAGCACGGCGGGCAGGGCCAGCAGCAGCGCCAGCACGAGCGCCGTGTCCACGTGCCGGCGCGCCGGCGCCCGCTCGGCTGCTACGGGGCGCAAAATACGCTCAGCCAAGAGCGACCTCGAAAAGCTTCACTCCGCGTGAAGGGCAATCTGACCGGACGCATCTTACGTCCATAGGCGCGGGCCGGAAGTTTGACGGATCTCGACGGCAGGGCTCAAGCGTAGACCAGACCTAAGAAACTCATATGCTATACTATACGTGGTCTGCGCCGCCCAGTCTGCGCGGCCCAGGAGATGCTGGATGCCTACACAGGTGCGCTTGTTCATTAGGCCGGCCCCGGGATGAAACGGCCCGCGAGCTCTTGGGCCGGGCCCTCACGGAATTGCCGGTCAACGTGGGCTGGACCATCAAGCGTACGCCGGACGTCGATTGGTCGCCGAATGCCATATCTTCGTACTACTCATGGGTGGGGGGGGGGGGGGGGGGGGGGGGGGGGGGGGGGGGGGGGGGGG
>CAWEHT010000485.1:0-11251 GCA_963808455.1 uncultured Chloroflexia bacterium | reverse complement strand
AATGCGAACTTCATCTATTGGGGTGAACGGCTCGCAGTGGACTGGTGAAGTTCAGGCCGGCCCTTTGCGGTCCGTCGTTCCGTTAGCCTGGGCTCCGGCCGGACAGTGAAGTCCGTAACCGTATCAGGTCGGGAGTACGGCACTGGATCAGGCGGCCCTGGAAGCCGTCTCAGTCAACGGGCAAGCACAGCAGGGCGGGAGCATGGCGGCTTCCGCCTTTTGCGTTGGCAGCTCCGAAATTCCACGCTTCGGCATCCTCGGCAGAATTGGGCGCGACCTTTGCGCTACCCTCACGTCATCCCTTTCAGATAACCGTCAGATAGCTGGCAAATGCATGAGTGGTATCCGGCGCCATGCACCGGCTCCTCTCATATTGCGGATGGCCACCCATGCCTTGCGTCTGCGATCCGGCATGCCGTCGCAGCTTGGTTGGCGTAAGGAGGTGTCGCTCTGGACCCGAATCAGTTCTCGTAAGGCCGGCACCCTTGAGACTGTATCGCCCGATCCTGGATCTCCGCTCTGGCTGCTCGTCAGGGCTGCGCCCTAGTTCTGGTGCGTGGGCGCGAACCTGAGGCCCTGGCGCAGGTTGCCAGCCGCCAGCAGGCGGAGGAACACACCGGCGGGCGAGGTTGTGGTTCGCACACCGGTAAGCAGCGATCTCACCGTAGGAGGTACCCATGATCGCAAGGGACCGCAAGCTAGTATGGGTCGTCGCCCTCATCACCACTCTGGTGATGACCTTCTCGTTGGCAGGGGCTGCCTTTGCCGGCGCGACGGTGACGACGGGACCGGTTGTTGTGACCGGTTACGTTATTGACCAGGATGAGAATCCCGTTGATGGCACACAGGTGCCGCTCACCGTGAATGCGATGAGCACTGTCGCGGGCAACATCCCATGCACGGTCAAACAGAATGGCTCATTCAGTTTCACGGGCCTCGCCGAAGGCCAGTGGAACTTCGAGCTTCAACTGCCCCAGGAGTGGGACGGCATCGCGCCGGCCGTCGGTGAAGGTGGGTTGGCCCAGACCGGCCTGACCGAACTGACGCTGGCGAACATGCCGCCGGGGCCGGGCTTCTACAGGATCGTCTTCAAGGTCCGCCGCTTATTCAACCTGACGGTTATCAAGTGGCTGGTCCAGAGTGACGGCAGTGTGGTGCCCGGGTCGGGTTGGACCTTCCAGGTGTCGCCGGCCAGCGACTGGCCAGCCCCTGGGATGCAGAGCGTGACGGGCGGGAACGGCCAGGTTACGTTCCAGATCACGCCCGGCACTTGGGACGTGGATGAGGTCGCACCTTTCCCTGTGTCAACCTTCCAGCGAATATGGCCGAACCCGGGCACGGTTCCTCCGGCTGGCGGGCCGGTGCAGCTCGTTCTGAACGACTACAGCCCGGACCCGCAACCCATCGCATTCAAGAACGAGGTGACGTGCACGGGCAACATCGAGATCCAGAAGATTGGCTACGGCACGGACCCGAACGGCAATAAGGTGTTGCTGGGCGGTCTGGCGGGGTTCAACGTCGAGATCGATGATGGCTTTGGCCATCCTGTTCCCGGCGGAAGCGGCACTACGGACGCCACGGGCACGTTCACTTCGCCGGACCTGGCTCCGGGCCAATACACCGTGAAGGAAGTCGGCCCGTTCCCGTCGGGCTGGCAGGAGACGAGCAGCGATCCGCAGGCAGTGACCCTGGGGTGCACGACGACGGTCGTGACGATCACCAACCAGGAACTCGAGAACGTCTATCAGATCAGCGGGAATAAGTCGCTCCTCTTCACGAGTGGGCCCTTCGTCAGCAACGCGCCGACAACCGTCGGCCTGGCTCAATGGCAGATCAATGCCACGCTGGTCGGCTCGACCACCATGGTCACGACGACGACCGATGCGTTGGGCAACTATGTCTTCACTCAGGACCAGCTCAAGGCGGCCGGCATGGCCTTCCCCGGCGCCGCGATCGATGTAGCGGAGGTCATCCCGACCAATTCGCCGTGGTACCCGGTGGGCCAAGCAGACATCGTCGTGCAGTTCCCGTCTCCGATGCCGGCTGGATACGCGGGCATTGCCAACATCAACTTCGTGAACCGACAGACGGCGCCGCCGGTCGTGTCCAACCCGACGACCCCGACGGTTGAGCCGTGTCACTGGTGCCGCCCATTGCCGCCACCGTGCAGCTGCAGGGCTCGCACCTGGGTACACTGGGGCGATACCCTGAGCGGCATCGCCGCCGAGTACGGCACACCTATCTTCGCTCTGATGCGCGCCAACCGGATCATGAACCCGGAGCTCATCTTCAGCGGGCAAAGGCTGTGCATACCCTGAGTCGTGTGTTTGGGTGATATGTGGGGTGTGTGACGGATCGTAGAATCTAAGCGATTTAGCGGTGGGATCGTGGATAACGTGAACCGTTGAGCGAGGGAATCCCGGCTTTCTGACCAGGGGGCCGGGATTCTCGTTGTCTCTGACCGGAAAGACCTCTAGGCCGCGACTTCTCCGATGAGTGACCACGGACCTGTCCAGGTGATGCGGACATCGGTGAGCTTCCCGCGCCATTCATGTTGCGGGTCCGCGAAGAACACGAGCCTGCCCTGGCGTGTGCGCCCGCGCCAGCGCCATGGCCTTGGCCCCCCAGCCGAGCTCTCTACCGCGTGATGGCGGTCCTCAACAAGTACCTCTACCGAGGTTCCAAGCAAGCTTGCGTTGAGTTCGCCGAGGACCTCAGTCTGCCAGCGCGTCAAGCACCTCCCAGCGGCGTTTCTTCTCAGCCGGCGGCACATCGTCAGGCATGCGGCGGGAACTGACCGTGCCAGCACGAGGCGAATACATGGCCAGATGCGCCTTGTCCAGCCTCAGCTCGGCCAATAAGTCGAAAGTGTGCTGGAACTGGTCGCAGGTTTCACCTGGGAAACCAACGATGACGTCGGTGTGCACGGCCGCGCCCGGCAGTGTCTCGCGGATGTGTTCGACGAGGGCTCGGTAGTCATTGCGCGTATAGCCACGCCGCATCCGCTCGAGCACCGCATCGTCTCCGGCCTGCACGGGCACCTCGATCTGCTCGCAGACCTTGGGCAGCTTGGCTACGGCCTGCAGGATACGATCGCTCATGTAGCGAGGGTGGCTGGTGAGGAAACGGACGACGCGAGAGTCCGTCGATGGCGTCAACAGCCTCGAGCAGGTCCGCTAGGTCCGGGCGGCCGGCCGGGAAGTCCTTGCCATAACGATCCACGATCTGGCCCAGCAGGGTGATCTCACGAACCCCCTGCGTAACGAGACCGCGGGCCTCGCTCACCACGTCCTCTAGTGGCCGGCTGCGCTCGACGCCACGGCGGTAGGGAATGATGCAGAATGTGCAGGCGTGTGAACAGCCGTAGACGACGGGGACATTGGCGGCCACTGGAGGCTGGCCCGCCAGAGAGAGGTGCCGGATGCTCTGCAGCCTGGGCGCGGAGCCCGCAGGCGCCGAAGAAAACGAGTCGGGCTCACTTCGCTGGAACGGCAGGCCGCCCTGATCGATCAGCGCGACCCCAAGAGGCCGCGGGCCCGTATGGTCCTGCATGGCGTAGCGCGCGGCAGTAAGCTCATCATCCAGGAGACGGGCTGACTGATCCAGGGGATGGGCCATCAGGTAGGCCAGCAACGGCGCCGGGTCTGACGGCGGTAGGAACACGTCCACGAAAGGGAAGCGCTGAGAGAGGGCCGGATCTGGCCTCACGCCGACCAGGCAACCCATCAACGCGATCACGCGTGCAGGATGCTGGTCTTTCAGCGGTTTGAGGGACCAAAGATGGCCGACAGCACGGTCCTCGGCGCTCTGGCGCACGACACATGTGTTGAGGATGATCACGTCGGCGGCTTTGGGATCGCCCGTCGGCGTGAACCCCAGTGCGTCCAGTTCGGCGGCCACGCGACCCGAATCGGCGACATTCATCTGGCAGCCTATTGTCCAGATATGATACTGTTTCATGCTTACGGCCTTGAATAGACGACTCGCACCAGATCGTTCATCGGACGTGACCCGGTGCGATCAGGACGGCCTCATGCGCACAGCCACGTCGATGACGTCGGGCAGGCGCTGGCGGACGCCTTCGGCCACCGAGTGTGCC
The DNA here is from genome assembly GCA_963808455.1 of uncultured Chloroflexia bacterium. Lineage (GTDB taxonomy): Bacteria > Chloroflexota > Anaerolineae > CG2-30-64-16 > CG2-30-64-16 > CAWEHT01. The sequence continues at coordinate 7,152 of CAWEHT010000485.1, read as the reverse complement.
AGGGCATGGCTGGCGCCGACCGTCAATTCTGGAGCGGCATAACAGTCAAGGGCTCCCAGAAGCTCCCAGGTGGTCACTGCAAGCAGCACGGCGATGCCCGACGCCATCATAGTCACGTACTTACGATGGCCGTAAGGGTGATCGCGATCGGGTGGCCGGGCGGCGAACGAAATCGCCACCAGGCCGACCACGTTCGAAAAACCATCGAAGAACGAGTCCAGCCCATCAGCCGTTAGGCTGAGCGTCCCCGTGCGGAACCCGATGGCTAGCTGGGCCAGCGTGGCCATGACGTGGAGCAGCATTGTGAGGATGAGGACCTTGCGGATACCTTCGTAGTCGCGCATTGTAAACTGAAGCTCCACGCACGCTCACCCGGTTGGCGCCGTCGCCGGCTTGCTGCTGGCGATAACGGCGCCGGGCTGCAAGGCCTCATGGCCGGCCAGCTTTTGGCGCAAGAACTGTCCGGTGTAAGAGCGCTCCGTGCGAGATACCTGTTCGGGTGTGCCTTCGGCGATGATCTGGCCGCCGGCGTCTCCTCCGCCAGGACCCAGGTCAATGATCCAATCGGCAGATTTGATCACGTCCAGGTTGTGCTCGATCACGATGACCGTGTTGCCCTGGTCGACCAACTTCGCCAACACCCCCAACAGCTTCTTAACATCAACAAAGTGCAAGCCAGTCGTTGGCTCGTCTAGGAGGTAGATGGTGCGTCCAGTGGCCCGTCGGCTTAACTCTTTGGCAAGCTTGACACGCTGTGCCTCGCCACCGGAAAGTGTGGTAGCGGCCTGGCCCAGCTTGACGTAGCCAAGCCCGACCTCTGCCAGGGTAGTGAGCTTCGTGCGGATACGCGGGACATTTTGGAAGAACTCGAGTGCCTCCTGGACGGTGAGGTCCAACACGTCGGCGATGCTTTTGCCCTTATACTTGATCTCGATCGCTTCACGATTGTAGCGCTTGCCATGGCAGACCTCGCAAGGCACGTAGACATCGGGAAGAAACTGCATCTCGATCCGGATGATGCCATCGCCTTGGCAGGCCTCACAGCGACCGCCCTTGACATTGAAGCTGAACCGCCCCGCCTTGTATCCTCGCATCTTGGCTTCCGGGAGAGACGCGAACAGGTCGCGCACATCGGCAAACACGTTCGTGTAAGTCGCCGGGTTTGAGCGAGGTGTGCGGCCAATGGGTGACTGATCGATGTCGATGACCTTATCCAGGCTGTCCATACCTTCGATGAGTTCGTGTTGGCCGGGCTTCTCTTTGGTCCTGTATAGGCGGTGGGCGAGGGCCTTGTACAGGATCTCGACAACCAGGCTGGACTTGCCACTTCCGCTCACCCCGGTCACGCAGATCAGCTTTCCCAGCGGGAAGCGCACGTCTACATGCTTGAGGTTGTTCTCGGTGGCGTCGCGCACCGTGAGATATTCACCGTTGCCCGGTCGCCTGCCCGCCGGCACAGCGATCTCTTCGTCGCCACGCAGGTAGGCCGCCGTCAGGCTGTCGGGGCAGCGAATGAACTCATCCGTGGCTGCCGACTGCACCACATGGCCGCCCTTGTCACCCGCACCTGGCCCCATGTCCACGATCCAGTCAGCAGCGCGCATCGTATCCTCGTCGTGTTCGATGACGAGCACGGTGTTGCCCAGATCGCGCAGGTGGTGCAGAGTAGCGATGAGCCGATCGTTGTCACGCTGATGCAGGCCGATGCTCGGCTCGTCGAGAATATAGAGCACGCCCATCAGTTGTGAGCCGATTTGGGTAGCCAGGCGAATGCGCTGGGCCTCGCCACCGGACAGGGTCCCTGCCATCCGGTCCAGCGTCAGATAATCGAGCCCTACATCGACCATGAACCGCAGCCGGGCATGAAGCTCCTTGAGGATCTCGGCGCACGATGGTGTACTCGCGTTGGGTGAGGGGTGAGCCAGGTGGCACGTTTTCTGCCGATCCCACGATAGAAGGCGCGGATCGGTGATCGCTCATGGCTGGCCCCGCGCCATCGGCCGGCGTGAGCGTCGCGCCTGGCCCGATCTGCCCCCCCGTCATGACGTTCTCGCCGAGGACGCCGGCCAGTGCTTCCACCCAACCGATCGCTTGCAGGACCGAATCGTGGCTAACCTGGTCAATGTTTAGGTCCAGGATCGTGACCGCCAGTGCTTCCGGCCGGAGCCTCTTTCCGCCGCAGGTCGGGCATGGGCGGGCGGTCATATAACGCTTGAGCTCCGACCGGATGTAGTCCGAGTTGGTCTCCTTGTAGCGCCGTTGTAAGTTCGGAATCGCGCCTTCGTAACTGGTCTGGAAGCGCCGCGAGTGGCCGTCCTGGTTGGTATAGTCCACGGTGATAACATCGCCCTGTTTGCCACCAAAGAGGATCAGGTCCAGCTGATGCTTGCTTAGTTCTTTGGCCGGGACTGCCTGTGGGATCTGATAATAGGAAGCTGCCGCTTCGAGCAGCGCGTGGTAATAGTTCTGTGTATCCCGGTCCCATGGCTTGATCGCCCCGTCGGCCAGGCTCTTTGTGCGATCGACGATCTGGTCTGGGTCGAACTCCATCTGACTGCCCAGGCCGGTGCAAGTTGGGCAGGCGCCGTGCGGGCTGTTGAAGCTGAATGTGCGCGGCTCGATCTCCGGCAGGCTGATGTGGCATACCGGACAGGCGAAACGCTCCGAGAACAGCCTGTCGCGCGATCGCTCTGCATCTGTCACGTCCGAGACCAGGACGACACCGCCGCCCAACCTGAGCGCCGTCTCGATAGAATCTGCCAGGCGGCTCCGTTCGGCATCGGTGTCATCGGCTGGCTCATGGGCGCGGACAACGATCCGGTCCACAACGGCCTCGATGGTGTGGTTCTTGTAGCGATCGAGCTCGGGTGGTTGGTTGACTTCGGCGAGCACGCCATCGACGCGCATCCGGACGAAGCCGGCCTTGCGAATGTCTTCGAAGATGTTTTTGTGCTCGCCTTTGCGGTCCATGATGAGCGGGGCGAGGATTAGCAGCCGGCTGCCGTGGGCGTAGGTCAAGATCGTGTCCACGATTTGCTGGATAGTTTGGGCCGAAATCTCCCGTCCGCAGTTCGGGCAGTGCGGGACGCCGATACGAGCGTAGAGCAGCCGCAGGTAATCGTAAACCTCTGTGATGGTGCCAACCGTTGACCTGGGGTTGCGGGAGGCACCCCTTTGGTCGATGGAGATAGCTGGGCTCAACCCCTCGATCTGGTCGACATCGGGCTTTTCCATGAGCCCCAAGAACTGGCGGGCGTAGGCAGACAAGGATTCGACGTAGCGGCGCTGGCCCTCGGCATAGATGGTGTCGAATGCCAGGCTGGACTTTCCCGATCCGGACAATCCTGTGATGACGACCAGCTTGTCACGGGGGATCTCCACATGGATGTTCTTCAGATTGTGCTCGCGAGCACCCCGAACGATAAGCCTGTCCTGAGCCATAGATCCTCAGCCACCACACGTGGCGGGCAATTCTTCGTGTGCCTGCCAACGCGACGCTCGAAGGCTGGCAAGCAAATGCCAATTCTACCATGGTCCGCGGGCGAGAACCAACTTTTGCCTTGGGCAGCACTGATGTTTTATTCCGGGATGGTCGAGAAGCAAAAGCAAAAAACCGGGCTTGTCGAGAAGCCCGGTTTTCTCTGCTCGGCTTGTGGAAGAATAAGGTCTACGGCCGCACGATCAGGGAATCCGTAGCCACTGTCCCACGAAGATGGTGTAGGGAAAGTCGAGGTGGTTGGCGTTGACGATGTCCCAAACACTTACGTCGAAGGACGCCGCAATGCCGCTGACCGTGTCGCCGGGCTTGACCTGATACCATTGGCGACCGCTGTGTGGTGGGGTGGGCAACGGGGTGGAACCACACGGGATCCTGAGCGCTTCGCCCGGCCAGATCAGATCGGGGTTGACGATGTTATTTTCGGACACAATCGCCGACACCCTCACGCCGAAGCGGCGTCCGATCGCCGAAAGCGTGTCGCCAAACTGGACGGTGTACGACTTGCCGCACGTAGGCGGTTGAGGCGGAACTGGCGAGCTGGTGGGGATCAGCAGCAGTTGACCGGACAAGATGTGATTCGGGTTGGTGAGGCCGTTGCAGGATGCAATAGCCGACACGGTCGTTCCGAAGTGGCGCGCGATGGACGAGAGGGTATCACCGGGCATCACGAGATAGGTAGTGCCAGTGCAAACCGAGGGCGGCACTGGCGATGTAAAGACGGCGGCCTGCATTGGCGTAGCAACGAAAGCGGTCAGCAGGCCAGCCATCACGAGCACGACCAGGAAATAGCGGCGAGATATCGGGGACATGGGCAGACCTCCATTGAGCGATTGAGTTGTATCCTGTCATCCAACTACCAAGACGTGCCCACCACAAGAAAAGTCGCGCTCATTCTTTGTCGGATATTATTCCTCCTTCCTTGGCGAACTTCCCCGCGACTGACTCGGTTGCCTCCTTGCACTTACGGGGTGCCGAGCCGGGCCACCCTGTCCGAAAGAGCTTGCAAGCGTTGCTGGGTTGCCTGAAGCGCAGCCTCCGAGGCCGCAAGCCCAGACTGCTGCGCTTCGACGAATCGCTGGTAAGGCCGGATGCCGGCATGGACGCGCGCCAGAGCTTGCGCCAGCTCGCGTTCAAACTGCGCCGCGATGGCGCCAGAGAGCCGCCGGCGTAGCTCTCCCAGCCGGATATGCAGCTCGCGCTTGGCGCGGCGCCGCTTGTTAGGGATCAAGTAGAGCCCAAGCGCGGCCACGGCGCTGGCTGCCAGGATGCCACTCACATCGGCCAGGGTGGTTGCCAAGAGTTTGATCAGCAACGCGCCCAGGCCGATAGCGCTAACCTCAACCAGGGCAGTCTGGGCGACAGCCGCCTGCACCGACTCGGCCAGGTTTCTGGCCTCAAGTTCCTTGTCATAACTATTGACGGCATCCTCAGCAGCGCGGCCGACAGATTGCAGCAGGGCTTGCCGATTGTACTCAAATTGGCTTCCGGTAGCGCCAATGATCTCATCCTCATGCTGTGCCGCCCGGCGATTCAAGAAATCCATCACTGTCTGCCATTGGCGGTAGTTCTGGCTCACGATCCAATCGATCAGCTCGTCGGTGCGGGCCTCGACGCTGGCCGTGGTATCGGCGACAACCTCGCGCTCGAACATGCCCCGGACGCGGTCAGCATTCAACAGGTCGAGGAGGCGGGTCCAGCGGATGGTGTTGTCGAAAAAGCGATCACCGCGTTCGGCCATGGCATAGAGCACATTGTCGATGTCTGTCAGATGATACTTGAACTCGACACGCATATCGCGCTCGATAGTCGGCAAGGCCGGTCTCGATTGTCTGAATTGTGGCCACGTCTGCCCGCAACAGTTCTTCCCGCCGGCGCACTTCGGCCAAGTACTGCTCGGCCAGGCGGCTGGCGACACCCAGCGGGTTGGCCAGCTTCAACCGCCACCGTTCCCGCTCGTCGAGCTTCTGCTCGACGAAGTCCTCCAGCGGCCCGAACTGGCTGGAGGTCCAGAGGCGCGTGCGTTCGTCAGCGTCGATGGTTTCCTTTGCCAGTCGTGCCCGCCGGGCCGAGACGGGAAAAACCATGGGCTGGATGCCAAGCAGGTCGCGCCCATGGCTTTGCACAAATCGGAGCACCGCCTCGGCGTCGGATGGCGTCTCCAAGATGTCCATCTTGTTGACTACCATGACGACTTTCTTGCCCCAGGCGCGAATACGCTCGAGGAATGCCCTCTCGCTTTCACTGAATGGGCGATCGGCCGAAGTCACGAAGATGATCAGGTCAGCGCGGGGGACGAAGTCCTCGGTGATTTGCTGGTGGCGCAAGAGCACTGCATTCGTGCCTGGCGTGTCGACGATGTTGATGTCGCGCAGCCACTCCGCCGGATACGTCAGTGCGAGTATTTCAGCCTCATCCTGGCTCTGGCCCGCTTGTTCACCATATTTCAACAGCTGAATCTGGGTGGTGGTGGGCGTGGCGCCTTCACCGAGAAAGCGCTTACCGAGCAAGGCATTAATGACGGCCGACTTGCCGGCGTTGAACTCGCCTACGACGACCAACAGAAACAATCCGTCGAGCTGCTGGAGGGCGCGATCAAGGACCCCTAGGTCTGTGGTGGTGGCATCCAAGCGCGCGCAAGAACCGAGCGCAGAAGAGTGAGCTCGCTGCGCTCGTCTTGCAGGACCTGGTGATCTGACCCTGACAGGAAGCGCTGCAACACGCTCAGTCCCCCTTGCCCCGTGCAGACCGGGCGTATTATAGCACATTATGGGCAAACGAATAATTCGGAAGAGGTTGGGAAAACGCGATTGACTTCGCGTAGTCAAGAAGCTACAACCCAACATCCGAACCACCACCAATGCGACCGCCTCGCCTACGTGCCAGCGGTCGCAAAGTGATGCTGAATTTGTATCGGAATGAGCGCTATGTGATGGACGTCACGCCACGAGGCGGGCCTGAAGCGTGATTTGGACACCGGCCAGGGCCTGCGAAACCGGACAACCCTGTTTGGCGGCGTCCGCTTCGGCCTGGAACGCTTGCTCGCCAATGCCGGGCACCTTGGCCTCGGTCTGGAGCTCGATGTGCGTGATCTTGAAACCGTCACCAACTTTGTCGAGGTGGACACGCGCCGTGGTTTGGATACGCTCCGGCGTGTGGCCGGCACCAGTGAGCCTGGCCGAGAGGGCCATGGAAAAGCAGCCGGCATGCGCCGCCGCGATCAATTCCTCTGGGTTCGTGCCGGGAGCTTCCTCGAAGCGCGAGGAAAAGGAATAGCTCCCTTCGTAGGCTCGGCTGCCAAACCGCATGGTGCCATGCCCACCCCGCAGGTCGCCTTCCCACATTGCTTCTGCTTTTCTAACGGCCATCTTGTGATCTCCTATCTTGTTGGTGCAAAAGATTGGACGAGGAAGAGTATGCACGCTGGGCGCACGCCGGATGCCATACCAGAACAAGCTACTCCTGGCGCAAGGATTTGTCTGCAAGCGGCGCAGCAATTTGGCCGCCGGCCAGAGCCTGAACGTGCGCCGCTGGATGGGCGCGGTGCGGTCAAACGTTGCGTAACCGGATTTGGCCGTGGCTTAGGTCAAGCAGGGCAGCTGCCAGTGCTGCACTTTGTTAGCAAGAACTGAAATCGGTACCAAAGGTGCTGAACA
>CAWEHT010000484.1:0-10329 GCA_963808455.1 uncultured Chloroflexia bacterium | reverse complement strand
AACGGATCGCTACCGAGGCGGCTGCCCGGCCGCCGCCCATGCGCCCGCCTCGCACTCCGAAGCGGCTCACTTTCCGCGGCCCTCGCGTTCCCACCGCCGCGGGCCGTCGCGGAGGGCCCGCCACAGGTCCGCGGGTAGGTGACCAGCGGCACTGCGAGCATGTCCACGACCACGCACACGACGGCGTACCAGCCGGACGATGCCCACGTCAGCCCGCCGGCAAACGCTCCGATGGTCGCTCCCAGGACGATGAACCAGGGCGGCGCTTCGCGCACCAGGCCCCTGCGAGCCAGCGAGCGTCCCGCCACGATCCCGGGGATCGAGCAAACGACCCCGGCGCCGAAGCGGACAAGGATCACCGACAGCAGGCCATTTGCCATACGCGCCCCCTCGCGGCATCTCAGGCCCGCGCCAACGGCCGTTCGCGCCCGAACGTGCGCCGGAACGCGACAGGCCCCCATGACAGGCCTTCACAACAACGTGTCCCCACCTCGTATATCGGCAAAGCAAGGGGCCCTGCGCAGTGCCGCTGGCTCGCACTGCCTTTTTCCGTCTCGCTCGCAAACCGGTTATACTGGTAGTTCAACTACGCGCAGCCATCTTGGACCCTCCTTCGCACGCGCGGTCGTGGGCGGCCAGGCACCGCCTAGCCGGACCGATGTGTGCGGCATGCCGGCCAGGCTCTCCCGGCAGCTTGCCGAAGCAGCGGTGAACGACGGCCCTCAAGATAGTCGTTGCCCAATTTTCATCCCGCGCGGTCTCGCAACGAGGGGTGCAAGTCCAGGCTGAGAGAAATGGCTATGACGACGTGTTTCGCAGTGTGCGAAGGGCTCAGGCGCAAAGTCGAGACCGTCCTGCTCCAGCTCAGATCGCTGCCCGGAGCCGATGGCCTGGGCCCGCTGGCGGCGGCCTCCTACCCCGGCTGCTGCCATCTCGCCCCCGGGGCGCTGCCTCGTCTCGACGTGAGCCGCTGGCTGGAGGGCCCCCAGCAGACCCGGCTACACGTGTTCGGCGGCGGCTGCCTGTGCGGCTGCCCGCTGGAGATCGCCGGGCCGCCCGGCTACGAGCTACACGACCCCGAGTCCTGCGCCCAGATGCTGGTGGGCCAGGAGCTGGCCGGCTGGCTGGCCCGCCATGGAGCACGTCTGCTGGCCCCCGGCTGCCTGGCAGCCTGGCGCGCCTACCTGGCGGCCTGGGGCCCCGATCAGGCCCGGGCCTTCTTTGCCGAGGCGGCCTCCTCTTTCGTGCTTCTGGACACCGGCGTAGACCCGGCCGCCGAGGCGGCCCTGGGCGAGTTCGCGGTTTTCGTGGGCCGGCCCTGCGAGGCCGTCCCTGTGGGGCTGGGGCCGCTCCAGGCCACCCTCCAGGCCATCCTGCTCCGCGACCAGTTGGCCCATGCGGCCGAGATGCGCGGCTGAGGTGGTCAGGGCGGAAGCCGCCCTGCGGGAGAGCGAGGAGCGCTATCGGGCGCTGTTCGACACGACGCTCAGCGGCATGGTCCTGCACGAGGTCATCTGCGATGCCGGGGGCGCCCCGGTTGACTTCCGCATCCTGGATGCCAATCCGGCCTTCGAGAGCCTGACTGGGCTGCGGCGGATCGATACCATCGGCAAGGCGGTGCGGGAGATGCGGCCGGCCGTCGATCCCGGCCTGATCGAGCGCTACTGCCGGGTCGCCCTCACCGGCAAGCCCGAGTACTTCGAAGGGGTCTTCGAGACGCAAGGCCGATCTTACGAAGCGGTCGCCTTCAGCCCTCGCCATGGCCAGTTCGCCGTCTCTTTTTCGGACGTGACGGCGCGCAAACAGGCGGAGGCTGAGCAGCGCCGGCTGACGCGCGCGCTCAGGATACTCAGCCAGTGCAACCAGGCGTTGGTTCGCGCCGGCAGCCAGGAGGCCCTGCTCGCCGAAGTCTGCCGGATCATCGTGCAGGATGGGGGCTATCGGCTGGCGTGGGTGGCGCTGGCCGGCGACGATGCCCCCGAATTGCGGGTGGTGGCGCAGGCCGGGTTGGCGGCCGGTGCGGTGCCCGTTGACGACGAAGGTGCGGCCCTGCCCGTGCTGCAGCGGCGCCTGGGCGCTGGCAGCCCTCGGCAACGGTGAGCCGGCCGTAACCCGGGGCCCGGACTGGCCCTCTGATTGGGCAGCCGGGCCGCGGCCGGAAGGGGCGGCTGGGCCGTCCGCCGCGGCGGCCATGCCGCTCAGGTCCGGCGGGCGCGACCTGGGGGTGCTGGGGATCATCTCCGGCGAGGCCGAGGCATTCGACGAGATGGAGCTGCCCCTGCTGGCCGAGCTTGCGGGCGACGTGGCGTTCGGGCTCGTCACCCTTCGGGCGCTGGCCGAGCGGGATCGCGCCGAGGCCGTGCTACGCGAGAGCGAAGCCCGCTACCGTAGCCTGGTCGAGCTCTCTCCCAGCGCGATTTACATCCAGGTTGACGGCAAGATCGTCTACATCAATGCCGCAGGCATGGAGCTTCTGGGCGCCTCGCGCCCTGAGGATGTGGTCGGCCGGGACTACCTCGACCTGGTCCACCCTGAGGAACGCGAGAGCGCCGGTGAACGCCTGGCGCGCGTCGCGCGCGACCAGGTGCCCATCCCGCTCGTTGAGCGCAGGCTCAGGCGCCTGGACAACGGGCAGGCGGTGGCGCTAGTGGCGGCCAGCCCGACCGTCTATCGGGGCCGGCCGGCGATTCATCTCGTCGGTGTGGACATTACTCAGCAGCGGCGCACCGAGGAGGCCCTCCACCAGACCGAAGCGCTCGTCCGCCGGGTGGTCGAGCAGTCGTCGGACGGCATCTTCGTGACCGACGCCCGCGGCCGCGTTCATCGAGTGGAACCCGGCGCTGGCCGAAATCACCGGACTGCCCATCGCTGCGGCTAAAGGGCGCTTCATCTGGGACGTGTACTCCCAGCTCGCCCCGGGCGGGCTGTGGAGCGCGGCGATCTACCGCGAGCTGCGTGGGCTCTTTGCGGGCGCCCCTTCCGGCGAGGCCGCGGCTGCGCCGGGCCCGCTGATCGACATCGCCATCCAGAGGCCGGATGGCGGCCGCCACATCCTGCAGACGGGGGCCTATCGCATCTCCACCGGCCGGGGCCGGCTGCTGGCCTGCATCGGTCGCGACGTGACAGCGCTAAAGCAGCAAGAAGAGGCCAGCCTGCAAAAGCAGAAGATGGAGAGCATCGGCATGCTGGCCGGTGGCATCGCCCACGACTTCAACAACCTGCTCACCAGCGTGCTGGCCCAGACCAGCCTGGCCGCTTCCACCCTGGGAGAGGGGCATCCAGCGCGCTCGCACCTGGCCAAGTCCCTCAAGTCAACCCAGCGCGCCGCCGATCTGACGCGCCAGCTCCTGGCCTATGCGGGCCGGGGCCAGACCTGTGTGGTCGAGACAGACCTGAACGCCCTGGTCCGCGACAACCTCGAGCTCCTGGAGACGGCCATCCCGAGGACCGCCGAGCTCGGCCTGGCGCTGGCCGACGACCTGCCGATCGTCAAAGCAGACCGCGCCCAGCTGCAGCAGGTGGTGATGAACCTCGTCATCAACGCGGCCGAGGCCCTCGAGGAAGGGGCCGGGCGCATCTGGGTCCGCACTTCGCCCTATACGGTCCTGCCGGGCGAGGACGCCCGGCGCTTCGTCAGCACGGCCGTGCCGCCGCCCGGGCGCTACGTCTGCCTGGAAGTCGCCGACACCGGGCGGGGCATGGACGAGGCCGTGCGGGCCCACATCTTCGACCCCTTCTTCAGCACCAAAGGCACCGGGCGCGGCCTGGGGCTGGCAGCGATGCTGGGCATCGTGCGGTCGCACGGCGGTGGGCTGAGCGTGGCCAGCGTGCCCGGCCAGGGCAGCACGTTTGCCGTTTTCTTGCCGGTGCCGGGGGCAGGCGCGGGCAGCCCGGCGGAGGCCGGGGAAGCGCTGCCCGCCGGGGCGGCCGCGTCAGACGGCCTGGGGGCCCTGCCGGACGATAGGAATGGCGCGGCTCGCCGGGCGGAAGGGGCGCCGCTGGTGCTGGTGATCGACGACGAAGCCCCGGTCCGCGAGGCGCTCAGCGATATCCTGGCGATGGCGGGATTCCGTGTGCTCACGGCCGGCGATGGGCAAGCGGGCCTGGCGGCTTATCTGGAGCATCGCGCCGAGGTGCAGGTAGTGCTGTTGGACCTGCTGATGCCGGTGGTGGGAGGCGAAGAGACGCTGCACCGGTTGCGGCTGGCCGATCCTGAGGTGCGGGTGATCCTGTCGTCAGGGTACGACGAGGAAGAGGCCGAGCGCCGTTTTCGCACGCAGGGCGTCGCGGAGATGCCGGACGATTTCATCGCCAAGCCGTACAGCGTGGCGGCCCTGGTTTCGAAAGTGAGCAACCTGGCCAAGAGCCGGAACCGGTAAGAATATGACCTCCCGGGGCGGAGCTCGAGCCGCCCCGGCCTGCTCCAGCCTACTTGATCGATCATCTGAAACACTCCGCCGCCCTTCCTTGCCATTCCCCACGATTTTATGCCACTTTTTACGCGTCATTTACATGCACTCTGCTCATCGCTGCCGATATCAGACTGTAGACGCTGCTGAGGTCCAACTGCCGGCATATCACGTCCAGGTTTGGAGGGATGGCTTCGGGCCCATCGGCGATGGGCTCCCTGAAGGTCCAACTGCCGGCAAGTCGTGTCCAAGTTTGGAGGAGGCACAGCATGGCGGGATGGTTGGCGGATATCAAGATGGGTGTCAAGATCACGGGCGGTTTTCTCTGCATGTTGTTACTGCTTGCCGGCGTCGCCCTGACCGGGCGGCTGGGCATGCAGGCCATCGATGCGGGCGGCACGAGCATCTACCAGGGCTCGACCCTGCCCATCCAGGAACTGGGCGCAGCCCAGGTCCAGCTTTTCACCATTCGCGGCGATGTCTACCGCTTCATGCTGCTGCCATCGGAGCAGGCGCAGCTGGCGGGCAGCATCGCCGCCGAGGAAGCCGAGGCGAGCAAGGAGCTGGCCCTGTATGGGGCCGGCCAGCTTAGCGACAAGCAGAGGGCGGCCCTGGACCAGCTAAACCAGGCCTGGCCCGCATACCAGAAAGCCGTGGCCGATCTGCTGGCAGCCGCCAGGGCCGGCAATACACAGGAGTCGCTCGGCATGCTGGCAGCCAACGCTCCGGCGGCCGTCAGCCGCCAGGCGCTGGACGGCGCGCTCGGCGGCCCTGATCGAGGTCGATGGGCAGGCAGCCCAGGCCCAAGAGGCACAGAACGCTGTGACCTTCGCCCATGCCAGCCTGTGGCTTCTGGCGGCGGCTTGCCTCGCTGCCCTGGCGGCGGTTGGGCTCGGCCTGCTGATCAGCCGCAATATCACGGGCCCGCTGGCAGTGCTGATCGGCGTGGCCGAACACATGGCGCTGGGCGACCTCAACCGCGGCATGAGCCAATCGACGCGAGACGCCATCATGCGGCGCCACGACGAGATCGGAGCGCTGGGCCACGGCTTCGGCCACATGTTCGGCTTTCTGCGAGAGGTGGCCACCGCAGCCCAGGCCATCGGGTCCGGTGACCTCACCGTCGAGCTGGTGCCCAGGTCGGAACGCGACGAGCTGGGCGAAGCGCTTGCGGCCATGCTGGCCAACCTGCGCACGCTGGTGGGCCAGGTCGCCAATGGCGCCGCGTTGGTGGGCGATGCCAGCACCGAGCTCGCCGCGGCAGCCGAGGAGGCCGGGGCATCCACCTCCCAGGTCACCATGACCATCCAGCAGGTGACGCAGGGCAGCACCGACCAGGCCGGCAGCACCGGCGAAGTCACTGCGGCCATGAACCAGATCAGCACGAAGGTGGCCTCGATCACCGGGGGCACGCAGCAGCAAGCCCAGGCCGTGCAGCAGGCCTCGGCTTCGCTGGCGCGCCTGGCCGAGATCCTCGGCCAGGTGGTGGAGGCTGCGGGGACCGGGGACCGCACGGCCACACGCTCGGTGCGGGCCGCCGCCAGCACTGCCCAGACAGTTCAGGAGACGATCGCCGGCATGCGGGCCATCCAGGAAAGCACGCGGCTGGTGGCACAGCGGATGCAGGAAATGGGCCAGCGCTCCGAGCAGATCGGCCAGATTGTCTCCACCATCCAGGACATTGCTGACCAGACCAATCTGCTGGCGCTCAACGCGGCCATCGAGGCGGCCCGGGCGGGCGAGCAGGGCCGTGGCTTCGCCGTGGTGGCCGAAGAGGTGCGCAAGCTGGCCGAGAAGTCCGGCGGCGCCTCGCGAAGATCGCCGATCTGGTACGGGCCGTGCAGCGCGGCACCGAGGAGGCCGCGCAAGCCACTGCCGAAGAGGTCGCCAATGTGGAGCGCGGCCAGGCGGGGTCGGCCAGGGCGGGCGAGGCCCTGGCGCAAATCGTGGAGGCAGCGCAAGAGAACCGGGAAGCGGTGGCCAGGGTCGTGCGCCAGACAGAAAGCATGCAGGAGCTGTCGCAGGAGATGGCGCGAGAGCTCCAGGTGATGTCTTCAGCCGGCGCGGCGAACGCCGAGGACGCCGGTGCCATCACCCGTGCGGTCGGCGAAGTCTCAGGGGCTGCCGAGAATGTGGCAGCGGCCGCCCAAGAAAACTCGGCCTCCATGCAGGAGATCTCGGCGACTGCCCAGGAACTGACGGCCCAGGTCGAGCAGCTCTCCGCGGAGTCGCAAGAATTGGCCGCGCTCGCCGAGCAGCTGCGCGCCGAAGTTAGCTCCTTCGTGCTGCCACAGGAAGCGCTGGGCAGCGCCGCCCCGGCTTCCGACGGCGGAGGCCGGCGCGCCGGCCTCAAGGCAGGCCCTGGCGCCGGGCAATTTGTGACGCAGCGGGCCTAGTGCAGAAACAGGGAACCCTTTCGGTGGCACGAAGACGGATGCTTCGCTGGCGTCCCGCCGCGGCGCTGGTTATCGCGTGCACCCGAGCTATGCACTGCGGTCAGCATGACAGACGCTGTTACCGAAGGCCTTCCCTGCACACGCACTAGCCACGGTTCTGTGGCGGGGGCCGGCCTGGCGCCCGCACTTCTTGAGTTTCTTTCCCTATATGAGTTAGAGCCAGATGAGGAACCAGGCGTACGCTGCTCCGCAGCCACCCCAGAGTGAGGCCGCGTTACAGACAAGGCTCAGCTCCTACAGTTATGCTGATATTGGACCGCTCATAGCGCGCAGCAGGTACCTCGCGAGAGGTCAGGGTCGCTATCGGCAATACGGTTAGATGGGGGGCGTATGGCAGCTAATCAACCGGTCACCAGTACAGGGCAGTCCATGTTGCGAGGCAGCTCCTGCAGCGAGTTGCCCGATCATGCCCGCCTCACGAGTGTATTGAAAGACGTCGTTGCCCAGCGGAACGCTGGGTTCGGCCTCAACATGTGGGCCACAATCGTGAACCGCGATGGCGAAGTGTGCGCCGTGGCCTTCTCGGGCCAGAATCGTGGCGACCAATGGCCGGGCAGCCGCGTCATATCGGCGCAGAAGGCGAACACCGCCAACGCCTTTAGCCTGCCACATCTGTCGCTATCGACGGCCAACCTGTATTCTGCCGTACAGCCTGGCGGCAGCCTGTTTGGGCTCCAGTTCAGCAATCCGGTCAACACGACCGTGGCTTACGAGGGCGATGCGGAGATCCTTTGGCCAGGCCAACGATCCAATGGTGGGAAAGCGGATAGGTGGAGTCAACGTCTTCGGCGGGGGCCTGGCCCTTTACAACGCGGAGGGCACCCTGCTTGGTGCCATCGGCGTGAGCGGCGATACATCCTGCACCGACCACATCATCGCTTGGAAAATCCGGCACGCGCTGGCACTAGACTTCGTGCCCAAAGGCGTCAGCCCGACGGGTGATGACAACATCGTATTCGACACGCAGGTCGACGCGGCCAGCGGCCACACGACCAGCAAGGGCGGCTGGGGGCATCCCGCGTGCGGCCCAGACGCAGTGGAGATCGGCAACGGCCTTCCCATATCGCATCCAATCCGCAAACGCAGCGCGTAAGCGCCCGCGAGGCCCACGCTTTCGGCTTCCGTAAGGCGGCTCCGGCAGGAAAACGAGAGGGCAACCGCACGGGGGGCCGCCTGGCCCCCGGCAAAGAAACATCAGGGCATCACGTTGGGGGCCAGGCCGGCCCCCAACTGAGAAATCAAGAGGCATCGGTATGGGGCCAGGCCGGCCCAAAGCAAGACACCAAAAGGTACCGGAATGGGGGCCGGCTGGCCCCCAGCGAAGAAAGCGGCACAAACACGGGAAGGGGGACTCGCCAGGGGCGCGCCCCCACCTCTCACTGTTGGCAACCGGCCCGCGAAAAGTCGGTGTAGCTCAGCAATGCAGGATTGCCTGCCACGCCGATCAGCTGGCCCCGCCCGTCGGTGGCCCACGCCCGCACCTGATATGTGCTGTCGCAGTCGCCCGCCCGGGATAGCCAGCCCGATGGCCGCCCCGTCGATGGTCGCGATCCCGGCGGTGCCGCCACGCGCACCCTCGCGCCACCCCGCCCGGCTGCCCATAATTGTCGCCGCTGTCAAAGCGGTCGCCGTTCGGGTTGGTGAAGTTGTTGACGTCGGTGTTTGTGGCGCCAAAATCACCCGTGAAATAGAGTGCGTCGGCGAAGTTGTACGTCGGCGCCGAGAACTCCAGGATGGCGCCCTTCGCCCCTGGCACTTGCCGCACGTCGTAGGTGACGGCGAACTTGGTCGAGCCGGTAATCGGCTTGGTGTCGGCGACCTCGTACCACAGCGGCGCCTGCCCATTCTCGAGCGAAGCCTTCGCCTGGATCTTCGGCGTCAGCGGGTAGGCCTGCATGGCCGGCGCGTAGCGGAGCGGCTGCCAGGGGCTGGTGCTGTCCGCGATCTCCGTGCCGCGCTTGGTGCCGCGGAGCGCGATGCCGTACGTTCCCACGCGCCGTGCGGCAGCCTGGAGCTGGAGATGCTTACGACGCCGGTCAGCCCGCTTAGCTTCACCTCGAAGCCGTGCGCGTTCAGGTCATCGTCGGGGAACGCCTGCGGCACGGCCCGGTCGATGTCGCTCACCAGCAACACACCGCCGTCGGCCAGGCCGACGTTGCCATCGGCCAGGCCGCGCAGGTCATACGTGAAGGTTTCGAGCTGGTTCCCGCCACCCGGCTGATAGACGGGGTTGAAGGTCGGAGGCACGGCGTGGCTGTATTCGCGGCGGCCTGGCCCTTGAAGGTCACTTTCTCGGTCAACGAGGCGCCGCCCGGGCCGGTGACGGTCACCGCGACCCACGCAATTGGTGAGCGCCGTGACCGGCGCGCCCAGCAGCCCGAAGATCTCCGAAGGCAGCAGGCGGAGGAAGGGATAGCGCGGGTTGTACGAGGCGCCGGGCACTGCCACCGTACGGCCTCCCAGCTGCAGGCTCCAGCTGTACGCTGCGGCGCCGGCCGGCACGTAGGCCGCATCCGCCGCGAAGGTGATCGGGTAATTCACGTTGTCGCCCGTTGCCCCCACGCTCTCGTCGGTCCGGCTCGACGGGAGACCAGGCCCTGGCTCAGGTCGATGGTCGCCGTCGCCGCGGCAGGGTCTTGGGGCGTGTCGGAATAGAAGCTGCTGCGGAAATCGGTATAGGTCAGCACGGTCTTGCGCTGGGCCACCGCAATGCGCACGAAGGACGGCTGGCCGGTCGCCCCTTCCCTGTCAAACAGCGTCTCGACGGCCCTGGTCAGGTCCAGCGCCGGGCCGACGTTGTCATCGTTCAGGTCGAACGCCGGGAGGTTGTTCGGGCGTGCGTTATCCACCAGCAGGTCGCGCGTCTGGCGTGCCGTCAGCAGGTGGCCCAGCAAGGCCGCCGCCTGGCGCACGACTGCGGCCGCCCCGGCGATCTCCGGCGTGGAGCAGGAAGTGCCGCCGATCAGGCGTGGCAAGGTGTCTACCGGATCGATCGGGTTCCCGTTCGTGTCTTCCACCTGGGCCAGCATCAACACATCATCCGCCGGGGCGGCCAGGTTGACCCGCGGCGTTCCCGGAATGGAAGTTCTGCTGGCCGGTCCAGCCCGTTCGGTGGTTGTTGGTTGTGTCGCAGCCGCGGATCGATCAGCAGGTTCCACGGCGAGTTGTTATAGATGTCGTTGAGCGTCACGCCGCCGGCATCGGTCGAACCGCTGTCGATGACGTATTCGGGCTCGAAGGTCAGGCCGTAGCTATAGTTGGGGTCGGCCCAGGCGGCCGACTCGTTGATGTCCACGATCTTGCGCGGATTGGTCGTGACGTCGGTCGGCCCGGTCAGCCCGTTGGGGTTCATGGCCACCGTGGTGTCGGTCTGTCCATCGCCCGCCGATAGGCTCACGAAGATATCGGCGCCGTTGACCAGCAGCGAGACCACGTCGTGGATGATGATGTCTTGCTGAAGTGGC
>CAWEHT010000483.1:0-4497 GCA_963808455.1 uncultured Chloroflexia bacterium | reverse complement strand
TGGTCGCCATCCCCCGACCCCGCCCCACGCGGCCTTGCAGGTCCTCCGAGGCCTTCGGCCCTTTGGCGGCGAGCAGGGAAGGATGTCTCTGCCAGACCGTGAGGACAGGTGGTTGCCACCGGTTGGCTCGACCTGGGCAACCGGGCGGCATGTGCGCGCGGGCGGCCCGTCTCGGTTGAGGCGGGCCGGCGGACGCCCGACTTGGCTTGCAGACGATTGGGCCGCGAGGTCATGGCGGCCCATGTGGGGATCGTGGTGTTGGCGCGGCGTGCGGCGCGTGGGAGGGCGGGCCGAAGGGGTGACGCGTGCGTGCCCCGGCGCCTACAAAGCGGCAAACATCGCCTCGACGCGCAGTTTGAGGCCCGCCAGGACCGCCGCAAGCGCCGCACGATCCACCCGGGCCAGGTCAAGCGCTGCCCATTCCCGATCCAGGGCGGCGATGGCCGCTCGAAGCCCTCGATGCGGGGCGGGGGTGGTGCCGCGGCCGGGGCAGGGCGCCGCTGGTCTTTGGCCTGCCGGACCATTTCCTCGTAGGGTGTACCCGGGTACACCTTTCTTCAGCTCTCCGGCGACCCGGGCGACCTGACAGGGGTCAGGTCCTCGCTCCGCCGCAGCTGGTGTAGCTGGAGCTGCTCCTCACGGGCCAGGCCCTGGTAGGGCCGGCTGTCTTTCTCGCTGAGCCGGCCGGCGCGGATCTCTTCCTGGATCGGCTCGGCCAGGTTCTTCAGCCGGCGCAACTGGTGCACCCTGCCCTCGCTCAGCCCCACCCTCCTGGCGATCTCCGGCCAGGAGCTGCCCAGGGTCGCCTGCAGCGCCTCCAGGGCCTGTGCCCGCTCCAGATCGTTGAGGTCTTCGCGTTGGATGTTCTCGACGATCTGCATGACCAGCCGTTGGTCGCTCGCCAGCGGGTCCACCACCATCGTGGGGACGCCGGTCAGGCCCGCCATCTTGGCAGCCCGATAGCGCCGCTCGCCTGCGACCAGACGATATCTATCCCTGCCATCGCGGCTCACCAGGATGGGTTGGAGCACGCCTACTTCCCGGATCGAGGCGGCCAACTCCTGCAGGGCTGGCTCCGCAAAATATTTGCGCGGCTGGTTGGGGTCGGGTGAGATGCGATCCAGGGCTATCTCGCGGTGTCAACCCTGCATCCGGCAGGCCCTGCTGGTCGAAGAGCCGATCCAGAAGGTCGGCGCCGGCCATCTTCTTCGGTGTTCTCGGGTGTCACGCTGGCCCGCTTCATCCAACCACCTCCAGCGCCAGGTCGCGATAAGCTTGCGCCGCGCCTGAATCGCCTGCGTAGGTCAGCACACTCATGCTGGTGATGGGCGCCTCTTTGAAGCGTACGTTGAGCTTGATCACCGTGTCAAAAACGTGGATCTTGCCGGCAAAGGCTTCCTTGGTGGTGGCGATGATCTCGCGAGCGTGTGCGGTGCGGATATCCGCCATGGTGAGGAGAATGCCGCAGATGCTGAGGTCGCGATTGGCGCGCTTCTGGATCTTGGCGACCGTGTTGAGCAGCAGGCTCACCCCTTTGAGGGCCAGCCAATCCGCCTGGAGCGGGATCAGCACCTCGTCGGAGGCGGCCAGAGCGTTGGTGGTGAGGATGCCGAGGCTGGGCGGGCAATCAATCAAGACATAATCATAGGCCCCCTTTACCGGGGCCAGGGAATCCCTGAGGGCATAAACGCCCAGCGGCTCGCGCACGAGATCGAGATCCGCCTGGGACAGCTCGATGTTGGCCGGCACCAGGCTCAGCCCCGCATTGGTCAGGATCACGGCCTCGGCCAGGGTCGGGGAAACCTCCTCGCCTTGCATGCTGGACAAGAGGGCGTTGTAAACGGTGATCGCCAGGTCGTCCGGCGCAAGCCCCAGGCAGACGGTGAGGGAGGCT
Organism: uncultured Chloroflexia bacterium; assembly: GCA_963808455.1. Taxonomy (GTDB): domain Bacteria; phylum Chloroflexota; class Anaerolineae; order CG2-30-64-16; family CG2-30-64-16; genus CAWEHT01. Next base: position 2,603 of record CAWEHT010000483.1, on the reverse strand, counting down.
TGCGGGTCCATATCGATCAGCAGGACGCGCTTGCCGGCCTCCAGGAGAGCCGCACCCAGGCTCAAAGTAGTGGTGGTCTTGCCGACCCCGCCTTTCTGGTTGGCGATGCTGTAGACTTTAGTCATGGGGGTCCTTCCGCCTATGCGCCTGCCGACAAGTCTGGATTTTAGTTAGCACCTGCCGGCCTGTCAAGCCGCGACGGCGGGGGCCCGGCTTAGCTCGGGGGGCGGGGTTCCCGCGGCCGTCCACGAACGGGCATACGAATTGCGCCTGCCTGAGGTGCCATCCGTGCGCTCGCTACATGTTCGTAGACGACTGCGCCGCCAAATAGAAACGCGGCGGGGCGAAGGGTGTGTGGTGGAAGCCTTACGGCGGGCCATCGTGCCAAGTGGTGCTGGAAACCCAGCCCCGGAAACCGGCGCAGGGGCCCGCAGTGGGCATGACCAAGACCTTGCTAAATGTAAGCTGGCCACCCCCGATGACCTCGGCGGGAGTCCCGGCGTCTATTAGGCAGGCCGTGCGGTCAGTCTCCCATTGCTGAAGGGTCTGCAGATCGCCAGCCTCGTCTTGGTGCTGGTCGCCATACAACACTACCGATTCGGCCGGGTCACCCGGCCACCACAGGTATCCCCGCTGTGACGAGGCAGCCTGAGAGGGCTGGGGGTTCAGATGGGAGAAGACGGCCGCCAGGATCAGGACCATCGCGCAGGCGCAGCCAAGGAGGGCTGGCCTGCCGACGCGCAAGCGCGTCATGGGGGCGCGGGTTTGGCGGGATGGGCGGGATTGAAGGACGGATGCAGCCACGCGCTCTTCAGCGACTGGTACGGCCGTGGTGGTGGGCGCATCGCACTCAGGGCAATTTGCCACACGCGAGCTCATCAGAGCATCTCATATGCTGCAACGCACGATGGTTCTCGGCGCTTCCCCCTGCGAGCCCGTTCCTGCCCCCGTCTTTGGGGCGGGCGCACCGCAGTTGGGGCAATTCGCCAAACGCGAGCTCATCAGACTATCGCATTCGGTGCAGGTTACGATGGCCATGGCATGCCTCCCCGGCGAGCCCGCCCTTGGGTCCTTGCAGAGCGGCGGGCCCAGCATTTACATTCATCCTGCATTTCATATCGGGCAGGGGACGCGTTCTGTGCAGGCGTACGGACTCAACAGCATGAGAATTCCAGTAGGTTGCCGTTAGGTGTTGCTGTTCTTCGGCTTGAGCTTGATATTGGCCAGAGGGGTGCGCAGCTCATGGGAGACGCTCGACACGAACTAGCTCTTGAGCTCGTTCAGCGACTTGAGCCGTTCGTTGGCGGCCTGCAGCCTGGCAGCTGTGTCCGAGAGCCCCGCAGATCCGCGGGGCTCTCGGACACGGCTGCTCCAGTTCAGCCGTATAGCCCTGCACTTTGGCCCTGAGGCGGCCTTGTGAAATTGCGATGGTCATTTGGGTGGTAGAATCCTCAAGGTGAGCTGTCGTGCCAGGTGGAACTGGACACCCAGCCCCGAAAGCCGGCGCATGCGCCCGCTGTGGCCATGACCGAGACCCTGGTGAATGTGAGCTGGTCGGATCCGATGACCTCAGCGCGAGTTCCGGCATCCATGAGGCAGGCCTCGTGACGGTCCTCCCACTGGTGTAGCTCTTGCAGGTTGCTGGCCTCGCTCTGGTGCTGGTTGCCGTACAACACCACCGACTCGGCCGGGTCACCCGGCCACCACAGATACCCCACCTGTGACGGGCCGGCCTGCGAGGGCAGGAGTGTCGGATGGAGGAGGACCGCCGCCAGGATCAGGACCACCGTGCAGGCACTGCCAAGGACGGCCGGCCCGCCCACGCGTATGCGGGGCGCGGGAGCACGGGGCCGGCGGGGTTGAATGACGGGTGCGGCCGCGCGTCGTGGCGACAGGTTCGGCCATGGATGCAGGCGCACCGCAATTAGGGCAAGTCGCCAGACGCGAGCTCATCAGACCATCACACACGCTGCAATACATGACGGTTCTCGGCTGGTCGCCCTGCGGGCGCGCTCCTTCCCCCGCTCGTGGGGCAGGAGCACCGCAGCTGGGGCAGATAACCCAACGCGAGCTCATCAAACTATCGCATTCGCTGCAGGTTACGACCGCCACAGGTGCCTCCCTGCCGGGTCCGCCCTCGCGACCTTGCTCAACGGCTGACCCGGCTTCTACATCTCTCTCATATTCTATATCGGGCGGAAGGCGCGTTCTGTGCAGAGGACCGGGCTCAGAAGCATGACAAGAGGGGCGCCTCGCCGGCAGGAGGCGCAGCCACGGGGAAACGCGCAGCGGCGGGAAGGGGCTCTTCGGTCACGCCTGGCCGCTCGTTCCTGTCCCCATGGCGCCGTTCGCCGGCAGCCAGGCGGTGAAGGTGCTCCCCAGCCCCGGCTGGCTCTCGACCGTCATCCGCCCACCGTGCAGCTTGACGATCTCGTGGCAGATGGCCAGGCCGAGCCCGCTGCCCGGCGCCTTGCTCTGCACGGCGGTCTCACCACGGAAGAAGCGCTCGAAAAGACGCCCTTGCTCTTCGGCGGAGATGCCGGGGCCGGTATCCGCCACGGCGAGCCCCACCCAGGGCGCGCCAGAGGTCGCCCGGGAGGCTG
>CAWEHT010000482.1:0-3157 GCA_963808455.1 uncultured Chloroflexia bacterium | reverse complement strand
CCCTGCGCCTGGTCCGCGATGTGCCCTTCGGCTCCGAGCTCTGGAAGCAACTCTATCATCGCGCCCGCAATGCCGTCGAGGGCCGCAACGCCTTCTTTGAACACGCTGACCTCAAGCGTTTGCCCGTCTACGGCGAACCCCGCAGCCGGGCCCTGGCCTTCCTGGCCGATGTCTGGCTCAACCTGACCACTTTGGCCCGTCTCTTCCGGGAGGCCACCGCCGCCACCGGCTGCTGACGTTGCACAGGCGCCACTGCGCTTTCTGGCCTCGTCATTTTCGGCGTGGCCCGCCGCCGCTTACCCTCTTTTCCCGTCGCCCCCTCAACTCCTCGCCCAGCCCCGGGCAACCAACGCCATTGACTCGGCCAACCGACCTGCCGTTTCGCCTCAAGCCCGCACCTGCTACGTGCCGCTGCGCCAGGCCGCATTCTGACTCACGCCTCAACCCCGCCTGTCGCCGCTTCAGCGCTCACGCCCCTCTCCTACTGCTTCGATATCCCCGGTTCTGTCCTGTGTTGGGGGACCGAAATGGCCTGCCGTTAGCCGGCAATTAGTTGGCGGCGCTCGAGGCTTCGCCTTCGCCCGGATCTCTCAGCCGGTCACCTGAATGCAGCATGGCCGATTCGCCACCAATATCAAGTGGGGGCTGGTACCGCTGGACCGCGTCATCGAGCCGTACAACTGCACTCTCAAGACTCTGGGAGAGGCTGACGTCCGGAAGTGGGCCGTAGGAGTGGTCGAGGATCTGAAAAAGGTATGCGACCTTCAGCAAGACCAGTTCGTGATCCTTGCGGGGATGAAGTATCGCAAATACCTCATGCCGCACATGCGCCATGTCCAGGTGCCGATGGAGGGCCTGCTTATTGGCAAGCAGCTACATTTCCTGGCGGAGGTTGACCCACCTGAATGAAGAGTACGTGGGTCGGAGAAAGCCTTTCAGGGGTTATCCCGGCTTGCATTTTCAGCAACGGCTCTGCTTCCTGCCAAAGGCATCTTTGCGCCACCTGCGATCCGCTCAGGTCGGTGACTTTGAGAACTGGCGCCACCTCAGCGACCACCGCCCGTTGATCGTTGACCCTGATTTTTCCCGAGCACCATCGGCGGTTGGCATGATCACGGCGCGGCTGTCTCGAGGGCGCGAGACACTCGTCAACATCTAGAACAAGATGGTGAAGTGTCGAACTGAGCGCGTCTTCGGCACGGGCGTCCTCGCCCCAAAGAGAGGTTAGGGAGAGGAGCTCATGGCACTCATCCGCTGTAGCCAGCACGGCAAGCCGGAGGGCCGGACCAATAAGTATGTGGCGTCGGTCCGGCCGGTCGGCTATCCGGAGACCGCGGCAGTCTGCGGTCGCAAGGGGTGCGAGGAGCCGGGCCTGGTATGGCTCACCACGGAAGAGTACGTTGCCTACCTCAAGGGGGCACGGGTATTCGAGCTGCCGGTGGCGGCGATGAAGGTGAGGGTCGAATAGCCAGCAGCCTCTCGGCTCTCGCATATTCCATCGATTACAAGATCGAGGTTTATTTCATGAGACAGTTATCGTCCAGCTTCATGGACTGCCTACAGAATGGCTTCCTTGCCCCGCTCGTGCAAAGGGTGCAAAAGGACAAGGACCTCAACCTGGAAATCCGCAAGGACTACCTGAACATCTACTTCAAGGGCTGTTCTCTGCTCCGCCTGGAAGAGGCGCGGCCCGGCCTGTATCGTCCCCACGTCCATGAAAAGTACCTGGATGGTATGGTTCTGGGGGATTTCGTTGACGCCGCGGTGGTGGGCCACTTCCTGGCCGCGCTCCCCTCACTCAAGGACAGCGTCATCATGCACAGCAAGCCATCCCTGGAAATCGAGTACGAGCAGCTCATCATCAGGGCGAACAACCGGGAGATGCGCAACAGCAGCGAGTACTTCATCGTTGACCGGCAGTATGCGACCGGCGGGACGGACCGCTTCGATCTGATCGGATGCTTCTGGCCACGCGATTGCAGGCGACGCGGCCAGGAAGTCGCTCCCTGCATCCTGGAGGTCAAGTTCGCCCTCAACGGCGACATCGGCACGGTGCACGAACAGTTGGCGCGCTACTACCGTGCCGTCGAGGCGAGGGCCGACAAGTTCGCCGAGGAGTGCGAGACGGTCTTCCGGCAGAAGCTCGCGCTCGGCCTCTACGAGCAGCCGCCCGGGCGGCTTGAGGCCATGAAGACGCTGACCTTCGCGGGGATATCGGGCGGTTCCAGTTCGTCGTGGTGCTGGTGGACTACAATCCCAACAGCGCCTTGATGGCCGAGGACGAGCTGAGCCAGTTGCCCTTCGCCAGTCAGGTCCGCATATTTCAAACGGGGTTTGCCATGTGGCGGCAGAGCCTTCGCTGTGCCGCTGGCATGAGCGCAGAGCCGGGGATTGCCTGAGTCGAGTCGGCCACGGCGTCAAACAAACACGATGGGGGAAGCCCATGCATGGCATGAACGCGCTGAAGACCGGCAGCGTGGACATCGGCAATCCGGTCGAACGACCTGGCAACTCGGACTATCAAAGCGAGCAATGAGTTGTATGTCGCCCCTAGTGAGGCTGAAGGGAGCAGCCTCCAAGGCCATTCCATGTTGCAGCCGGCCTCCAGTGTGGCAACCGCAACGGGGGCGGCGCGCGCCGCTGGGACCAGCCGCCATCACAGGATGCACACGCACGTCCCCGAACGGGGATGGATTCGACGGGATAGACAGGGTTAGGCCCAAAAAACATCCATCCCGTGCCGGGACCTTCGTGTCTATCCGGCCTATCCTGTCCATCCTGTGCGAATTAGCCCGCCGGGGCGCGGCAAGCGAGCCGGGTGGACGCAACTGAGCGTGCTGGCCTGGCGTGGTCCCGCAACATGATTTCGCCCTGAGCAGCCTCGGTCCGTGGGAAGCAGGCAGCCTTCGTGGTGGTATAATGACAGGCCATCACCACCAAGCCGAAGTAAAGAATCAGGAGGCGATCTTTGGCTCCCTCCAAGACCCGCAAGGCCGTGCCGGGCCGCGGCCAACGTGCCGCGAAGTCACGGGCGATCGTTTGGTGCCGGCATGGCTGAAGCTGCCCTGCTGCTGCTCTTTCGCGATAGCGTGCGCCGCTTTCAAGACGCGGCGAAGCGCTACGCCGAAGCGGAAGAAGCAGCGCTGGATCGGCATCC
>CAWEHT010000481.1:0-4945 GCA_963808455.1 uncultured Chloroflexia bacterium | reverse complement strand
CGCCGCCAGCGCTCCCCAGCGCCAATAGACGCGAAAGCCTGGTTGATCTTCAGCCTGGCCGTCGCCGCGGCGAGCCCGACGGCGAGCGAGACGAGCACGACGCCCAGCACCAGGTAGAGCAGCCAGCCCAGGATCCCCGCCAGGGCCGGCAGGAAGAAGACCCCAAAGAGCTCGACCATGGCCACCAGCTCCAGCCCGTGCGCCAGCTCGAAAAAGGCCAGCGGCGCGCCGTTGTACTCGGTGTGAGCTCCAGCGAGGATTTCCTGCTCGGCGTTGGGGATCGAGAAAGGATTCAGCTTGAGCCGCGCCGGGAAGGCCATCAAGAAAGCCACGCCGGCCGAGATCCGCACGAGCCAGGCCAGGGCACTGCCATGCGCCGCGCCCGGACCGAGCGAAGCCAGTGTGAAGCTATGCGACTGGAGGGCCAGGGCCACCATAGCCGCCAGGAAGGGCAGGTTATGGGCCAGGGAGAGCATAGCCTCGCGCGACCCGGCGACCTGGCCATAGATCGAGCGCGAACGTAGCCTGCCAGCATATTGCAGAGCGCAGGCATTTCCAGAAGGTAGAGCAGCAGTACCAGGTCGCCTCCCCATCCGGGCTGCGGGTTTCCTGGCACAGGGATCAGGGCCAGCGCGCAGACCGAAGATGCCAGGGCGATGATCGGCAAGGCATAGAACAATGTGGGGTCAACACCGAGGGGCACCACGGTCTCTTTGCCGAGCAGCTTGACGAAGTCGAAGAACGGCTGGTAGAAAGGCGGGCCCTGCCGCCCCTGCAGGCGGGCCACCAGCTTGCGTCCGATCCACAGGTACAGCCAGGCCAAGAGCGCCCCACCGGCCAGGCCAGGCCATAGCAGGAACGCCGCGAGGACGGCCAACAGCCGATCAGCCACCGTTGCCCCTTCCTCTGTTATCCGCCAGCAGGCGGGCAGCCTGGATGATGCCTTCGAGGACGGCCTGCGGCCGTGGCGGGCAGCCAGGCACGTAGACGTCCACCGGGATGAACCGCTCGAGGGGGCCCTCGACGGTAGGGCTGCCGGCGAAGACGTTACAAGAGGCGGGGCAGGAGCCGGCCGCCACCACGACCTTTGGGCCGGGCATCTGCGCGTAGATGTCGCAAATGGCCGGCCGGCTGCGAGCCGTGAGCGGGCCGGTCACCAGGAGGATGTCGGCGTGCTTCGGGCTCCCCTGGCGCAGCACACCCACTTGCTCCACATCGTAACGTGGGGTGAGCGCGGCGGCGATCTCGATGTCGCAGCCGTTGCACGACCCCGCGTTGGCGCAATACACCCAGGGCGACCGGCCCCGAGAGAAGGCCAACAATCTGGCCAGAAGACCCGTCGTCACGGCAAGAACCCCGTTAGCATCCCCGGGAACAGGCCCAGGACCAGCGCCAGAACCAGCAGCGTCGCCAGGCAGGCGGCCGCCATGCGCGGTTCGGCGGCTATCGAAGGTCGAGCAACGGGCCCATCCGAAGACCCTGAGGCAGGGCCCCCGGCTGTGCTGGCCTGTGCCTGGGCCCGTGCCGGTGCGGGCACGGCAGGGCCTTCGGCCTCGCCAGGGCGTGGGCTGAGCTTCGCACGGAAGCCGTCTTCAGGGTGACATCCCACCGGTTCACGGACAGGCTGTTCGGGCTGGCCGAACCAGACGCGATGCGACGCCCTCACATAATAGAGGAGGGCCAGGCCCGTGGCGGCCATCATGGCGGCGAGGAGCGCTGTGCCGCCGTATTGCAGCCCGGCCAGGTACAGACGCCAGCGCCCTACGAAGCCCATCAGGGGCGGCACGCCGATCATCCCCAACCCGGCGAGGATGAATGACGCCCCGCTGACGGGGTAGCGGGCCATAAGGCCACGGCTGTCGAGCGTGACGTGCCGGCCGGTCCCTCGCTCCACCAGGCCGAGCGAGCCGAATAGCACTACCTTGAGCAGCGCATGGCTCAACGCCCCCAGCAGCGCACCGGTGAGCCCGAGGCCGGGCCCCACCAGCAGCCCAAGAAGCAGATAGCCCATGTCGTCGATGGTCGAGAAGGCCAGCATGCGGCGCAGGTCCCGCTGCGCCAGAGCCAACAGCGCTCCGCCGAACATCGAGGCCAGCGCCACCGCCAGCCACAGCCACCTCGCCCCGCCAAAGACCCGGGGGGCATCTACCCGGATCTGCGCCAGCTCGCAGAAGGCACCGATATCGACCACCGAGATCACCACCGCCACCGTCATGGGAGACGCTTGCTGGGCAACCTCGGGCAACCAGAAGTAGCAAGGCACCAACGCCAGCTTCAACGCGAAGCCCGCGATCAGAAGCCCCACTACCACCCGAGCCAGCGCCGACGGTATCTCCCCGCCCACAGCCCCACCGCCGCCCAACAGGCCGCCCAGATAGAGGCCGGCCGCAATGCATAGAGCAGCCAGGATCAGCGCGCCGAGGTAGGTCCGCGCCGCCCGCCTGGCCTCCGTGCTGCCGCGCAACCAGACCATCCCCGCCGCAGCGAAGCTCGCTGCGTCCAATGCCAACAGGCGAGTCAAGCCGCGCGCCGCTGCCGTGCCACCTACCATCAGCAGGGCCAGGGCGGCCAGCAGCGCCCACCAGCCACGGCTCCCCTCGGCCACCGAGAGCGAATAGAGCGCAATGGCCGCGAACAGCGCCAGGAAGGCGACAGCGAATACAGGATCCCAGGATGCAGTCATAGGATTCAGGTCTCAGACTTCGGAAATCAATGAATCAGCGCCAGGACGAAGAGCACGACCGCCAGGCCGGCGCCCGCCAGCAGCGGGTGGTCGGCGATGGGCCCCAGAGCGGCGTTCAGCCCTGTGGCCACAGCGCGCACGCCGCGCCAGGCTGCCAGATAGAGCGGGTCAGGGTCCGTCACGGCGAGGAGCGGCCGGAAGGCGTCCTCGGCCACGCCCACAAAATCGGCGACGCCCACGCTGTCGCCCACGGGCAACGGCTCTCCGCCGCTGAACACGCTCACGCCCGAGGGAACAGGGAGCAGGGAATAGGTTGTAGAAGCCATTCCCGGTCCGGTGCTCTCTTGCCCTCCGGCGTAGGCAAAGGCCAGGGCGGTCCCTTTCGCGCCCGGTGCCACGCTTCCCGGCCGCCGCGTTCCAGACGCTGCGGGCTTGCCGAGCGCGTACAGGACGTAGCCCACAAGGCAGGCCACGCCGACGAGCGCGGCTCCCGCCGTGATCTGCAGGCTGCCAGACGCGGTGCTGAGACCAAACCAGGAAAGGCCGATCTTACTCACGAAGCCCAGGCTGGCCAGCGCGGGCGCCACAACCGGGGCCAGAAGCGGTTGCGGTGCGAGCCCGAAGACGATACAGGCAGCCGCCAGCAGGCTCATGCCCAGGGCCATGGAGAGAGGTGCTTCTCTTACGCCCTCAGCGTGCAGCCCCTCCGGCATCTCCCCGAAGAAGATGGTAGCCGTTGCCTTGAGGAAGTAGACGGCTGTAAAGACGCTCACTATCCAGGCGATGGCCGCCACCAGGACCTGCCCCGACTCCAACGCGGCATTGTAGACCAGCCACTTGGCGACGAAGCCGTTGGTCAGGGGCACGCCGGCTATGGCGGCCGCCGCGATCAGCCAGACGAGCGCGGTGCGCGGCATGCGGGCGGCCAGGCCCCCAGGCGGCGCATATCGCGCGTGCCGGTGGCATGCTGCACCGAGCCGGCGCACAGGAAAAGCGTACCTTTGAACAGCCCATGGCTCAGCGTATAGAACAGGCCTGCGGCCACCCCCAGCGGGCTGCCTAATCCCAACGCGACCACGATGTAGCCCAGCTGGCTGACCGTGCTGAAGGCCAGCAGCCGCTTCAGGTCGGTCTGCACCAGGGCGAAGAGCATGCCCACGATCATCGTCAGACACCCGATCGCCAGCACGGCCGTGCTCCACACGATTGGCAGGCGCAGGCGCCCGCAAGCGCGCTCGGGCCCGGCGCCGGCATGAAGCTGTACATCCGGGCAATCAGGTAGACGCCGGCCTTGACGTAGCAGGCCGAGTGCAGCAAGGCAGAGACCGGCGTCGGGGCATTCATGGCCTCGGGGATCCATGTATGCAGGGGGAAGAGGACCGACTTGGCTATGGCCGCCAACAGCATCAAGAAGAAAACGCCGCCCGTGAAGCCGGTCGCCAGGGCCGGGTCGGTCCACACGACCGTGCCTGTGCGAGTGTAGAGCAGAAGGATGGCCGCCAGGAACGCGTACCCCGGCAGGTGCGTCATGATCAGCACCTTGCGCACGCCGTTGGCCGCCGCCTGTTCTTTATACCAGAAGCCGACCAGGAAGTAGGAACAGAGGCCGATGACCTCCCAGCTCAGGTAGGCCACCAGCAGGTTGGCCGAGGAGACCAGGCTGACCAGCCCGGCGATGAAGGTCAGCATCAGGACATAGAAGCGTGTCGTGCCCCTGGGTTCGTGCGCCATATAGCCTACGCTGTAGATCAAAATGGCCGCGCCGATCCCCGTCGCCATCAGCATGAAGAGCTGGCTCAGGCCGTCCACCGCATACGTCAGCGGCAGGCCCCTGTCCCAGGCGCCCGCGGCGAATACCAGTCTCCGTCCCGCCACGATGGCCGGCGCCATACCCAGCACCACCGCCATGGCGCAGATCGCGCACGCGGCTGCCAGCCAGCCCTTCGCGACGCGCGACAGGAGGGAGCCCAGCGCCAGCTGCAGCAGGGCCCCCACCGCCAGCACGAGAAGCGGCACAATCGCCAGGTAACTCATTGCCGACCTTTCACCACCGGGCAATCACTGTCAAAAAGGATATTCTTGGAACGCTGCCTTCAATTTCGCAGCAAACTCCCTCTGTCGGGAGTGGGTCGAGACGGTATCGGCCACATATTCCAGCGCATCCGATGGACACATCTTCACGCAGGCCGGGTCGCCCTGGCAAGCGTCGCACTTGATGATGCTGTCCGTGAGGGCATCATAGGCGCAGTTGCTGAAAGGACA
>CAWEHT010000480.1:0-16650 GCA_963808455.1 uncultured Chloroflexia bacterium | reverse complement strand
AGGGCGCCAGTGTCGCCCATGAAGAGCTCTGCCGGATAGGCGTTGTACCAGAGAAAAGCAAAGAGTGCCCCCACCATGGCGAAACAGAATGACATCAGGGGGTACTGACCTTGCAAGTTGGCGATGACGCCATAGGCTGCGAAGGCGACCGCCGAGGTGGACCCGGCCAGCCCGTCCAGCCCGTCAGTCAGATTGACCGCATTCGAGAAGCCAACGATAAAGAACATGGCGATAGGTATATAAATCAACCCGATATTGATCTTCTCGCGCACTCCTGGCACCGCGACGCTATGCAAATCCAGGAGGAAGTACATACCCAGCGGGTTAAAAGGCCAGGATAATTTGATACGACGCCTTTACTCGGGCCAGCAGTCCCTGGCCGTCACTGCGCTTCTCCCGCACGCCTTTCAAATCATCGCGGGCACCCAGGAACCCGAACGACACCAGGACAAACAACGGCACAAGGATGGATTTCCCGATGAGTGGGCTGCCTTCGCTGAAGTTGAAGAACCGCAGGATTACCTTGCCCCATGCCAGACCGCTCATCAGATTGGCGAAATTCAGCACCAACGTCACGACGAATACCGGGACCAGGATCATGATCCCGCCCATGGTCGGCGTTCCGGTCTTGACCTGATGCGTGCTCGGGCCTTCGATGCGGATCTGCTTGCCCACTCGCCTTCGCTTGAGCTCAGCGATCAAGGGGCGCCCCCAGATGACCGCCAACAAGAACGAGACAGAGGCCAGGGTCAGCGCGAACGACATCGGTGCCCGCTCGAACAAATTGTTCAATGGATAACCTCGCCAGGCCGGGAAAGGGCATCGACGATTGTTTCCATCTTCTGCGCACGTGACCCTTTCACGAGGACTACGTCGCCTGCGCGCATCAGGCCTTGCAGGACTGCCACGGCCTCTTCATTGCTGTCCGTAGGATAGACATCGGCTGGCCGCATGCCCGAGGCCAGAGCTTCCTCGGCGATCAAGCGCGCCCGGCGTCCGACGGTCACAAGCTTATCGGCGACCTGCACGGTCCGCCCGCCCACCACCCGGTGGCCCTGCACTTCGTACGGCCCCAGTTCCAGCATGTCGCCCAGCACCGCCACGGCACGATGATCGTTGTTGGCCACATCGTCCAACAGGTTAAGGGCAGCCAGCATGGAAACGGGGCTGGCATTGTAGGTGTCGTCGATGAGCGTCGTATCGCGGAGGCCCGATACGACCATCAAGCGGAGGTTGCCGCGTTCCGACCGCAGCCCGGCAATGATTTCACCCATGTTCATGCCGTCGGTGAGGCCCACAGCCGCCGCGCGCAGAGCGGTATGGACGCTGTGTCGCCCCAGCATGTCCAGGCGGACACGCCACGTCTGCTTGCCGAAATGCATGCAGAAGCCAATCCCTTCCAGCCCCTCGCTGAAGATTTCATCTGCCCACAGGTCAGCGCCAGTGTCCAGGCCATAAGTGAAGACCCTGGCCCGCGTCTGCTCCCGCATGGCCAGCACGCGCGGGTCGTCCGCGTTCAAGATGGCAACGCCACCTTCGCCGGCGTTGGGCAGCGCCTGCACCAACTCCGCCTTGGCCTGCGCAATATGCTCCATGGTCCCCAATCGCTCGAGATGCGTCGGGCCAATGTTGGTCACGACACCCACCGTTGGGCGAGCGAGCGCACACAGGCGAGCGATCTCACCCAAACCATAGGTGCCCATCTCCAACACGGCTCGCTCGTGCGCTGCAGTGATCTGTAGCAGTGTCAATGGCAGGCCGATCTCATTGTTGAGGTTGCCCTCGCTGCGCAGGGTAGCATAGTGCATGGCCAGAACGCTCGCTGCCGTTTCCTTCGTCGTCGTCTTGCCCACACTGCCCGTGATGCCGACGACAGTCACCGGCATTCGAGATCGCCAGAAGCCCGCTACTTCCTGCAAGGCCATCAGGCTGTTGGGCACGACAATCACATAGGGTTGCGCCAGCGCGCTGCCCGACGGTGACCGCCTGGACGCCGCCTGCGGCTGCGTAGCAGGCGACAGGACCTCGCCGCGGTTATCGACAAAGGTCGCAGCCAGCCCCATCTCCAGCGCACTTGGTTCCGCGATGGCGGCCACCGCTCCCGCACGCAGCGCGTCGGCGAGGTACAGGTGCCCGTCGGTCCGTTCGCCGGGCAGGGCGACGAAGAGTGCCCCCGGCACCACCTGCCGCGAATCCACGACTACCCGTGTGATCGGGTGATCGGCGAGTTCGGCCGGTGTGGGCCGCTCGCCCACGATGCCGCACCACAAGTCACGAAACAGCATGCCCAGTCCCTCTGTCAACCAATCTCGCGGCCCCTGTTGGGCCAGGCTTCTCACCAGTGCGGAGCTTCGAAAGCCGCCAAGCTGGCCAAATGCTGAATCAGTTCCCGCCCGCCTTTCTGAGCGGTGCGAAAGAGGTCGCCTGGCAAGGAAACCCCAGGCTTGGGAAACTCTTCTGTTACGGGGGCTCCCGGTCGTCTGGAGCGATGTTCAGGATCTGCACAGCCCTTTGGGCTACCTCGGCGAACACAGGGATGGCCACATCCTCGGCCCAGGTGCCGAGCTTGGGCTGTACCAGCTTGACCAAGACGATGATCTGTGGATCGGCAGCCGGCAGAAAGGCGATAAAACTCATGTCGCTCGTCGCCAGGGTGTATCCTTGGGCGGTTGGCACCTCGGCCGTGCCCGTCTTGCCCGCGACCCGGTAGCCCGGCAGAGGTCTTGGGTCCTTGGCATGGTCCTCCACGTAAGTCATCATCCTGGTCAACTGCCGGGCGGCATCCGGTTGGATGGTCCGGCCCAAGAGCCGCGGCGGGATGGGGTGCACCGAGCCGTCCTCGACCATCGACCGTACGACCTCCGGTTGCATCAGCAGGCCCCCGTTCGCGACCGACGCGACCGAATTGACCATTTGCAGCGGGGTCACAGAAATACCCTGCCCAAATGAGTTGTTAGCAAGCGAGAAGCGGCTCCAGCCCGGGCTACCAGGCTGATTCACAATGCCTGGCGCCTCGGCAGCCAGATCGACCTCAGTGGGTTTGCCGAAGCCAAACTGGCCTACGTACTTGTAGAACGTTGGGGCGCCCGCGAGAAGGGCCACTTTGGACGACACGACGTTGATCGACCAGGCCAGCGCGTCGTTCAGCGACACGTTGCCGTAAGCTGCGTCGTGGGCGTTGCGGACCGTGCCGCCGTCGATGGTGAGCGCTCCCTCGTCCGTAAACCGGCTCTCCGGCGTGACGTAGCCGGCATCCAGCGCGCCGGCCATCGTTACCAACTTGAAGACAGAACCGGGCTCGTAAATGCTGCTGACAGCTGAGTCAACCCAGACCTTCGGGTCTTTTACCTCAGCGAAATGGCCGGGGTCAAAAGTGGGAAAGTTGGCCATGGCCAGTATCGCACCGGAACGGGGGTCTTCCACGATGATGGTGCCCCCATCGGCCTCATAGCGAGCCACGGCGTCCTGGAGATCCTTTTCTACCACGTACTGCAAAGGCACGTCAAGGTTGAGTACCAGGTCATGGCCGGCGGGTGACGGCAGATACATTTTCCAGCTGTCCGTCATGGGCGCGCTGGCGCTAGGCACGTTGCCCTGCCATTGCTGTGACTGATCAAGCCAGCTGTCATAGCGTGCCTCGACGCCATACTGGCCCTTGTGGTTGCTGTCAACAAAGCCGAGGACGTGAGCTGCCAGAGTCCCTTGAGGATAAGCTCGCTCGCGCACGAAATCGCACCAGATGAGGCCTTCGGCCCCTGGGTAAGCCACATTGATTCGCGTGATGGCGTCGCACTGTCCCACGCTCACCCCTCTGGCAAGGACCACTACCGGAGACGTGACGGCGAGCGTGGCCTGCAACGCGCCGACCGGCTGCGCCAACGCTTGTGTGGCACTCAATACCACTTCCGTCCCTATCGGTGACTTGACGATGTCTGCTGGGTGGGCATACACCACTCCGGCCCAGGAATCGGTGGCCAGCAATATGCCGTCGCGATCGACGATGCTGCCTCGCCCCAGGTCTGCAGGTGCCACGGCGGCCGGGCTGGTGTCGGCTTGCGCGTCGGCGGGGAATAGCGTCCAGTAGAGGACCCGCGCTCCCAGCGCCACGAACAAGAGCGCGAAGATGACGATCAGGAACATGGCACGCGGGATCGATACGGCATTGCCTCCCGCGCCATCTGCCCCGTCGTCGGAGGCAAGTTGCGCACCCGGTTCTCCGCGGTCTTTGTGCATGTTGCGCTTTCGTCGCCAATCGAATGTCGATTGCATGATCCCGCCTGCGAGAGGACGCAAAGCCGAAACGACAGCCTGCGCAGCAGGCTGTCTGATGGCCAGGCTCGGCCTTTTATCGTTGCATGCCGAAGTTGGGGCCTATGGCCGCGGGATGCCAGCGCGCCGATAGCTCGTTGGCTAGGCTCTGCCACCAGGTCGCCAGGTCCGCCGAACGAGGCTCGGCAACGGCCTGGACAGGGGCCTGAGGAGAAGGCACTTGGACGTATGTGGGCTGGGCTGCGGGAACCAGTTTCAGAGTGTCAGCCTTTGACTGGATGTAGGCTGGGCGGTTCCAGGATGCTACCTCGACCATCAAGGCAGAGTTCTCCCTTTCCAGCGAGGCAGCTTGCGCGTTCAGTCTAAGCGTGTTGTTGCGGATGCCGGCGATTGTGTTCGCCTCCGAGAAGTACAGGCAGGCGACTGCGCACAGGAAACAGACGACAGCCAGGAACTGCAACAGATTCCGAGCGGGCGCGCCCAGCCACTCGGCCGTCGTGTGCCTCACAGGGACGCGCACTACGGTTGTCTCGTTCAACATTGGCTACCTCCACCTAAGCGTCGCACAATGCGGGTCTGGAACGCCTGATCTTGTCGGGCTGCGCGGTCCTGAACGTGGCGCAGCACGGCGGGTCTCGGATTCGGCCAACTCACGCCTGGGGTGAGCTGGGTGGTCTACAGCTTTTCAGCCAGCCGCAGCTTGGCACTCCGGCTGCGCGGGTTCTGGCTGACCTCGGCCTCATCTGGCCGGATTGGCCTGCGACTGATGGCCTTCAACGTCGCCCGGTGCCCGCAAACGCATTGGGGCAAGCCAGGAGGACAGACACAGTCTCGCATTTCACCCTGCAGGAACTGCTTCACGATGCGATCCTCCAGCGAGTGAAATGAAATGACCGCCAAACGACCACCGGGTGCCAGCAGCGCTACCAGTTGAGGAAGTACGGCCGCTAATGCTGCCAGCTCGCCATTGACGGCGATCCGCAGAGCCTGAAAAGTGCGAGTAGCCGGATGAATGCGCTGCCCGGGCCTGCGGCCGGCCGCCCGCCGCACGACGTCGGCGAGTTGCGTTGTGGTCTGCAAGGGCCGGGCAGCCACGATGTTGCGGGCAATGCGCCGTGCGCGAGGCTCCTCACCGTATTGATAGATCACGTCGGCCAGTTCGGCCTGCGTCCGGTTGTTGACGAGCTCAGCGGCGGAGGTCCCAGCTGTGGGGTCCATGCGCATATCCAGAGGGCCCTCCGACTGAAAGCTGAAGCCACGCCCTGGCTCATCGAGTTGCCACGATGAGATCCCCAGGTCCAACACGATGCCGCCCACGGAAGAAAAGCCATATTGCGCCGCGATATCTGCCATGTCGGCGAAGGTGCCTTGCACGATGACGGCCCGCTTGCCAAACGGCTCAGCCGGGACTTGGCCAGAGCGATCGCGGCCGGATCGCGGTCCAGCCCAAGCAAGCGCCCATCCGGGCCGATCGCGCCGAGGATCCCTTCGGCATGGCCGCCTCCCCCCACGGTGCCATCGACGCAGTTGGCGCCCGGCCTGAGTGCCAGACCGGCCAGGACCTGGGCCAACAACACCGGCAAATGGCCCTCGCTCATATCTTGACACCCAGATCGGCCAGCACGTCGGCAATGTCGCCGGCCGAAGTCAGGAACCTGGCGGTTAGAGCTTCCCACCGTGCCTGGCTCCATACTTCCACATGGTCATCGATACCCACCACCACTATGTCACTGCCAAGCTCGGCATGGCGGCGCAGAGACTGCGGGATCACGATCCTGCCCTGCCGATCCGGTTCTTCCTCTGTAGCCGAGAAGACCATCCAACGTACCTCGCGCACATGTTGTGAGGTGGCCTGCTGGCTGATCGCGTCGGCCATCTTTTGCCAGGTGGGTTTAGGGTACATCATAATCTGGCCGTCCATCCCCCGCCACATCATCAGACTCGGGCCCAGGTCATCCCGAAACCGAGCAGGCACAAACACACGCCCCTTGTCGTCCATGGTAACGTTGTGTTCACCAGAGAACATCTACCCACCTGCCGGCTGACTTCAGAGGGAGAGCAAGGAGGTCAAATTCTCCACTATCCTCCACTAATTCCCATTATACTCCACACGCGAGGGCAAGTCCAGAGGGGATTGAGGTTATTGTGCGGAATTTAAGGTTAATGCGACTGTAGGATTTTCTGGGATGCCGGCTCCTCGATGAAAATGACTGCGGTCACGGAGTTCGGGATGATAAGCTAGCTGACAGTCATCTCGCCGCATCTGCATTATCCTCCAATTTGGATCTTTTGTCGAGTAGCTTTTGTGCCGTAAATTCTTGCGGCTTGGGTCTTGACAGGTCTCTCACTTTATGCTATGATCATCTCTTGCGATCCAGTCCGCTCAAGCCATGGCGACATAAATCATCCTTGATTGCCCCCGCTCATTCGGTGAAACAATTAGGAATAACCCAAGTCATCGATGCGGCTTGGCTTTTTTGCTTTGCATGAAGGAGTACACACTTCATGATTCAATTCTATGGTGGCGGTGACCATGCCGCGCGCAAATCGTATGCACGCATTCCGGACGTCTATGAGCTGCCACGCCTGATCGAGGTCCAGCTCGACTCCTTCCGTTGGTTCCAGACCGAAGGTTTGCAGGAGCTGTTGGAGGAGATATCACCAATCGTCAGTTTCAATAAGAATGTGGAGCTGCACTTCGGTTCCAAGCCGCTAACGCCAGAACCAGGCGTACAGGCCACGGAGGATGGCTTCTGGTTCGGCGAGCCCAAGTACACCGAGGCCGAGTGCCGTGATCGCGACATGACGTTTGCAGCGCCTCTTTGGGTGCGCGTGAAGCTGGTTAACCGCGAGACAGGGGAGGTATCCTCCCAGAGCGTCTTCATGGGTGACTTTCCGCTCATGACCGACAACGGCACCTTCATCATTAATGGTGCCGAGCGTGTGGTGGTTAGCCAGTTGATCCGCTCCCCGGGCGTCTATTTCACGGTTGAAGAGGATCGGGCCACCGATCGCCGTCTATGCTATGCGAAATTAATCCCCAACCGGGGGGCCTGGTTGGAGTTCGAGACCAGCAAGCGCGACGTGATTTCGGTTAAGGTTCGACCGCAAGCGCAAGCTCCCGGTGACCGTGCTCTTGCGCGCGGTCGGCTACGGTGCCGATGAAGAGATCTTCGACCTCTTCACGGATGTGGATACCGTGCAGGAGCATGCCTACATCGCGGCGACCCTGGAACGCGACACGACAAGCACGCCTAACCGCACCGATCGCGATGCCGGCGTGAACGGCGCCCTGCTCGAGTTCTACAAGAAGCTGCGGCCGGGTGATCCGCCTACTCTGGACAATGCCAAGAGCTTCGTGCAGAACCTCATCTTTGCGGCGCGCCGCTACGACCTGGGCAAAGTGGGGCGCTACAAGCTGAACCGCCGCCTGGAGTTGAGCGTGCCCCTGGCCCAGCGCACGCTGACAAACGAAGATCTGGTCGCGGTCATCAAACGCATGATCCAGATCAACAACGGCGTTGAAGGCGAGGATGACATCGATCACCTGGGCAACCGCCGGGTGAAGACCGTGGGCGAGCTCATTCAGAATCAGCTGCGCATCGGCCTGCTGCGAATGGAACGGGTCGTGCGCGAGCGCATGTCCATCCGTGACTCAGAGCAAACCACGCCGCTATCCTTGATCAACATCCGGCCGGTTGTGGCCGCCATTCGCGAGTTTTTCGGCGGCTCGCAGTTGAGCCAGTTCATGGATCAGACCAACCCGCTGGCCGAACTGACCCATAAGCGTCGCCTGAGCGCCCTGGGCCCCGGCGGCTTGCGCCGTGAGCGCGCCGGCTTCGATGTCCGCGACGTGCACAACTCGCATTATGGTCGCATCTGTCCTATCGAGACGCCAGAAGGCCCCAACATCGGCCTGATCGGCTCCCTGGCTACCTATGGGCGCATCAACGAGTTCGGCTTTATTGAGACGCCGTACCGCAGGGTGCTGAATCGGGTGCCCAACCGCGCCGAGGAGTTGGCTGGCCATACGCTGCGCGATCGCCTGGCCGGCCCGGATGGGACGGTGATAGCCGCTGCCAATACGGTGATCACCTCCGAGGTGGCCGAACAGATCGCCGGGTTGAGGGACGTGCTGCCTGAGGTGCGCATCGTCCCTGAGGTGACCCGCAACATTGTCTTTCTGTCCGCCGACGAAGAGGACCGTTACTCGATCGCGCAGGCCAACGCGGCCACGGATGCTAGAGGCCATTTTGTAGAGCCGCGGATCGCTGTTCGGCGCAACCAGAAGTTCCTGTCCGAAGCGCCCGATCGCATCGAGTATATGGATGTCTCGCCGAAGCAGATCGTCTCGGTCTCGGCGGCATTGATCCCGTTCCTCGAGCACGACGACGCGAATCGAGCTTTGATGGGCTCGAACATGCAGCGCCAGGCTGTCCCGCTGCTGCGCCCGGAGGCACCGACGGTGGGCACCGGCATCGAACGGCAGGCCGCTGTCGATTCAGGCCAGGTGATCGTGGCCGTCAAACCGGGCGAGGTTATCAGCGCCGGCAGTGACGAAGTTACTGTCCTCGAGGCCGATGGCACGCGCCGTGTCTATCGCCTGCGGAAGTACCAGCGCTCGAATCAAAGCACCTGCATCGACCAGCGGCCGGTGGTATACAAGGGCGACCGCATCGTAAAGGGCCAGGTGCTTGCTGACTCCAGCTCGACTGACCTGGGCGAGATGGCTCTTGGCCAAAATGTGCTGGTGGCTTTTCTGAGTTGGGAAGGTGGCAACTACGAGGATGCCATCCTCATCAGTGAACGCCTGGTTCAGGAAGACAAGTTCACCTCGATCCACATCGAAAAACATGAGGTCGAAGCGCGCGATACCAAGCTCGGCCCAGAGGAAATCACACGCGATATCCCGAACGTTGGCGAAGATGCCCTCAAGGACCTGGACGAGCGCGGCATCGTCCGCATTGGCGCCGAGGTATCACCGGGTGACATTCTGGTCGGCAAGATCACTCCGAAGGGCGAGACCGAGCTGAGCCCCGAGGAGAAATTACTGCGGGCGATTTTCGGTGAGAAGGCGCGGGAGGTGAAAGACTCGAGCTTGCGCCTGCCGCATGGCGAGTACGGCAAGGTCGTGGACATCAAGGAATTCAGCCGCGATGAGCATCGTGATTTGCCGGCAGGCGTGGAGCGCATGGTGCGAGTCAGCGTGGCCCAACGCCGCAAGCTGATGGAGGGCGACAAGATGGCGGGGCGCCACGGCAACAAGGGCGTCATCTCGCGGATCGTACCCGTCGAGGACATGCCCTTCCTGCCCGATGGCACGCCGGTTGACATCATCTTGAATCCGCTGGGCGTTCCTGCCCGCATGAACATCGGTCAGGTATTGGAGACACATTTGGGCTGGGCGGCAGCGCGCCTTGGCTTCCGAGCGCAAACGCCTGTCTTTGACGGCGCCCGCGAACACGAGATCGAGGCGGAGCTGGCGCGAGCCTGGTTGGCCGACCGCGCGTGGGAGAAGGCCACCAAGAGAGCCTGGGATTGGGCCGTCAAGCAAGGGTATGCCGAAAGCGACCTGCAAGACGATGATGATGTGCGCGCCTTGTACCTGGCTGACTGGCTTGGCGAACGCGATTATAATCCCGAACGGGTCTACAACGACCCATTCTATGCCCGGCAAGCCGTGCTGCGCGAATGGCTCCGCGAGGAGCCACAAGGCTACGATCCGGATGCCCTGTTGGTCATCGAAGATGGCCAGACACGCACGGTCGAAGCGCGCGAGCAGGCCGACGAAACATCGCGCATGGTCTGCCTGCGTGAGTGGCTCAAATGGATCGAGCGAGAGCGCATGCGCGTGGTCCGCTTGGAGGCAATGGCCGGTCCCAGCGGAGATGGGGCGGAGCCTCAGGATGCTGCCGATGAAGCCCGCGAATATCTCGAGTTGCCCGAGTCGCAGGAGGATCGAGAGGCGATTTACGGCGCTATGGAGCGCATTTCAGGCCTGTCCGATCAAGAAGTCGTGGTCGAAGCACTGCGGCTCAGCAACGAGGACAACCGGCCCTTGCCTACCTGGGGCAAGACGCTCTTGTATAATGGCAAGACCGGCGAGCAATTCGACCAACCGGTGACGGTGGGGATCATCCATATGATGAAGCTGCATCACCTGGTCGAAGACAAAGTGCACGCTCGCTCGACCGGACCCTATAGCTTGGTGACGCAGCAGCCGCTGGGAGGCAAGGCGCAGTTCGGTGGGCAGCGTTTTGGCGAGATGGAAGTGTGGGCCCTGGAGGCCTATGGCGCCGCTCACAGCCTGCAGGAAATGCTTACCGTGAAGTCGGACGATGTGACCGGACGGGTCAAGACCTATGAGGCCATCGTCAAGGGCGAGCCGATCGAATCACCGGGCGTGCCCGAGAGTTTCCGTGTGCTGGTCAAAGAGTTGCAGTCTCTTGGCCTGGCCATGGAGGTGGTCGACGCCAAGGAAGAGATCATCCAATTCGGCCGAGAAGACACGGAAGAGAAACTGCCGCATCTTGGTTTCAGCCTGAGCTTGCCCGGACCAATGAGTAAGGGTCTTGAGTGACGCTGAACGGCTAAGCCCGAACGGCGGTTATCGGCCAGGGTTACCCTGGCCGATAACCGGAACTTGACGTTCGTTTTCTGCTTTCTCCGTAAAGGAGCTGACGGTGGAAGTAAATGAATTCAGTGCCATTCGCATCTCGTTGGCCTCACCCGACCAGATTCTACAGTGGTCGCACGGCGAGGTGACGAAGCCGGAGACCATCAACTACCGCACGTTGCGTCCAGAGCGAGATGGTCTCTTTTGCGAGCGCATTTTTGGACCGACGAAGGATTGGGAATGTGCCTGTGGCAAGTACAAGCGTATCCGCTATAAGGGCATTGTTTGCGACAAGTGCGGCGTAGAAGTCGCGCATAGCCGTGTGCGGCGTGAGCGCATGGGCCATATTCGACTTGCCAGCCCGGTTAGCCACATCTGGTACGTCAAGGGCGTCCCGAGCCGGCTGGGCTTGCTGTTGAATATCAGCCCGCGCAACCTCGAACGCGTGCTGTACTTTGCGCAGTACGTCATCACGCACGTCAACGAGGAAGCGCGCACTCGCACGATCTTGCGCGCCGAGCGCGAAGTGAACATGCGGGCCGCGCGCATCGAGGGCGAAATCCAGGCCCAGATGAATGAACTGGAAGCGGGGCGAGCGACGAGGCTCGCTGACCTGGAGCACCGCGAAGAGGCCGATCTGGCTACCCTGGCCGAACGCCTGGCGACCGAGACGGGCGAAGTCATCGCCACCGGCCAACACCTGCAACCCTTGTTGGAGAAGATGCAAGGCCGCCCCGCCGATGAGCCGGTTCGCTTGCCGTGGGCGCCGGCCGGTGAGGTCCTGGTACCGCAGGGCGTCAGCATGACGCGCGAGCATCTGGCTGCCTTGAATGACGCCATCCAGGTTCGGTTGAGCGACATCGAGGAGACCATCAATGTCGAGCGAGACGACGTGCGCCGGCTCACGGCCGCTCAACGTGATCTGGTACACCGCGAGATCGAGCAGCGCGTGCAGGAGTTGCGTGAGAACGTCGAAAATCAGAAGCAACAAATGCGCGAGGATCTCGATAGAGACTTGCAGGATCTCAGGGAACTGCGCGAGCGTGACCTGCTGACGGAGAGCGAGTTCCGCGACCTCCAGGAGCACTGGGGGAATGCTTTTCGCGCCGGCATGGGCGCCGAAGCGATCCGTGAGCTGGTGGCCAAGATCGACCTGGAAACGATGGTCAAGGAACTCCGCAACGAGATCCAGACCACCCAGTCCAAGCAGCGCAAGAAGAAGGCGGCCAAACGCCTGCGCGTGGCCGAATCGTTCCGCAAGAGCGGCAATCGTCCAGAATGGATGATCCTCACGCTGCTGCCAGTGCTGCCGCCGGAATTGCGCCCCATGGTGCAACTCGATGGCGGCCGCTTCGCCACGTCCGACTTGAATGATCTCTATCGACGTGTCATCAACCGCAACAACAGGCTCAAGCGCTTGCTGGAATTGGGCGCGCCCGATGTGATCGTGCGCAACGAAAAACGCATGCTCCAGGAGGCTGTTGATAGCTTGATCGACAACGGGCGCCGGGGCCGGGCCGTCAGCCGCAGCGGAAAGCGCAAGCTCAAGAGTCTCTCCGATATGCTCAAGGGCAAGCAAGGCCGCTTCCGCCGCAACCTGTTGGGCAAGCGTGTGGATTACTCCGGCCGCTCGGTCATCGTGATCGGCCCTGAGCTGAAATTGAACCAGTGTGGCTTGCCGAAGAAGATGGCGTTGGAGCTGTTCAAGCCTTTTGTCATGCGCCGCCTGGTCGAATACAACTACGCGCACAACATCAAGAGCGCCAAACGCCTGGTCAACCGTGAAAGCCCGGAAGTATGGGATGTCTTGGAAGAGGTGACCCGGGAGCGCCCGGTGCTGCTGAACCGTGCCCCTACCCTGCACCGGCTGGGCATCCAGGCCTTTGAAGTGGTCCTGATCGAAGGCAGCGCCATCCAAATTCACCCTCTGGTGTGCGCCGCTTTCAACGCCGACTTCGATGGCGACCAGATGGCTGTGCATGTTCCACTGTCAGAGGAAGCGGTGCGCGAGGCGCGCCAGCTCATGCTCAGCACCAGCAACCTGCTCAAGCCCTCGTCAGGCGAGCCGATCGTCGGGCCGTCGAAAGACATGGTCCTCGGTTGCTATTATCTTACGGTCGAGATCAAGAATGCCAAGGGAGCCGGCAAGGTCTTCTTTGACTACGATGACGTGCGCATGGCTTATGATCTTGGCGTGGTCAACCTGCGGGCACCCGTCAAATTCCGCTTCACCGACTATGCCGACGAGGTCGCGCTGAGCGATCTGGAGCTCGATGGTTCCGTAGCGGAGGCACTGGTGGGGCGTGGGCTGCAGACGGCCGGTGACATCGTCCGCGTGCTGCTCAACAACCGGGCCATGCTGACGGAGGAACTTGGCTTCACCTTGCGCAGCATCGACCACATCCGCGAGCGCCTCAGCGCTCGCCAGGTGATGCCGGACAAGTTGCCGCAAACCGGCCTGGTCGCGACGACGGCGGGACGTGTGCTTTTCAATGCTTCGTTGCCGCGCCCGTTGCAGTTCCAAAACGACGTGATGGACAAGAAGAAGCTGAACGATTTCATCGGCATCTGCTATGACCTGATGGGACCTGAAGTCACGGCGCAGGTGGTTGATGAGATCAAGTCTCTTGGCTTCACGTACGCGACGATTTCCGGGATGACGATCGCAGTCAGCGATATCACCGTGCCGGACACCAAGCAGCGCGTGCTCGACGAAACGACGGCCCGTGTGGACGAGACCGAGCGACAGTTCCGCCGTGGCCTGATCACGGAAGAAGAGCAGTACAACAAGGTTGTCGAGCTCTGGACGAGGGCCACCGATGACATCACGCAGGCCGTCAAGCAGTTGCTCGATCCTCGGCAGGGCCTCGGTGCGATGGCCACGTCGGGGGCAACCAAGGGCGGCATCCAACCCATCCGCCAGCTCGCCGGCATGCGCGGCCTGATGGCCGACCCGTCGGGCCGCATCATCGCTTTGCCCATCCGCTCGAACTTCCGCGAAGGCCTGACAGCCCTGGAGTATTTCCTGAGCACCCACGGTGCTCGCAAGGGCCTGGCCGACACGGCCTTGCGCACGGCGGATGCCGGCTATCTGACGCGCCGGCTGGTGGACGTCGCTCAGGACGTGATCATTACCAAGGTCAACTGCGGCACCGGCGCCGGAGTATGGCTGGATCGCCAGAGCTCAAGCGGTATCGGCCAATCGCTGGCCGAGCGCATCATGGGACGCGCCGCGGCCGGCCCGATCGTCGATCCTAAGAGCGGCGAGATGATCCTCGAGCGCAACCAGATGATCGACGAGCTGGCCGTGCGAGCCATCGAGCGGGCAGGCATCGACCGGGTGTTTGTTCGCTCGCCAATGACCTGCGAAATGCGTTTCGGCCTGTGCCAGCGCTGCTACGGCAGCGACCTGGCCCGCGGCGGCGATATCAAAATGGGCGAGGCGGTGGGCATCATTGCTGCACAGTCCATCGGCGAGCCCGGCACGCAGCTGACCTTGCGGACTTTCCATACCGGCGGTGTGGCGGGAGCTGAAGACATCACCCAGGGCCTGCCACGCGTCGAGGAGTTGTTTGAAGCCCGCACGCCTAAGGGCGAGGCGGTCATCGCCGAGATCGGTGGTGTCGTCAACGTCTACTGGGAAGAGGATGTGCGCAAGCTCAAAGTGACCAACTCCCGGCTGCGCCGGAAAACGCATCATGTGCCGGATGGCTATGACATGCTGGTCCAGAACGAAGACCGGGTGCAGGCCAACACGATCATCGCGCGGGCCTTGAGCCCCGATCTGCAGCCGCAAGATATCCAGGCGGCCATCGACGGCCACATCTACGTCGAGCCGGAGGATGACGGCGGCTATCGGGCCATCATCCGCCGGGAGGACGTGGAAGAGTGGATCACGGATATCCCGGCTTCGGCCCGCTTGCGTGTCGATCGCGGTGACCGCGTGGAGGTGGGTGAACAGCTCACCGAAGGCTCCAAGAACCCGCGCGAGGTGCTGAGGATCCAGGGCCGTGAGGCCGTGCAGGTGTATCTGGTGGATGAGGTGCAGAAGGTCTACCGCTCACAGGGTGTGAGCATCCATGACAAGCATATCGAGGTGATCATCCGCCAGATGTTGCGTCGCGTCCGCGTGCTGCGCAGCGGCGACACCGATATGTTGATCGGGGAATTGGTGGACCGCTTCGAGTTCGACGAGGCGAACGACGCGGTGGCCGCCCAGGGCGGGGAACCGTCACGCGGCGAGCCGGTGCTGCTTGGCGTGACCAAAGCTTCGCTAAACACCGATAGTTGGCTGGCAGCCGCCTCCTTCCAGGAAACGACGCGCGTGCTGACCGAAGCGGCGGTGCGCGGTGCCAAAGACGGCCTGCGCGGGCTCAAAGAGAATGTCATCATCGGTAAGCTGATCCCCGTGGGCACCGGCTTTGACAGCAGGCGCCGTGCCGAACTGGCCGCAGCGGGTGGCCTGGGCCTGGAAGGGATCTCTGCCGAAGACGTCCTGGAATCTGAAGAGAGCCTGGCGGAAGGTCTGTTGGATGAGGGCCTGAACGGCGAATTGCTTTCGGATGAGGATGGCCCGTCCAGCCTCGCCGAACTGGGTGGTGGTCTGCTGGACTTTGCCGACCTTGACGAGGGCGGCGATGCTGACGATATCGAGGACGCTGAGGCCGCGTGATTTGACCCCCGTCCGTTGATGTGCTAGACTGGATTTTTGTGAACCGGCTGGGTCTGCCTGGTCCGTTCAGATAAAGTCGAAATAGCCATGACATAGAGCAGGGAGGACAGCTTGCCGACAATCAACCAGTTGATTCGCAAAGGGCGCCGGCCGGTCTCCAAGAAGGAAAAAGCCCCGGCGTTGCGGTATACGCTGAATTCGATCGCTGGGCGCTCGCGGCGTATGGAGAAGGGCAACCCTTTCAAGCGTGGAGTGTGTACGCAGGTGCGCACCATGACGCCCAAGAAGCCGAATTCGGCGTTGCGGAAGATTGCCCGCGTGCGCTTGACCAACGGCATCGAGGTGACGGCGTACATCCCAGGCGAGGGCCACACGCTTCAGGAGCACTCGGTGGTGTTGGTGCGGGGTGGGCGTGTCAAGGATTTGCCGGGTGTGCGCTATCATATCGTGCGTGGTGCGCTGGACAGCACAGGGGTCAACGGACGGAAACGGGCTCGCTCCAAATACGGGGCAAAGCAGCCCAAGAAGGCCGCTCCGGGAACCGGCAAAGGTGGTAAGAAATAGGCCGGTGTGGCCGGCGTTCTAGCAGTGGAGGGCTGCAATGTCACGACGCAATCGTCCCGAGAAAAGGGAAGTATTGCCCGATCCGAAGTATGGGAACCAGACCGTCCAGCGCTTGATCAACAAGATCATGCTCAGCGGCAAGAAGGCCACCGCCGAAGGCATCGTCTATGATGCTATGGAGGTCATGGAAAGTCGCCTCAAGAAACCGGCGCTGGAAATATTGGAGCTCGGCGTGCGCAACGCTACACCTCTGATCGAGGTCCGGCCGCGCCGCGTTCGTGGCACGACCTCCCAGGTCCCGATGGAGATCCAGACGAGAGACCGGCGCATGGCTCTGGCGCTGCGTTGGGTTGATCCAGAGCGCCCGCAAGCGGTCTGGCAAGACCATGGCCGAAAAGCTGGCCGGTGAGTTGATGGATGCTTCCCAGAATCAAGGTGCCACGGTGGCAAGAAGAAGGAAGACACGCACAAGATGGCCGAGGCTAACCGCGCCTTTGCGCACTACCGCTGGTAGCATGCCTTTTTTTTT
>CAWEHT010000479.1:0-12146 GCA_963808455.1 uncultured Chloroflexia bacterium | reverse complement strand
CTGCTTCGACCGTTACGTATTGCTAGGAAGCGCTGGCGAGCTTGCCGCAGGTCGTGGAGCCCGCAGCAGCCTGAGCCGCCCCGCCGGGCTGGTTGGGCGCCTGTTTTTTGACAATCCGGGCCGTCTCGGCGATAATAGGCAGGTCAGCTGATTTTCACCGGCGCCTTCGGGCGCCGTGTTGATTCAGGGGAGGGTATACAGAAATGGCTCAAGCAACTAAGATGGGCGCCGACACCGCAACGCTCGAGAAGCGCCGTAAGGCACTCACAGGGCACGCCTGCGCCAAGTGCCACGAAGAGATCAGCTTTGGTGATCTGATGATAGTGAAGGTCGTGGAGATGGAAGACGGCCGCCCGCGCGCCCATCAGCTCACCTACCACCGCAAGTGCTACGCAATCTGAGAATCAGTCTGGGCTGGCGTGCAGGCTGCGCCTTTGGGCGCAGCCTGTTCTTGCCATGAAGCAAGCCGGCCTCGCCTGCCGGCATCCATGGAGGAGAACCCCTCCCAGGCTTGCTCGCGTTATCGCCGGGCTGGCCGTGGCTTGCCCTTAAGGCTTTCGATCGCGAATTCCACCAGGAGCAGCAAGGCGGCCGCAGCCGCGTCGAGGCCCACGGTAAAGACGAAAGCCAGGGTCAGTGCCGGCAGCACCCCGGCGGCCAGGGCCTGCTGGCCGCTACCCGTTGCGGGGAGCAACACCCGGAAGCCGTTTTCGGCCGCCTTTCCCAAGCCCGGCCACCCGCTGGGAAGCCCTCCAGGCTGCAGCAGGATGCCCAGCAGGCCTGCCCCAACCAGGGCCAGCGCCAGGTAGATCCCGGCGGTCAGCCATGCCTCACGATCCGCCGAGCTGGGCGTCATGGCGTTGCTTACCGCAAAGATCAGGTACGCCCACAACCCGAAGTCGGGCACGCGCCCGAAGCCAGGCAGCAGCTGGAGGACGCCGAGCCAGCCACCCAGCAGCCAGGCTTGCCCCAAAGCCCCTACGTCGAACACGCGGTAGCTGACAAATAAGAGGATGGCCGTGCCGGTGAGCCACGGCGCAAGGCCGACCAGGCTATCGCGCAAGGCTCCCCCCGGCTGACCGTAACCATGCCCATCTGCACGTACTGGCCCTTGGTCTTTGGCCCCAGGCTCAAGCGGCCCACGCGCAGGCCCAGGAGCCTGGCCATCAGTGCGTGGCTCAGCTCATGCAAAGCGATCCCCGGCAGCAGCAGCAAGTAGTAGATGACCAGCGCAATTTCTTCGCGCCCGGTTAGCTGCCAGCCGATGATTTGCACCTGGCGCGTGATCCAGCGGCTGACGGCTGAGAGGGCCACGAATGTTGCCGCCAGGACGGCGATTTGGGAAAGCAGGGGCATATGTTTAGCAGGAAATAGGGAATAGCGAACAGAGAATAGCTGAAAGAGACGGGGCCCGTTCCTTGTTCAATACCCCGTCGCCGTGGGAAAGGGCCAAAGGGAGCAGGGAGCAGGGCCCGTCTCTGCTCCTATTCCCTGCTCCCTATTCCCTATTCCCTCGTCTGAGCGGTGATGCGGAGCATTTCGCCAAAGCTCTCGGCTTTCAGGCTGGCCCCGCCTACCAGCGCACCGTCGATCTCGGGCATGGCCATCAGCTCGCCGATATTCTTCTCGCTGGCGCTGCCGCCGTACAGGATGCGGACAGCCTGTGCAAGATCATCACCGTAGAAGCTTGGCCAACGTGCTGCGCACGAGCCCGCAGACCCGGTCGGCCACCTGGGCAGTGGCATTCCGACCTGTGCCGATCGCCCAGATCGGCTCGTACGCTATGACTATCTGTCGGGCCTGCCCGGCCTCCAGCCCGGCAAAGGCCGCCCGGACCTGCCCGCCAACCCACTCATCCGTGATGCCGGCCTCGTTCTGCGCCAGGCTCTCGCCGACGCAGACGATAGGCACCAACCCGTGGGCCAGCGCCGCCCGGATCTTCTTGTTCACCATCTCATCCGTCTCGCCGAAGATCTGGCGGCGCTCGGAATGGCCGATGATCACATAAGTGGCAAGCCCGACCAGCATGCCCGCCGCCACTTCGCCCGTGTACGCGCCGCTCTCGGCCCAGAACACGTTCTGGGCGCCGACCCCGACGAGGGTCCCTCGCAGCGCTTCGGCAACCGCCGGCAGCGCCACGAATGGTGGGCACACGACGGTCTCGACTGAGGGGCAGCCGGCGGCGACCGGTGCCAGAGCGCGCACCAGGACGGCAGCTTCGGCCGGCGTCTTGTTCATCTTCCAGTTGCCTGCGATGATAGGCT
Organism: uncultured Chloroflexia bacterium; assembly: GCA_963808455.1. Classification (GTDB taxonomy): domain Bacteria; phylum Chloroflexota; class Anaerolineae; order CG2-30-64-16; family CG2-30-64-16; genus CAWEHT01. The sequence continues at coordinate 9,882 of CAWEHT010000479.1, read as the reverse complement.
TACGCATCTTCCTACCCTTCGGGAGGGCCATGCCAGGCCCGCGCTATTTGTCTTGCAACGCGACCACGCCGGGCAGAGGCCGGCCTTCCAGGAACTCCAGGGAGGCTCCCCCGCCGGTGCTGATGTGGCTCATCTTGTCGGCGAGGCCCGCCTGTTCGACGGCGGCCACCGAATCGCCACCCCCTACCACCGTGGTCGCCTGGCCGAGGCCGGCCAGGATCCTGGCGATGCTGATCGTGCCGGCCGCAAAGCGTGGAAACTCGAACACGCCCATCGGCCCATTCCACACCACGGTCCGGGCGGGCCGCAGCACCTTCTGGAAGCGATCGACCGTATCCGGCCCGATATCGAGGATGCGCCAGCCGTCCGGGACCGACTCGACTGGGACAGTCTGTGTGCGGGCATTGGCATCGAAGGCGTCGGCGATCACGGCGTCCACGGGCAGCATCAGCTTGTTCTGCCCGCTCGCAAGCAACTCGCGAGCCATGGGCACGGCTTCTTCCTCGACCAGCGAGTCGCCCACGGCGAGGCCCTTGGCTTTCAGGAAAGTATTAGCCATCCCACCACCGATCAGCAGCGTGTCGGCCTTGTCGAGCAGCGACTTGATGACGCCGATCTTGTCCGAGATCTTGGCGCCGCCCAGGATGGCTACGAAAGGCCGCACGGGGCTTTCCAGGGCCCGGCCCAGATAGGCCAGCTCCTTTTCCATCAAGAAACCGGCCACGGCCGGCAGATAATGGGTTACGCCCTCGGTGGATGCGTGGGCCCGATGGGCAGAGCCGAAGGCATCGTCGACGTAGAGGTCGCCCAATTTTGCCATCTGCCGCGCCAGCTCCGGGTCGTTCTTGGTCTCGCCCGGATAGAAGCGCGTGTTCTCCAACACGAGCACCTGCCCGGCGCGCAACGCGGCAGCAGCTTGCTCAGCTTTCGGCCCGACCGTTTCGGGGGCAAATGCCACCGGGCTGCCTAGCAGCTCGGCCAGGTGATCCGCCGTCGGCTTCATCGTATATTTCGGATCGGGCCCGTCCTTTGGCCGTCCCAGGTGCGACATCAGAATCACGGCGGCGCCATGCTGTAGAAGGTATTGAATCGTCGGCACGGCAGCCCGGATGCGCGTATCATCGGTGATCTTGCCGTCCTTGATCGGGACATTGAAATCGACGCGCACCAGCACCCGTTTGCCGTTGACGTTGACGTCGCGGATGGTCTTCTTATTCATGATCCTTCCTCGACAAGAAGTTGGCAGTTGATGGTTCCCAGCCAGTGCACCGCCGGTATCCCGGCCATCAACTGCCAACCGGCGACTGCCGCTTACAGCTTGCTCGCCATCAAATTGGCCAGGTCCGCTGTCCGCACGCTGTAACCCCACTCGTTGTCGTACCAGGCGACGACTTTCACAAAATCGCTCTTGTCCTTGCCCAGGACGCTGGTAAAGGGCAGGTCCACCGAGGAGCTGTGAGGATCGCCCTTGAAATCAAGGGATACCAGCGGTTCATCCACAGCGGCGAGGATGCCCTTCAAGGGCCCCGCAGCCGCGTCACGGAAGGCCTGCCGCAACTCTTCGGTGGTGGTCGGCACTTCGATCTGAGCCGTGAAGTCAACAACGGAGACCGTCGGCGTCGGCACGCGCAGAGAATAGCCGTCGAACTTGCCCTTCAGATCGGGGATCACCAGGGCGATGGCCTTGGCCGCGCCGGTAGTGGTCGGGATGATGTTCAGGGCCGCCGCGCGGGCACGGCGCAGGTCGCTGTGCGGCAGGTCCAGGACGCGCTGGTCGTTCGTGTAGGAATGGATCGTCGTCATGAAGCCGCGCATGATGCGGTACCTGTCATGGACCACTTTGGCGGCAGGAGCCAGGCAGTTGGTAGTACAGGAGGCATTGGAGACGACGTCATCTTTGGCCGGATCGTAGCGGTCGTCGTTCACCCCTAACACGATCGTGATATCTTCGCCTTCAGCAGGCGCCGAGATGATTACCTTCTTGGCGCCGCCGCGCGTGATATGGTTCTCGGCGCCCTGGACGAGCTTGCCCTTCTTGTTGACGCCGTCCTTCTTGACGGTAAAGAGCCCGGTGGATTCGATGACGATGCTCACACCCATGTCACCCCAGGGGATCTTGCCGGGATCGGTCTCCTTGAACGCTTTGATTTCCTTGCCGTCGATGATGAGACAGTTATCCCCTACTTCGACGGAGCCATTGAAGTGCCCGTAGTTGGAGTCATATTTCAGGAGATGCGCCATCGTTTTGAGATCGCCGATATCGTTGAAGGCCACAACCTCGAGCGTGTCGCGATGGTAATCGCGAATGGCCTTGATGACCTGACGGCCGATCCGGCCGAACCCATTGATGCCAACACGAACTGTCATTGGAAGAACTCCTTATGTGTGCACGAGCTCCAGAACTGCTTGAGCTAGCTTTTGCGGGTCGTGCCGCCAGGGATACTGGCTGTCCACCAGTTCACGCAGCACGAGCCGAAAACCCAGCCCTTCGACATTTGCCGGCAGCGTCACGTACTCGGCGCCACCGCCAGGCGGACGATCTGTGCGGAAGCAATCGTTGGCCAGGACCGTACCAAACAGGCCCGAGCCAACGTGCTCATCCAACGCCTGTAGATGAGACACGACACCGAAACCTGCCGTCTCACCGGGTTGTGTGGCGACGTTGCACACGTAGACCTTGGGGGCGCCGGCCACGCGGACAGCGTTGGCGAGATCGTGAACCAGCAAGTTCGGCAGCACGCTGGTATAGAGGCTGCCAGGGCCAGCCACGATCAAGTCAGCGTCCAGAACGGCGCGGATCGCGTCAGGATAGGCAGGCGCATCTTCAGGCTCCAGATAGACCCGCCCGATGCGCCCCCTCTGGGTCGGGATGCTGGACTCGCCGAAGACCTTGCGCCAATGCCCGCCGGGCGCGCTGCCCTCATCGGGGACCCAGATTTCAGCGCACAGGTTGACCTGCGCGAGGGTGGAAGGAATGACCCGGCCACGCACGGTCAGGACCCGGCTAGACTCGCTCAAAGCCGACTCGAAACTGCCGGTGATGGCCGCCATGGCCGTGATGTAAAGATTGCCGAAGCTGTGGCCATCCAGGCCGGTGCCTTCGCCAAAGCGATACTGGAACAGCTGGAGCATCAGGCTTTCGGCGTCCGACAGTGCGGCGATGCAGTTGCGAAAATCTCCGGGAGGCAGCATCCCGAGGTCACGCCGCAAGCGGCCCGAGCTGCCACCGTCGTCGGCCACCGTGAGGATGGCCGTGATGTGATCCGTATGCTCCTTGAGCCCCCTGAGTAGGGTGCTCAGCCCATGGCCACCGCCGATGGCTACAACCTTGGGCCCTTGCTGGCGCTGCCTGTGCCGATCCGCCGGATCCTCTCAGACATGAAGCGCGTGCCTTCCATACCGTTATCAGTACCTCGTCACCGCCTCAGCCCAATCTCCGTCAGTATAGCACTCATCGGCCTGGATGTCAAAACCCAACGCGAATGTGACAGAATGCACAAGCCGCCCGGCGAGAAATGGTCTACTGATTCGCCGTTTGCAGGGCGCGCCACACGCGCTCCGGTGTCAACGGAGCGATCGGGATCTGTACCCCGGTGGCCGAGTACACGGCATTGGCCACGGCGGGCGCCACGCCGTCGAGCGGGATCTCCGCGACGGCCTTGACGCCGAACGGGTGCGTCGGCTCATACGTCTGCACGAAACGCACTTCCATCACCGGCATCTCGTCGGCGGCGAAGATGCGGTAGTCACCGAAGCGCGGGTTCACCATGCGGCCTTTGCCGTCGAAACACATCTCTTCCGACACAGCGTAGCCCAACGCCTGCGTCATGCCTCCTTCAACCTGGCCGGTTGCGGTGGCCGGGTTGACGATCATCCCGCAGTCGAGAACCATGACCAGTTTCTCGACTGTGACCTGCCCGGTCTTTGTGTTAACGGCTACCTGGGCAAATTGGGCCGCGAAGGGTGGTGGGCTGTCGGGGCTGACCCACGAGGCCGTTGCCATGATCTGGAACTGGTGGCTGTGATGCAGGCTTTCCAGGGCCACCTGCTCCAGCGTCACGCTCCGGCAGTCCGGCGACCAGGCCTGGCGCTCAGCCAGCATGACCTCCTCTGCCGGGCAGCCCAGGAGTCGCCCCGCGACCTCCTTGATCTGATCGGCCACCTTGCGCGCCGCTTCGACCACCGCAGCGCCCGAGATGTAGGTCGTGCTCGAGGCATAAGCGCCTTTGTCGAACGGGGTGAAGTCCGTGTCGGAAGAGTAGGTGATGAAATCGTCCGGCGAGCAGCCGAGGATCTCCGCAGCCATCTGCGTGAGCACCGTGTCTGAACCCGTGCCCAGATCGGTCGCGCCCACCAGCAGGTTGAAGCTGCCGTCGTCGTTGATCTTGATGCTGGCCGCGCCCATGTCGAGGTTAGAAATGGCCGTGCCATGCATGCAAAAAGCGACCCCGAGGCCACGCTTGACCGATGGGGCGGCACCGCGCCCGGGCCATTCGACGGGCCGCTCCGCGGCGCTGGGGCCTGCGCGCCGCTCAAGGGGCTCTGGCGAACGGTTCCAGTCGATCAGCTCAGCCCCCACCGAGGCGCAGGCCGCCAGGGCGTTGGTGCGGATCAACTCGGGCAGCGGCTCGCGCCCCTCGCTCCAGGCTTTCGACATAGGGTGTTCTTCACCGGCCCGCACGATGTTCATCAGGCGCAACTGCAGTGGGTCCAGCCCCAGGGTGCGCGCGATGCGGTCCATATGGCATTCCATGGCAAAGAGGCCTTGCGGCCCGCCGTAGCCGCGGTAGGCGCCGGAAGTTGGCTTGTTCGTATAGACGACGTCGGCCACGAAGCGGATGTTGGATTGGCCATCCGGGGCTTTGTTGGCCGGGTAGAGCGCCATGGCCTTGTGCCCGGTATTGCCGGTGACGGTCTGAGCATGGTTGCCATAAGAGCCGGTGTCGCTCAGGGCATACATGTCATTGGCGACGATCCGGCCATCTCGCATCACCCCGGTGCGCAGCCGCAGGATCATCGGGTGGCGCGAGGTGCTGGCCATGAACTGCTCGGCGCGCGTGTACTCGAGCTTGACAGGGCGGCCGGTAGCGATCGTCAGGTGAGCGCAGATATCCTCGATCAACACTTCTTGCTTGTTGCCGAACCCGCCACCGATGCGCGGCTTGATCACACGGATGCGCCTGACGGGGAGATTGAGCACGGGCGCCAGGATGCGGCGTGCGTGGAAGGGCACCTGCGTGCTGGTGCGGATCACCAGGCGATCGTTTTCGTCCCAGTACGTGATGCAGACGCACGGCTCGATGGGCGTCTGCTGCACGCGTGGCACCTCGTACTCCCCCTCGATGACATAATCGGCAGATGCGAGCGCCCGGTTGACGTCACCCAGCTCCATCAACATATGGGCGGCCAGATTCCGCCGCGGGTCGCACTCGCCAAAGGGGACGTAATCCGGCTCGTCGTGGATGATGGGCGCGCCCGGCGCCATCGCATCCCGCGCGTCGAGGACCGCCGGCAATTCCTGGTATTCGACCTCGATGAGATCCAGCGCCCGTTGGGCAATCTCTTCGCTCTCGGCGGCCACGGCGGCGACGCGGTCACCGACATAGCGCACCTTGTAATCCAGGCTGAAGAAATCCAGAGGCCCGGGGATGGGATCAGACTGGCCGGCCGTGGTATGCGCCACGCGCTGGCACGTCGTGATGGGTGAGCACAGCGTGCACCCCTGGCAAGGCCCGGGCCTTGCTCACGTTAACGCGCTTGATGATGCCGTGGGCGATCGGGCTGTGCAGGATCTTGCCCACCAGCATGCCGCGCATTTCCACGTCCGCGGTGAAAGCTGGCTTGCCCTGCGACAGTTTCGCGGCGTCCACCTTTGGCTCGGGCGCGCCGACGTGGTTCGTCGCGGGCGCCGCAGCCACCAGGGAGGGCGGTGGGGCAGCCACCAACAGCGCAGTCTCGCGCCCCACCTCTTCTTGCGCGACCTTTGCCTCTCTGCCGAGGCCGGCGGGTCTGTCCGGGGCTGGCCAGGACCCCGATCCCGCGAGGTCCTCCTCGACGTCGCCACCGTCTGACCGCCGCGCGGCCGAGGCGTCCGGGCAAGGAGGCCTCCAACTCGGGCTCTGCTGCGGGCCGTCTGCGGGTGGATCGATCCGGCCAGGCAACGGGCCTGGGTCCTCGCCGCGGAGCTGCGCGGCAGCTCGCATGACAGCGTGCACCGGTTTGACGTAACCCGTGCAACGGCACAATACGCCGGAGAGCGCCTCGCGCACATCGGCCTCGCTCGGAGCGGGCTCGCGGTCCAGAAGCGCTTTGGCCGCCAGCAATTGGGCCGGGGTGCAATACCCGCACTGGATAGCGCCCGTTTCGATGAATGCCTGCTGCAGCGTGTGCAGGCCGGCCGTGTGCTTCCAACCCTGCTCGGGATGCGTGCCTAAAGCTTCCACGGTCTCGATGGCGTGGCCGCGGGCCTGTAGAGCCAGCATGGTGCACGAAGTCACCGGCACGCCGTCGAGCAAGACCGTGCAGGCGCCACATTCTCCCGTCTCGCAGCCGTGCTTGATCTCCAGGGAGCCGTGCCGTCGCAGCGCGGCGAGCAATGGCTCGTTGGCGGCCACGTCCCAGTCCTGGGGCACCTTATTCAGCTCAAAACGCAGGCGCATCTTCGCTCTCCTTATCCTGCCCTCATCCACGCGGCCAGCAGTGCCCGCTCGCCCAACACGCGGGCGAGGTGCCTGCGATATTCGGCGCTGCCGCGGAAATCACCCTCAGGCTGCACAGCCTCCTGGAGCGCGGCGGACGCCGACGCGATCAATTCTTCGTCGAGTTCCTGCCCCGCCAGCCGATCTTCGATCTCGGGCAGGCGTCGCGGCTCGGCGGCGATGCCCCCCAGGGCCAGCCGTGCCCACGTGCAGCGTCGCCCCTCGATGCCCAGGCTGGCGCCTGCTACGACGATAGGATCATCGGCGGGCGTGCGCCCCACCATGACGAGGGCGGCTGCCGGGCCCGGCTGCGGGCTCCCGGCGCCACTCTGCCTCTGGGTGGACCCAGGGGCGACGTCGTGCACCTCAGCTGCCGGCGCGGGCACCAGGATGTCCGTGATCAAGGCCGGGGCAGCCAGAGTCGCGCGCCGCGAGGGCAGAAACTCCGCCAGAAGCATCTCGCGTGGGCCGTCCTCAGTATAGAGGGCCACCACAGCATCACAGACCAGCAACGCTACCACCAGAGGGTCGGTGGCCGCGGCCACCGCGACCGCACCGCCGGCAGTGGCGCGGTCGCGCTGCACGCTGCCTTGCCAACGCCGCGCGCCCTCCGCCAGCACGCCCCCATACCAGCGCTGAGCCGGCAGAGCGCCGGCCAGAGCCGCGCGGGTAGCCATGGCGCCGATACGCAACCGGGCCTTGCCACCCTGCCCGGAATGGCCCGCCACGATCCCGCCGGACGGGCTTCCCCGGGTGGAGCCTGCTCTCTCAGCCGGCTTCGACCCAAAAGGAGTCTGCGCGTTGGACGAATCGGGGCCATCCACCGCGATCTCATCGAGGCCCAGCCCTTGCAGGTCTACCACCGCATCGATAGAAGGGTCGGAAGAGCCCAGCAAGGCGCCGCCCCCGGCCAGGGCCACTGTGCGCAGGTGAGGGACGCGCCAGCAAGGCCAGGGCCTGGTCCAGTCGCTCACGCTGCCGGCCGGGCTGGGCGTCTTCGCCGGGCCGATGGTACTCGCGCAGGTTGAGTAGCATTGCATGCCTCCTGGCAGAATTATACCCAGAATCCATGGCCGTGACAACGACTTGCGAATCTCGTCATCGGCCGGCCTCGAAGACGACGGCATCGTCCGGCAGCCGCCGGCCGTACTGATCCGCTGCAGGGAGGCGCTGCAAGGTTGACAAATCATAAAGTCCCACCTGAATCGTGGCGGCGCGCCCCGGACCGGCCATATGGTGGGTATCCGAGATGATCTCGCCGGCGCGCCACAGCGACATCGGGTAGAGGCCGGAGACCGGTGGCCCGTCGGCCTGGCCGATGAGGCGACCATCGGCGTCCAGCAAGTGCACAAAGACCTGATAGTCCGTGCCAACCGCCTGTCCCGAACGCCAGAACAGCGTGACCGATGTGCCATCGTCCTCCGGGCTCACGCGCTCGCCAAGCAGCTCGATGCCCGGGCCAAAGGTGGCCCGCGTTCCCGGGGGGACATCCCTGGCCGCCAGCGGGTGGGTTGGGCTGATGTAGACAAGGTCAGGCAGGGCGATCGATCCCAGGCGCGGGCCGCCGGCTACGTACAACCCGACGTCAAGGTGGGCAGGGACCGGCGGCGCATCCGCCGGAAGCCGCAGGTAGTGGTCATCCACGATATAGCCGGTCGTTGGCCAGGTGCTGGAAGGCACGTTACCCGGATGTTGGTGATCCGAGGCGGCGAAGCTCCCTCCGCCAGGCCCACCTACCAGGTGCACATACGATGAGTAGTCGCGCGCCAATGGGCGCAAAGCCTGCCAGTAGAGCGTGACGTGCAGCTCGCTCCCCTGTGTCACCCGGTACTGGTCGAGATCGTAGCCCAGCAAGACCACCTGGCCCGCGATGGCGCCCCCGGAGGCATGCTGTGCCGGAAGTGCAAGGCCGGCCGGCGACGCCAGGCGGAACCAGCTCGTGTGCGGGCCGATCCACAGCGCTTTCGCCGCCAGCAAGAGGCCGAGGGCGGCAAGCAAGGCGCCCGCGCCTGCCGAAGTGTGGGGGCAGCAGGTGGAAGGTGCGAAGGGGGCGGGCGCCCGGATCGCGAGTGGCCGCACAGGGCGTGAAAGGTGCTCGCCGCTCTCCGAGGCTACCGCGCCTGCTCCATCCTCGTGATGCGCGGGCGCGCCCGCTTACCGGGTCTTGCCCCGTTTCGCGCGTTCTCGTGATCGAGGCGCGGCGCGCCGGCCTGCCCCGGCTGCGCTCCAAACGCCCATCGCATCCTCTGCCATCCGGCCAGTCTCCTGCAGCGAGCCAGGAGCAACGCCAGGAAAGCCGTGAGGGGCAGGGCCACCAGCGAAATGTCCCTGGCAGCGGCCCGAATAGGGGTGTCGCCAAACACTACGGCGATGTCGTGGTCCCCGGCCGGGACGGCCAGCTGGATCAGCCCGGTGCCCGGTGCCGGCCACAGTGCGGCGGGGGCGCCGTCGATCCAACCGCGCCAGCCGGGGAAGTAGAACTGCGCCAGCGTGACGTCTCCTGCGGCCGGCTGGCCGACATGCAGCCGCAGGCTTTGTGGCCCGACGGCCTCGAGCGCCGCGCGCTGCCCCGGCGCCGGCTGAAAGAGCGGGGCGCGGACCAGATCCGGGCCCTCGGCCGGCTGCTGCGGCGCGGCCGGTGTCCAGCGTGACAGGTACTCGCCGGCAGCGGTCGTGCCGATGCTGCGAAAGGCCGTCTCAAAGGCCAGGTAGCCACGGTCGGTGGGCGGCAGCGCCAGGAAGGGTCGTGGGAACTGATAGGCACCGACGCTGACGATTAGCACCAGGGCTGCGATGGCCGCGACGACAGATCGGAGCCCTGGCCAGGCATCGAGCCAGGACAGCGAGGCGCCGGCCAGAAGGGCGGACAGCAGCAGCGCCGGGCCGAAGACGCGCCAGGGGTATTCGGTGTAGCGCAGCAGCGGCACACCCCGCCAGACGGGCAACGAGCCCGGCAGCATCAAGAAGATCCAACGAGCAGGCCGATCACCGCAAAGGCGACGTGGCAGCGGTAGGCCCGGCGACCATCCTCTTGCAGGGTACTTCGAAGCGCCGCGGGTACGGCGGAAGCCTGCCCGCGAGGGCCGCGGCTCTCCTGGCGGTCGGGTGCTGAGTGTTTCCGCAACGTGGCGCGCACCAGGCGCACCAGGCCCTCAGGCCCCGTCACCGGCAGGAACACGGTGAG
>CAWEHT010000478.1:0-6845 GCA_963808455.1 uncultured Chloroflexia bacterium | reverse complement strand
CGACGTCAACGGCGTGGTCGGATACGGACTGCTGAATGCGATCAAGTTAATTCCGGGATCGGTGAGAACAGCGAGCACCTGTAGCCGGCTCTTTCGGTATCTCCTTTGAGTCTGAGTTTCAGTGCCACGGCCGGCGGGGCGAATCCGGCGGCGCAGACGATTCAGATTTCGAATACGGGCGGGGGCACGTTGAGCTGGTCGGCGGCGCACGCGCAATCGTGGCTGACGCTTTCGGCTGCTTCGGGCAGCGGGGCGGCGGCGGTAACGGTGCAGCCGGCGGTGGGAAGCCTGGCGGCCGGCACGTACACGGACACCATTACGGTGACGGCAGCGGGCGCTACGCCAGCATCGGCCACGGTGGCGGTGACATTCACGGTGGCGGCGGCAGCGGCGCCTCCTCCGCCAGCCTCGACGGCGGCGGCCATGAACATCAATTGCGGCGGCTCGGCATTCACCGGGGCCGACGGCACCAACTGGGCGGGCGACGAGTATTACACGGGCGGCGACCTGCTTTACACGGGCAGCATGATCAACGGCACCCCGGATTTGTATCTGTACCGCTCGGCGCGGCGCGGGCTGTACGGCAATTTCAACTACGTGATTCCGGCCGCCAACGGCTCCTACACGCTGGTGCTGAAGTTCGCGGAGATCGCTTACAGCGCGCCCGGCCAGCGGGTCTTCAACGTGGTGGTGAACGGCTCGCCAGTGCTCACGAATTTCGACATTCTGGCCGACGTTGCGCCACTGACGGTGGACGACAAGCAGTTCCCGGTGACGGTTACGAACGGTCAGTTGGAAATCGACGTCAACGGCGTGGTGGGATACGGGCTGGTGAATGCGATCAAGTTAATTCCGGGATCGGTGACGACGATTACGGCACTTTCGGTATCTCCATCGAGTCTGAGTTTCAATGCCACGGCCGGCGGGGCGAATCCGGCGGCGCAGACGATTCAGATTTCGAATACGGGCGGCGGCCTCGGCGTGGTCTGCGGCGCACGCGCAATCGTGGCTGACGCTTTCGGCTGCTTCGGGCAGCGGCGCGGCGGCGGTAACGGTGCAGCCGGCGGTGGGAAGCCTGGCCGCCGGCGCGTACACGGATACCATTACGGTGACCGCAGCGGGCGCTACGCCATCCTCGGCCTCGGTGGCGGTGACATTCACGGTGGCGGCGGCGCCGGCTCTGGCGGCCTCGCCGTTGAGCCTTAGTTTCAATGCCACCGCGGCGGGCGCCAATCCGGCGGCGCAAGCCGTGCAGATCTCCAATAGCGGCGGGGGCACGTTGAGCTGGTCCATGGGGTGCACGAAATCGTGGCTGACGCTTTCGGCTGCCTCGGGCAGCGGAGCGGCCACGGTTACGGTGCAGCCGGCGGTGGGAGGCATGACGGCAGCCACGCGCCGCGCCGCCGTCCCGGGCGGCCCGGCCGCGCAACACACCATCCTCGCCTCCTGGCGCTGGCGCCTGCACCCGTCGCTGCCCGCGCCGCGCGCCTGCCTTGCTGCATTCCTCCCGCCTGGCGCCCGCCACCGCCGGCGGCACGATCCGGCGGCGCAGTCTATCCAGATATCGAACAGCGGCGGAGGCACGTTGAGCTGGTCGGCAACGCAAGCGCAATCCTGGCTGACGCTTTCCGCCACTTCGGGCAGCGGCGCGGCGACGGTTTCCGTGCAGCCGGCTGTGGGAAGCATGGCGGCGGGCACGTACACGGATACCATCACGGTGACCGCGGCCGGCGCTACGCCTTCCTCGGCCTCGGTTGCCCTGACATTCACCGTGGCAGCCGCGCTGCCACCGCCGCCGCCCACGCCAACGGCCGGCAACTCCAGCAATACCGACCAATGGCAGGCCAACTCCAACCCGCCGCAGACCTACAATCCCAACGGCGGCCCGGTGCTGTACAACGGCATTCAGTTGCCCGCCGTCTGGCCCCCGCAGACTGTGCCCAGCCTGGCCTACATCGTTCCGCCGTATATTCAGAATCCGCCGGCCGTCATTGCCGTCAACACCGGCCGCCAACTGTTCGTGGATGACTTCCTGATCGCGCAGACGAACCTGACGCGTTCGCAGCATCAGCCGGCGATGTATCCGGGCAATCCGGTGCTGGCGCCCTATACCCAGGGAATGGATAGCCAGACGGGCAATGCGTTTCCCTTTCTCCGACGGCGTCTGGTACGATCCGACGGCGCAGCTTTACAAGCTGTGGTACGTCAGCGGAAACTGCGGGAATTGCATCGGCTACGCGCAATCCACCGACGGCATCAACTGGGTGAAGCCGGTTTTCACCGATCTGGACCCAGCCTCGGCTACAACGGCACCAACGTGGTGCTGTATTATGGCGGCGGGGTGGACACGGTAACAGTGTGGATGGATCTGAACGACGATCCTTCCGCAAATTCAAGCTGTTCAATTCCTATCCCGACGGCCCCGGCGGCGCTTACGTGTTTGACACCTTCTTCTCGCCCGACGGCATCCACTGGTCGGCCAGGCAGCCGGGGCAGCCGCCGGCCTTGAGCGACCGCTCCACGGTCTTCTACAACCCGTACCGCAACGTTTGGGTGGCGAGCGACCGCGGCATGCCGGGCAGTTTACCGGGCACCGCAACCGTGCCCACACGGACCGTCCAACGCGCCCGCTACTATGCGGAGAGCCCCGATTTGAACACGTGGACGCCATCCAATCCCTACAACGAATTCTGGCAGGCGGCGGATGAACGCGATCCGGTGTATCCGGGCACTTCCACCTACCCCGAGCTCTACAACCTGGACGCCACGCCTTACGAAAGCCTGATGGTGGGGTTGTTCTCGTTCTATATTCGCCTCGCAAGCGAGAGGCCGAGGTGCAGTTCCTGGCACGGCTGCTCGAGCAGCTGCCGGAAATTGCTCGGCCGGAGGTCGCCATTTGTTGACCATAGCTGATCAGGCGATCCAACTGACCCCGTAGAGCGCCACACCGATCGGCAACAAGAGCCAGTAAGTGCGCGGCATGATCCACCACCAGTATGTGGCGTGCCACCAGATGTGCTCGCGGCGGAACTTGCGCAGCCCAAAGGCCGGATTCAGCACGAACCATAACCAATCTTCGAGCACAAACAGCAGGATCACGAAAGCGATCACCCGCAGCTCTGTAGAGACGAAGGGCACGCGATAGTCCACCGCGTAGACCACGTGAGCCATAGCCGCCACGAACAGATTAAGAAAGAGGTGATAGCCGGTGAGCGGCTTACCGTCCAAGAGGAGGCGGGTCCAACGATTATCGAGCCGCCACGAAGGTAACTGCGCAGCCCAGCCGTTGGGGCCCTCGATTTGAATTTCCAGCATGGCCAGGAACGTCGCGCAGATCACCACGGCAACACCAAACTTCAGGAAACTTGTAAGCACCATCTTCCGATCCATGAATTACCTGGATTAGCCCGGCAGTCCGGGTTGGGGTTCCATGAAGGCATGAGTTTCCTCCGCGGGACGCCGATTCGCGTTCAGACGTGGCCCGAGGCGGGCGCCCAGGGCCGCGCTGAGCAACAGCGCCGTCTCCCGTTCCGCCTCGCCGTTGGCGAGCCGGCTGGCAGACGGCGCAGGCAGGCCGCGCACGAGGCGCACGCCGGCCACCGCGCGCCATAACCCGGCCTCCAGCGCGGCCAGGGGCCGGCTCAGAGGCAGACACACCAGCCGGACCAGCAGCCAGCCCAGGGCCAGCCAGGCTACTGACTCCCACAGCCCGCCGCCCAGGCCCGCGCGCAACGAGGAAAGCACGATGCCCCAACTCCACAGGTGGAGCAGGCGGTGCAACGTAGGGCCCCAAGGTAGCCGCCATGACAAGGAACCCCATGATCAGGGGTGCGCTGCCCAGCCAGATGATCAGGACGATGTGTTGTAGAGGCCGGTGTGCCTGGGGCACCGCCACGTTGGCTACCAGCCACAGGGCGACTGCATAGATGAGCAGGCCAAGCGCATAAAGCACGCTGCCGCACAGCACGCTTGCGACGAACCGGGCGGGCCGCACGCGCTGGCTGAACAGGATCACGCTGTTGCCCACCATTTGCGCGATGCCGGCCAGCAGCGCGACCGACAGCGCCAGCCGGCCCGGGTGCGCGTCGGCCAGCAACGCGCGTGCCGCAGCCGGGCCGTCGTGCAACACCAGGCTCACGATGTGCCAGAGATGCCCGAGAAAGCCGGTCGCCCCGGCGACCCACGCGACCGCCACGAGGACAGCCTGTTGGAGAGCGCTCAACATGTGCCCACCGCTCCTTCCAGGCTGCCTTCCATGAGCGGATACATAGGCTGGCCGCCAGGCAGCCGCGGCCCAACGCCCGTGCGTTCCAGGGAGCCCGCCGTTGTCGTTTGGATGGTCCCCACAATTTCTGTCACAAGGTCCAGCGTCCGGTCCACGCAGCGCTGGCCGTCGGGCAGGCGTACCGAACGGCTGAGGTAGTCGCCCCGTTTCATGTGTTTCATGGGACCGGCGTCGATGACCGTGAGCTTGCCCTGCCGCCGTGCCCGGTTGTACGCCGAGCCGCGACATATCGGCCAGAGCCCCGGGTAGAAAAGCCGCCCCAGGTACTGGATGCGGTCGCGCGAGCCCGAGAGGTGAAAGACATGTTCGAGGTCCAGGATGCCCGGGTCGTCGGTGAGCACGCTGCCGATGGAGATGAGCCAAATGGGCTGGCGCAGCATCCGCCGCAGGAACGGCGCGCAGCCCTGGGCCATCTGACCCCCACCGCTGATGGCCATCAGGATCACGGGCTGCCGGCTGCCGGCCCGATAGCCGTGGCCCAGCAGGCTGGCGGTAATCACCTGTGACAGGCCGTAATTGAACATGGGGCCATAGCGCCGGTCCGCGGACACGCCCACGGTCACCACGTTGCGGAACTGCTGGATGTGGATGCCCAGGCGCTGCAAAGTGCTGCGGTGCCAGGCTTTGCGGGCCCGCAGCACGTAACCGTAGAAGCGACTCAACCGGCGCCGGCTCAATGGCCCGGTCAGCGGCTGGCCGGTGGGCGAATAGGGAAAGCAGTCGCGCACCAAAATGGCGCCGGGCAGCCGCTCCTGCAACCAGTCGAGAAATTCGCTGTCCTTCTGGTCGATGGACGCAGGGTCCACGATGCCGGCGCCGCTCAAGAAGACGATGAAAGGGCCCTCGGCCGGCTCAGGGGCTGCACGCTGGGGCGCGGTTTGCATCGGAACGTAAAACGCCTGCGCGCGCCCGTCTGCCACGCGTGCCTGCCGGCTCCAGCCTGCCCACCAGGTGAGGGTCTCCAGAGAGGCGGCGCCCGCGCCCATGAGAATGAGAATCAGGACTACCCAGCAATCGCGTTCGAGCATCAGCAACATCACTTGTCTCCGTGTCATTCTGCCTTGGCCAGAATACGTCCGGAACGCGCGCAGCCGTTAGGACAAAAGACTACAGCCTCTGGTACTTTTCATGGCTTTCCCTTGATCGTTCCAGGCTGGACGAACTCCGCCGCCCGTCGAGGATCCGGAAGACATCGCGCGAGTTCATCGTAAACGGTACAGCGAGATCCGCCGGGTGCAAGAGGAAAGCGTCGGTCTGCGGTCCACCCATGCCGCCGTGACTACCAATCAACTCCTCCATGGCCGCTACCGTGCCGTCGTCGTAGACCGTGCTGAACACCGTCAGGTCGCCGTTGTGCGGAAAATCGGCCAGGCGGCGCAACTCCGCGGCCCGCAGGGCTGAATCCCCGTAGGGGACGAGGGGGTCGAGCCCTGTCACGGCACCGGTCTCAAGACAGCGTTGGCCGGCCTTGCCCCACGCCTTTGCTGTCCCATCGTCTTCGTAGGCCACGATTACGCCGATGCCCGCGTGCTGCAACAGGGCCTCGAACAGGCCCGGATAGGCCCGCTCCACCTGGTTTCGGCCGACCCGCCGATCGGAGAAGTGAAAATAGACCTGAGCCAGGTTGCCGCTGCCGAAGACGCTCACCCACGGTGCTTCGCCCGGGGCGGAGGCGGACCCGTCTTGGCGTCGTTTCAGCCCGGCTTCCAGCGCCCTCTGGCCGCCCCGTGCCACAGCTGTGCCAACGACGCCGCCGACGCCTTGCTGTGATACGTTCGCGAGCTCGGCCGCCACGGCTGCCAGGGCAATCGCGCCGTCGTCGCCACCACTCGAGTGCGCCACCGCCGTCCCTTCGCCGAAATGCCGCTGGATCAACTCCTCGAGGCTATAGCCATAGCGCTGCCGGAAGGTGGCGCCGAAGGACTGCCCGTGGTCCGACAGGACGATCAGGTCGTAGGGTCTCGGCGCTTTGCGGCGGATTATGTCGGCGATGCGGGCAATCGTCCGGTCATAGCTGGCCAGGGCCTTCAAGGCCGGGGCCGACGACGGCCCGCTGCGGTGCGCCACTTCGTCGTAGCCGGGCCAGGTCGTATAGATGGCCGGGGATCCTCGCACGATGTCGAGGATCACAAAATACTCCGCTACATCCCGCATGAAAACTGTGGTGACGCCGCGCAGCAGAGGGTAGGCGTGGGCCAGACGGTTGAGGCGGGGCTCCACGTGGCGTATCCGGTCCTGCAGGTACTGCCCCACCTCGACTACGGCCTCGCCCAGCATCCGGACCACGCTGCGCATGAGGAAGTAGGGGTTGAGCATCAAGAGGTAAATGTCTCTGGCCCTACGCTGCTTCTGCTCGGTTGACCCGCCGGCCAGGTCGGCCAGGGTCAGCAACGACTTGGCGGCGTCGCCGTTCAGCATGTTGTTGATGCTCGAGCCGCCCCGCAGCAAGCCCTGGCCCCGGGCATAGCGCGCGTTGATCTCGGGGGGGTGCTTCCCCGAAACGTAGGTTTTGCGCCGCTCTTTGTCGTACCAGCGGAACGCAGGAATGTCGTAGTTGTCG
>CAWEHT010000477.1:0-6289 GCA_963808455.1 uncultured Chloroflexia bacterium | reverse complement strand
CAGGCATTGGAGCAATTGAGCCGCAGCCGGACGCCGGATGCGGCGCGAGCGCTGGCCACGCTGGCCCTGACTTTGCCGGCCGCGGCAGGCTGCCCTGGCCGAACGTGGCCTGCGCAAGCTGCAGATGATGGGGCTGTCTAGCCCGGAGGCGGCGCCTGCGGCCGGCTGGCGGTCGCTGCTATCCGCCATCGATGGTACCGGCGCGGGAGGTTGTCTGGTTCATGCGCCAGCCGGAGGGCGCCGCGCACGGCCAGTTACTAAGCCTGCTCTGCAGAGACCCCGACGGGATCGTCGCCACCTTCGGCTCCAGCGAGGTGCCCGCCGATCATCTGCCTCCCGCGCTGCCGCTGGGCGCGGAGTACGTCATTCGCCAGGAGGAAGAGTCGGAGCCGGTGCGCCTGCTGGAGGTGCCGGTGGACGCCGGGCGCCAGGCGGTGCGGGCCGCCCTGGAGCTGAACTGGGCAGCAGGCCGGTTGCCGCCGCCCGAGGATAGCCTTCTGACCCTCACATCTGGGAGCTGGGCCCGCTGCCGCCGGCAGCTGACCCTGAGTCGGGACATTATGCTCCGGCTCTGACCGCGGCCCTCCTGGACCATCCGGCGTTTGCCAGCTGGTTCCTGCAGGCCGAACAAGTGTACGAGGCGGCGGCGCAGCTCGGACGCCGTCCGCTGCTGGCCGAGCGCGCCGCCGTGATTACGACCCTGGTCGAAGCGCAGTGCGGCCCCGAGCTAGTCGCCAGCTATCGGCGCCGGTTGGCGGCCATGGGACGCTGGCTGGCGCTGGCCGGCCAGCCCGCTGCCGCCGGCCTCGCCGTGGCGGCAGCCGCCCATCTGGCAGACCTGCCGCCGGCCCAGGCGCCGTTCTTTCAGCGCCTGACCGGCATCGGCCTCGACATAGCCGTCGCCAACCTGAGGAGCGGCTTCCACCGGGAGCGCCGATGAGAGCGCCGAAAGGGTATCGCAACCACAGCGCCACGATTCTGCGGGCCGTTGGCCAGCGCCGCGCCATCGCCCTGGAAGAACAGCGCCGGACCCAGGAGCTGGCAACGCTCTACGCGGTGACGGCGGCCATGCACGCAGCCCTGACGGTGGACCAGGCGTTGGCCCAGGCTCTGGACCGCTTGCTTGGCGTGCTGCACCTCACCAGCGGCAAGGTGTACCTGCTCGCCCCCGAGACGGGGCAACTGGTGCTGGTGGCCACACAGGGAAGCCCGGCGCTCGGCCCTGAAGAGACCACGATCACCCCGGGCGAATGCCTTTGCGGGCTGGCCGTCCAGTCCGGTGAGACCCTGTTGTCACCCGACGTGCTCCAGGATCAGCGAATCGTCCGCACTGACTGCCTGCGCCACGGGCATCTGTCCTGCGTCGCCGTGCCCTTGCTGGGACGCGAGCAGATGCTCGGCGTCTTGCACGTGGCTGCTGCCGACGATGCACGTTTCACGAGGTCAGGCATGGCGCTCCTGCGCTCCGTAGGCGCGCAAATCGGTGGGGTGGTGGAAAACATGCGGCTGCGCGAGGAAGCCCGGCGCGCAGAGGCGCTTTCCACGCTGATCCAGGAAATGCACCATCGCATCAAGAACAACCTGCAGAACGGTGGCCGACCTGCTGAGCCTGGAGATGTCGGCCTCGGCCAGTCCGGAGGCGCGCAAGAGCCTGCGTGACAGCATCAACCGCATCAAGAGCATTGCAGCGGTCCACCAGTTGCTATCGGGCGAACAGCTGCGCGTCACCGATATCACAGAGCTGGCCCGCCAGAATCTGCGACATTTCACAACGCACTCTGGTCCATCCCGATCACCAGATAACCGCGGCCATCCAAGGGCCAGCCATCTACCTGCCTTCCAAGCAGGCCACGGCGTTAGCCCTGGTGCTCAACGAGCTGGTGGCCAACGCCTTCGAGCATGCCTTCGCGCCCGATCAGCCCGGATCGGTCCGCATAGAGCTGGCCCAGCGCGAGAGCCGGGTCACGGTTTCGATCGTTGACAACGGCCGGGGCATGCCGCCGGAGTTCTACCTCGAAGACAGACTCCGGGCTGGGCCTGCAGATCGTAAAGACGCTGGTCGAGAAGGACCTGGGGGGTGCCCTCCGCTTCGACATGCCGCCCGACGGCGGCACGCGTGTCACGATGACTTTCTACAAGTGAACGCCAACCGCATGGAACCCCTGCCGGGGCTCCGTGTTGAGATCTGAGGCCGGCCTATGTCGCCCGAACCGTTACGAGTGCTGCTCGCCGATGATGAAAGTATCCGCCTGCTGAGCTTGCGATCTCAGCTCAACGCGCTGGGTCATAAGGTGGTAGCCGAGGCCTCCACAGGCCAGGAAGCCGTCACGCTGGCGGGGACCACCGCGCCGGACCTGGCCATCATGGACATCAAGATGCCAGGGATGGACGGCATCGAGGCTGCCGAGCTCATCACACCGGGAGCGTCCCATCCCTATCATCCTCTTGACCGCCTACAGCGAAGCGGAACTGGTCGAGCGCGCCGTCCAGGCCAACGTGGCGGCCTACATGATGAAACCCGTGGCCCCCGAGGACCTGCTGCCCACGATCACCCTGGCATTGGCGCGCTTTCGCCAGTTTCAGGCGCTGCGGCAAGAGGTAGACGACCTGCGGGGAGCGCTCGAGGCGCGCAAGGTCATCGAACGCGCCAAGGGCATCCTCATGCGCCGCCTGGAACTGACAGAAGAGGAAGCCTTCCGCCGTCTGCAGCGCCAGAGCCAGGCGACCAACCGCAAGCTGGCCGACGTCGCCCAGGCGATCGTCATGGCCGACAGCATGCTGTGACCGTGAAGGGAATAGGTGCCAGGGAATAGGGAATAGAGAGAGGAGACCAACGGGCGCCCCTGTCCTCTGTTCGCCGGCCCCCGCTCCCTCACTCGTCGATGGTTACGTTCAACCGGCGTGCCCTGCGGGATGCCGTTGCTGTCGAGCGAAACCAGGATCGCGCCCTCTGAGCGCACCAGCGTGTAGATCAAGTTGGACTTGCCGAACACAGGCACAGCCCACATCTCGCCATCACGTGGCTTGAGGCGGACGCGCGACGAAGTCAACGCGTCCAGAGGCGGCGGGCACATTGCGCGCCAGCCTGGCCCGCACGATATGCCGCCGTGGCTCGGCAGCGCCCAGCAGCAGGCGTATCGTAGGTGCCACCAGCAGCCGGAAGATGTTGATGCACGAAACCGGGTTACCCGGCAGGCCGAACACAGGCTTGCCGTCGCAGATGGCGAGGATGGTGGGTTTCCCCGGCCGCACCGCCACGCCATGCACAAGGATCCCCGGCCGGCCCAGACTATTGATCGTATTGGCCGTGAGATCGCGATAGCTAACCGAGCTCCCGGCCGTCAGCACCACGATATCGGCCTCGGCCAACGCCTGCCGGGCCGCAGCGTCGAGGTCAGCCTGGCGATCAAAGATGATCGGCCAGCTGAGGGGCACGCCGCCGGCCTGGCAGACCAGGCCGGCCAGCGTGTAGCTATTGATGTCACGCACCTGGCCCGGCCCGGGTTCTTCTTCCGGCGGCACGAGTTCATCGCCCTGGCTCAAGATGGCCACTCGCGGGCGGGCCGCGACCTGTATCTCCACGATGCCCACCGCCAGCAGCGCGCCGAGATCTTGTGGCCGCAGGACACGCCCGGCCGGCAAGATCTCCTCGCCGGCCCGCACATCCTCCCCAACCTGGATGCAGTTCTCGCCCACCGTGACCGGTCGCTGCGCCTCGAGGCTGAACGCCGCGAAACCGGGCTGCACCTGGCTCGCTCCGGCCAGAGGCTGATCACCGGCCCGGCTGGTATATTCCAGCATGATCACCGCATCGGCACCGGGTGGAACCATGCCGCCGGTGTGGATCAGGAGCGCCTGGCCCGGTCCTACCTGCGTCGCGACCCGTGCGCCCATCGGCGATTCACCGATCACTTCCAGATAGGCCGGCATGCCGGCGGAAGCGCCGTAGGTGTCAGCCGCCCGCACTGCGTAGCCATCGACGGTGCTGCGCACGAAAGTGGGCAAGTCGTGGGGAGCCGTCGCCGCCTCCGCCAGGGTCCTGCCCAGAGCCTCCGGCACACGGCTGCGCTCCGCGCGCACGACCGGCGAAAAGCTCCCCAGGAAAACCTGCCAGGCTTCCTCAGCCGTCCTCAACTTGAGAAATTCGGTCATTCTGTGCTCCTCATCGGTTCTGAGCCGCGCGCCTCTGTCGCAAGGGAGCGGTCCCTGATCAAGAGAGCCAGGGCTTCCTCGCCGGCACGGCTGTCGATCTCCCCATCCAGTCGAGCGGCGCGGCAAAGCGTCGAAGATCTGCCGGTACACAGGCCCGGGGGGGATGCCCAAACGTCGCAGATCGTCTCCGTCGAGCTCCGGCCTGACCTGCCGAAGTCGGCGTTGATAAGTATCCAGGCGCAGCCGCACGAGCCAGGAGTCGCTGGCCACACGGGCCAGGAAGCGAGCTTCCTCGCCAAAACCTGCCAGCCGACGCGAGATCTCGCTGTCGGTGACCTGCGGTTCGCCCAGCCGCGTGCGAGCCGCGGCTTCAGGTTCGCCGTTTGCGTCAGCAGGTTCCGCTGTTCCTTGAGCCAGCGATACCTGGCGATGAAGCCGGCCACCGCATCGGCAGGCAGTTGGTAGCACACCAGGGCCAGGTACAGGCGCGGCAAAGCGTCTGGCGGGAGATCCATCGCCGGCAGCATCTCGCCGGCGCCATTGCGCGCCTCGGCGAACTGGCCGCGCAGCAGGATGGCCCTTTCCTGCAACCAGGCGCTGCATTCCAACCCCGGCTGGATCACCTCGAGGATCTCCAGCTGGGCCAACCGGCAGAACGTCCGCTCCGGCTCCGCCTCCATCACGATGGCCTCTAACTCGTGGCGCACGCGCTCGCCGCTCACCCGGTCCAGCAGATCCCGGGCATCGCCGATGAGCTTCTTGGTGCGCGGCTCGATGGCGAATCGGAAGCGCTGCTCGAAGCGCACGGCACGTAAGATCCGCGTGGGGTCTTCGACAAAGCTCAGATTGTGCAGCACACGGATCAGGCCGCGTTCGAGATCGCGTTGGCCGCCGTAGAAGTCGAGGAGCTCGGCCCAACGGTCCGGCTCGAGGCGTACGGCGAGCGTGTTAATGGTAAAGTCGCGACGATGGAGGTCGTGCCGGATGTTGCTGGCCTCCACCGTTGGCAGCGCCGTCGGATGTTCGTAGAACTCTGTGCGGGCAGTGACAAAATCGAGCGAGTCAGGCAGCGAGCCGTTGGCTGAGGCCCGCAGGGGCGCAGGCACCAGCCACTTGGCCGTGCCAAAGCGCTGATGGCTCCGGACGTGCCCGCCCAGGCGTTCGCTGACTCGCTGAGCCAGGGCGATAGCATCGCCTTCCACCACGAGATCGATGTCATCATTGGGAAGGCCGAGCAGCAGATCGCGCACGAATCCGCCCACGGCGTAGAGGTGGAAGCCCATTTCTTGCGCGACGGCGCCCGCTTGCTGTAACCACCGTAACAGGGGCGCCGGCAAGGCAGCGGCCATCTGCTGATCAAGCCGGGCCGGCCCCGGCGCGCGCGTCGTAGCCCACTGCTTGATCAGATCGGTGCGCGTCACGATCCCCACGAGCTTCCCGGTCGCCGCATCGACGACCGGCACCTGTCCCCAGTCATGCTCCGTCATCACATGGCGGAGCGTCTCCACCGAATCGCCGGGGCGGACGTAGACCTCGCCGCTATGCATGTAGCGGCTCACGAGGTGGCGATCCAGCCCATGATGCAGCGCCCGGTCGATCTCCCGCCTGGTCAACATGCCGACGATGCGGCCGTTCTCCAGGACGGGGAAGCCTTCGAAGCCATATCGGCGCATCCGGCCGGCGGCCTCGGCAATCGTGTCGTTGGGGCGCAATGTTTGGGGCACGCCATATGACATGATTTGGGCTACCGTCAGCGGCGGGCGCACCAGGCCATCGAGCAGATAGACGAGCGCATCGTAGACGCCGGGCAGGGTGCTGTCGCGGACAGGGCGGCGGCGGCGCGCGCGTGCCCGCCACCGCCGAGGGCCCCCGCGATCTTGCCTACGTCGATGGCCTCGCTGGTGCTGCGGGCCACGACCTGGATGCCGCCCTGCATGGCCACCAGCAGGAAAAGGGCGTCCGGCTCATAGAGCTCGCGCAGCTTGTGGGCGAGCGTGGAGATCTCGGCCACCGGCTCGTCCACCGTCGCCGTGGCGATAATCACCGCGTAGCCGTGAAACTCGTGAGGATGGCTGTGGTCGGCCAGATCCTGATAGAGCGAACGTTGCTCGTCGGTGAGTGGATGGTGCAAGAGACC
>CAWEHT010000476.1:0-4274 GCA_963808455.1 uncultured Chloroflexia bacterium | reverse complement strand
GCTGAGGCCCTCGCCGGGAGGCGTGCTCGTGCTCGGCTTTGCTCGAGCGGCACGTGGATCACCTCCTCCGCCTCCCTGGCAGGGCCCGGGCATACGACACCGGAGGATCGGCCGCCTGGGGGCGCCAGGCGCGGTTCGAGAGCCCTCACCCGCAGGCTTCCCGACATGGGAAAGTGGTAAAGTGACACCGAAGGTCAGGCCCACGAAATGCTTGAAATGCCGCGGAACCTACGAGGCGCGCTGGCCCCGCCTGAGTTCGGTTCGCAACCGTTCACTGGCCATGGCCGCCCGCTGTGGCCGCCTCACCGGGAAGGCTGCCGGCCCGCAGCAGCTGCGTTTTGCCGCCGGGATCGTTCCTGATCGCGCCCTCCCCGCGTCGTTTCGCGCCCTTTGTGGGTCGGGCGTCTGGCGCATCGCTTTCGTGTGCTTCCCCCTTCGCCCGCCTGGCGGCATCTGGCGCCCCCGTGGCCCAAGCGCGGTGCCAGTGGCCCGTGGGCTGCGTGCGGCCAGGACGGGCAGGACCTGATTGAGTTCGCGCTCGCCGCGCCCTGGGTGCTGCTGGCATTGCTTGGCCTCATAGAGTTCAGCCTCGCCCTGTTCTCTTTTGTCACCATTTCCGACACCGCCCGCGAACAGGCCCGCTGCGCCATCGTGCAAAGCCTGTACAATTCGGCCACCGGCGTCGCGACGCCTACCAGCACGATTCAGAGCGATTGCGACCGCATTAGCCCGATTTCCAACGCGACATCAATCTTCGCGTGCGACGGCAGCAAGTCGGCATGCCAGGCCCAATCAAGCCACACAGTGCAAGTTACGGTGGCCTACTCGTACACCATGGTCACGGCCCCCATGTTGCGGGCTATCGGGGGCAAGGGCATCATCCCGATGCAGGCGATTGCAACCATGCAGACGGAGCAATGAACGCGCCCACATATCGATAATGAGGTGCCTGAATGGGACGCTTACGCGGATGTTTGTGGCTCACGGCCGGGCTGCTCGTGGCGCTGGTGGCCGGCTTCGTCGGCTTCATGACCTTGTCCCAGGCCAGCGCACAGCGGGCCAGCGGCCAGCCGGCCGGGGCGCCGGGGGTGCCGGTCGTCACTGCCGCCCATCTCGTGGCGGTCCGCTCGGCCCTGAAAGCGGATGACCTGCAGATCAAGACCATGCCGGTCAACGCCGTGCCGGAGGGCGCCTTGCGCCAGGTGGGCGACGCGATTGGGAAGGTTGCCCTCCAGGACCTGTATCCCGGCGAGCCGGTGGTCGAGCAGGAGATCGTGGACCCCAACCTGGTGACGAACAACGGGCGGAATGCCCTGACGCTGGCGCAGAACCAGGTGCTGATGGCCTACCCGGCCCAGGACCTGATGACGAAGGCCGGGGTGCTCAAGCCGGGCGACCATGTGGACCTGTATTTCTCTTTGAAGGTGCCAGCGTCGGCCTTGCCCGGAGGTGGGAGTGCGGCCACAGCCGGCAGCGGGACCGCGGGTGGCGAAGGGTCGCAGAGCACCTTCAGCCTGCTCCAGAACGTGTCCATCTCGGCAGTGGTCGCGGGCGACGCCTCGACGAGCGCCGCCACCGGCCGCAACGCGCCAGCAGCGCCCGACGGGCTGCTGCTGGCGCTCAGCCCCCAAGATGCGCTCGTCCTGAAATACGTGAAGGACGCCGGCGGGACACTCGACGTGGTCCTGCGGGCGCCGGGGGCCGAAGCGCCCGAGACTAGCGAGCCGGTCAACTTGGGGTACCTGGTCAATCGCTACCAGCTCGCCTCGCCGGTGCAGATCGCCAAGTAGGGAGCAGGCATGGAAAAGGTTCCGCATGGTGATGGGAGGCGGTGTTGGCCAACCTGATTTCTGGTGAGACGCTGCCGCGTCCTGCTCGTGAGCTCCCAGGAGCGTGCGCGCGATGAGGTACAGGGGCGGGCCGGCGGGTCGCGCCGGCGACTACCGGCTGTATTGGGTCGCGCAGGCCGACCTGGCTGCGGCCCGCGGCCAGGACTGTTGCCGCATGTGGTTCTGATAGACGACGATCTGGCCGGGGCCGACCCGGTGCCTCTGATTGGGCAGCTTGCGAGCCGCCTGCCGGGCGCGGTCATCCTGGCTTTCGTGCCCGGCGACGACATGGAGTTGGCACGTCGGGCCGTGCTGGGCGGGGCGTGCAGCTTGACCGAAGCCGCTAAATGCCGACGAGCTGCTGGCCGCCCTGCGCCAGGTGCTGGCCACACGCCAGGGACAACGACCGGGCCCCTCCTCTGAATCAGCGACCACCCTGGGGCGGGTGGTGGTTTTCTGCCGCGCCGAAGGGCGGGACGGGACGCACCACCCTGGCCGTGAACACTGCCATCCAGTTGCACCGGGTAACCCGCCAATCGGTGGCGCTGGTGGACGCAGACTACGCCGCTCCGGCCATCGACGTGGCGCTGAACCTGCCCGGGCAGCGCACGATCGCCGACCTGCTGCCCAAGATGGCGCAGCTGGATCGCGAGCTCGTGGATTACGTCATGCCGCAGCACCTCTGCGGGTCCGGGCGCTGCTGGCGCCGCCACCCGGCGAACTGGACGGCGACCAGGGCAACCCGATCCCGTTGCCGCAGGTGCAGCAGACGTTAGTGTGGCTCAAGCGCATGTTCGCCTGGGTGGTCGTGGACCTCGGGTTGCCCCTGGGCGAGACCGGCTTCGGCTACCTGGACGGCGCCGACCGCATCGTGATGACCGTGCTGCCCGAGATGGTCGGGCTGCGCAACACACGCCTTATGCTGGATCAGTTCTATGGGCACGGCTTTCCGGAAGAGAAGGTATGGCTCGTGGTAAATCGGGCCAACCTGCGCGGCGGCGTCACGGCAGTGGACATCGAGGAGCGGTTGCGGATCAGGGTAGCGCGGCTGATCCCCGACGATCAGGCCCTGGCCACTTTCAGCATCAACCGCGGCATCCCGTTCACGATGAGCCACCGCAGCAGCGCAGTTGCGCGGGCGCTGGACACGTTCGCCCGGCAACTCGCCGCCGAGAGCCAGCCGGTGATGCCAGGAGCGGTTCAGACCCCCGGCGGCGTTTTCGGCCGCTTTCTCAGCCGCGTTCGCCCAAGCAGCGTGTGAGGAACCTTATGTACAGCCCTTTACTTTTCGGCGTGCTTCTGGCGCTCTGCGTGCTGCTCCTGGCGGTCGGTGCCTGGCGCAGCATCGACACGCGCGACCCGCTCGACGCTCGGCTGTCGGAGTTCGGCATGGGGGACGGGCTGGCCGCAAGCGCCGAGGGTACCGCTGAAGGGCGACGCGGCCCGGCGGTGCAGGGCGCGGGCCGGCTGCTGGCCGGCTTCGGGCTGGGGCCGGGGTTGGCCCTTGCCCTGTCGCGGGCGGACCTGCCGCTGACGGCGGCCGAATACGCCGCACTGATGCTGATCGCAGCCTGCGCCGGCTTTGCGATCGGTCTGCTGCGCGCCGGCATCGTGCTGGGCCTGGCGCTGGCCTTGCTCTTTGGCTATCTGCCTCTTCTCTACTTACGTTCCCGGCAGGCCCGCCGGCTGGCCACCTTCAACTCCCAGTTGCCGGACGTGCTCACCCTGCTCGTGGGCGGGCTGCGTGCCGGACAGGGCCTGTCGCAGGCAATTGACATGATGGCCGGCCGCGTGCCGGACCCGGCGGGCAAAGAATTCGCCAGGATTGGGCGTGCGGTGGGACTGGGTTTCTCGCTCCAACGGGCGCTCAACGAAATGGCCTCGCGCGTCGGCAGCGACGACCTGGACCTGGTGGTTTCCGCGATGAACATCCAGTACGAGATGGGCGGCAACCTCGCGACGAACCTGGAGATCATTGGCGAGACTGTACGCGACCGCATCCGCATCAAACGCGACGTCCGCGTGTTCACCGCGCAACAACGGCTGACCGGCCTGGTGCTTGCGGCGCTTCCCGTGTTGCTCGCCGCCGCCCTCTTCGTCATTTCGCCGGACTACATGGCGGGTCTCCTGGCACCCGGCATGGTCGCCGTCTCCATCATCGGCGTGGTGATGATGGTCCTGGGCTACCTGCTGATTCGCGGCATCCTGGACATCGAGGTCTGAGGCGCCTATGAGCATCGCCTACCTGTTGAGCCCCGAGAGGTTCTCCGCCGGTTACGTGTTATGGACACCAGGCGCCTTCGCCCTTCTGTTGGGGCTCGCCGTGGTGCTGCTCTGGCTATCCTTTGCTCCGGCACCGCCGGCGCGGGCCGTGAGCCGGCGCCTGGACTCCTTCGTGGACCGGAGCCTCTCGGCGGACGATCTTGACCTGGCCCGGCCCTTCGC
>CAWEHT010000475.1:0-8007 GCA_963808455.1 uncultured Chloroflexia bacterium | reverse complement strand
CTGTGTGGCGCCTGGTTGCAACTACGTATTGCTGGATCGGTCAACCCATCGGTGGATGTGTTGCGGAAGATCGCCATGGCTCTGCATGTGTCGTGGGCCGACCTGACGGAGGCGTTGCCGCAGGCAGCGCCCGCCGAGGTCGTAAAGCAGCGAGCCCGAGGCCGCATCGCCGTCGTGAGAGCCGGCGAACGCAAGCTGATGCGCGTGCCGCGCTCGGGTATGCTGTTCCAGATACTCACCCCGGATGTGCAGGGCGCGTTCGAGTTCGTCCTGATCGAACTGGATCCCGGTGAAGGCGGCTGCCAACCCTACGCGGACGAGAGCGGCGAAGAATCCCTGCTCGTCCTGGAAGGCGAGCTCGTGCTGTATATCGAGGGCGTACCTTATTACCTCGAAAAGGGTGACTGCCTCACCTTCGACGCAACCTTGCCCCATCTGTACCGCAACGAGGGTGACGTGAAGACCGTCTTCACCTACCTGGCTATGCCTCCAACCCTTTAGCGCCCCCGTGAGCCTGGCGCGCCGTCCGTGGCCCGCCAGGGGCCTGCTTGCCGGGCATTGATCCAAAGGAGGTCGCGATGCTGGCTCCCGATGTGCGCTCTTTCGTGCAGACCCTGGCGGGCCAGGGCCAGCTGGCGCGCGTGGCGCGTGAGGTTGACCCTCGCTTCGAGGTCACAGCGGTGCTGCGCCACCTCCAGAGGACGGACAACCGGGCAGTCGTGTTCGAGCGTGTGCGTGGGTCCCGCCTGCCGGTGGTGAGCAACCTCTTCGGCAGTTACGCACGAATTGCCACATTCCTGAACGTGCCGGCGCCTGCCATCACTCGAACGTGGGCCGAGCGCGAGGAGGCTCTGGCGGCCGATCCTATGATGGGCCAGGCGGCCCTGGGCAGCGCCGGCTATGTGCCCGTCTCTCTGACTGAACTGCCCATCTTGACTCACTGTGAGAAAGATGCCGGCCCATATATTACGGCCGGGGTGTTGCTCGCCGAGGACCCGGCGAGCGGCGTTGCCAACCTGTCGTACCATCGCATGCAGCTGAAGGGCCCCGACCGTCTGGGGCTACGCATCACCCCCGGCAACCACCTCGGAGCCTATCAGGCAGCTGCCGAGGCGGCCGGCAGGGCACTGCCGGCTGTGGCGCTGATCGGCGCGCCGCCTGCCGTGATGCTGGCGGCGGCGGCGCGCTTGCCCCTGAGGGCTTCCGAGCTGCGGCTGGCTGCCGCCTTGCAGGGCGGACCGCTTGCCATGCTGGCCTGCCGGACCATCCCGCTGTGTTTCCCGGCAGGGACCGACATCGTGGTGGAGGGAGAGATCCTGGCGGGCGTCCGCGAGCCGGAAGGCCCCTTCGGCGACTTCATGGACAACTATCTTCCCATTGGCCTGAACCATGTGTTCGACGTGCGCGCCGCGTATATGCGGCCCGGCGCGCACTACTATGGCCTGCTTTCCGGGTCGATCGAGCAGGCTTTGCTGATGGGGGTGCCCACCGCCGCCGCGGTGTACCGTGCCGTGCGCCGCGTCGTGCCCACGCTCTGCGATGTGGCTATCAGCCCGTCTGCCTATCACTGTGTCATCAGCCTGCGCGAGGAGTTTGATGGCCAGGCCAAGCAGGCCTTGCTCGCCGCATTCGGGGCCGAGCCCAGCTACGTCAAGACGTGTACGGTCGTCGATGACGATGTGAATATCTACGACCCGGCTGACGTGGCCTGGGCCGTCGCCTCGCGTTGCCGTCCGGATCGCGACGTCATAGGCATCCCGGGTGTGCCTTCATTCCGGCGCGACCCGGACGCGCTGCACTGGGGGCGACTGGGCATCGATGCTACCCAGCCTTTCGACGCAGGCGACCGGTTCGAGCGGCGCCGCATCCCCGGAGAGGCGGAGATTCGCCTGAGCGATTATCTGGTGCAATAGCCTCGAGGGTGGAAGGCGAGAGGGGTGAAGATGCAGCTGGCCATCGACCACAATACCATCGAGCGGCGCAAGCAGTTGCGGCGTGACCTCTGGGATTACCGTCCGGTCGATCATATCCCCGTAGTCATCTGGCTCAACCATCTGGGCGGTCACACCTACCGGGAATGGTTCGAGAGCCCTGACGTGCACCTGGAGGTCAACCTGGAGCGCATCCGCAAGTCGTTGGCGCTCCTGCCCGATGACTACATCCCGTTCACGCGCATGGTGCGCGGTCCCATGACCATAGCCAACATGTTCGGCGCGGACATCGCCTGGACGGACGACCCGCAGGAGGCGCCCGGCCCCGCCGGGCCGATTCTGGCGGACCTGGCCGATGTCTGGCGCCTGACGAAGCCGCACGTGACCGATGGCATCATGGCCGACCATCTGCAGCGCATCCGCCAGCATGCGGCAGCCCTTCCGCCAGATGTCTACCTGACGGGCATATTTGCCGGCGGGCCGCTGCAGGTCGCCGCCGACCTGGTGGAGAGCAAGGCTTTCTATGCCGGCTTCTACGATGATCCAGCGGCGTTGCACCACTTGCTGGATATGGTTACCGAGCTGCAGTCGAGATCTACAGGGCCACGATCGCGGCGGCCGGCGGCCTGGAGCGCCTGACCACCCTCGATTTCGATCCCGTGTGGGCCCCCGAGAAGCACAAGTGCATCCTTTCAGACGACGTCTGCGTTCCGGCAGGGCCGCGCATCTTTCGTGAATTCAGCATACCCTACAACAACAGGGTGTACGCCCCGTGGGGCAGCGGCATTTTGCATGTCTGTGGGCCACACGTGGCCCGACGACATTATCTGGACCATACGCCCCGGCTGAAAGGCCTGAACTGCGCCTACCACTGGACAGCGCGACGACCTGTGCGAGCTGCGCTCGATCTTCGCCGGCTGGGGCATCATCGAAGTCAATTTCGATATGCCCGGCGAACGGTCAGAGGAGATGCTGGCGGGCTTTCGCCACATGATGGAATGCCTCGCCCCGGACGTGGCCGCCGTGCCGGTGTGCACCGTCGACGACGGTTGGACCGACGACGAAATCCTCGGCCTGTACTGGGACATGCGCAGGATCGCCGAGGAGTACGCCGCTAACATGCGTTGGCGCAGCGGATGCCCAGATGGGGCGACCTCGCGGTGATCCGCCCTCGAACGTAGACGGAGGCAATGCCATGCACCATCTCGCGCGCGCGGCTGTGCTGGAGGCCCGGCAGTACGCGGAATACGGCAGAGAGCTGACACCGGCGAGCGTGACCGAACAGTACGGCATTCCGCCGGCGGAGCTCGCCGATCTGTCGCTGAATGTAAATGTCTATGGGCCTTCCGGCGGCGCCCGCCTTGCCGTGCTGCAAAGCCTGGACCGGCTCCATCGATATCCCGATGCCCACCTGACGCAGCTGCGCGCCTGTCTCGGCGCTGCCCACGGCGTGGGCG
Source organism: uncultured Chloroflexia bacterium (assembly GCA_963808455.1). Lineage (GTDB taxonomy): Bacteria > Chloroflexota > Anaerolineae > CG2-30-64-16 > CG2-30-64-16 > CAWEHT01. The sequence goes on along the minus strand of CAWEHT010000475.1, from coordinate 4,619 downwards.
CGGACTCGGTCCTCATCGGCGCAGGGATAGATGATCTGCTCAAGCTCATCGCGCAGACCTTCATCGACCCGGGGGACCAGGCAGTCATTCCAGTCCCGACTTTCCCGCGCTTCGAACTCGAGGTCCGGCTCATGGGAGGGCAGTGCGAGCTGGTCCCACTGACCGGCGCCTTTCGAGCTGCCCGTGGAGGAAGTACTGAGCCGGGTGACGCCTCGCACCAAGCTGATCTATCTCTGCTCGCCCAACAATCCCACCGGGGCCGAGATTACCGCGAGGCGATCTCGCTCCTGTCACGGCAGGTAGAGGCGGGGCCGTTGGTCGTTCTGGACGAGGCGTTGATCTTTCCCGGAGAAGCAGGGGCCCTGGACCTGATGCAGGCCCATCGCAACCTGCTGGTGCTGCGCACTTTCTCCAAGTATCATGGCCTGGCCGGGGCACGAGTGGGCTACCTGGTAGGCGAGCCAGGCGTGCTGGCCCTGATCGACGTGGTACGCCCACCTGAGCTAACGTCAGCAGCCTGGGCGAGGCGGCGGCGTTGGGCGCCCTGGCCGATCCGGGTTTCCTGGCCTGCAGCCGGGCTACAATGGAGCGGGAACGGGCCTATCTGCTGGCGGCCCTCGATGCCTTGCCGGGCTTGCGGGCCTTGCCTTCGCGCACGACCATTCTATTGCTGGATGTGCATGCCACAGGCATGACCTCGACCGAGGCCACCCAGGCGCTGGCCGCGGCCGGTGTGATCGTGGTCAACTGCCGCCTCTTCAAGGGGCTGGAGAGCCAGGACTTCTTGCGCATCTCGATCGGCGCTCATCGGGAGAACTGCCGTCTGGTCGAAGCCCTGGCCGAGCTGCTGGGCCGGACGGGGCGCCACCAGGAGAAAGGCCTCGCATGACCACGCCGTCTCCGGCTTTCGCGCGCGCTCTCCAGGCTGCTCCCGGGCCGCCCGCTCCTGACACGGCCGGGCGAGTTGATCGCCTATGAGATCGACGCCGGGCTCGACCGCGGCCAGCCCGACGCCGTCGTCTGCCCTGCGAGCGGCGCTGAAGTGGCGCGCATCGCCGGCTGGGCCGCGGAGCAAGGCATCCCCCTGGTCGCGCGCGGTGCAGGCACCGGCGTTTCGGGCGGCGCGGTGGCTGCCTGTGGGGGCCTGATCGTCGAATTCGCGGCGATGAAGTGCCTTTCCGTGGACCCCGTCTTGCGCCAGGCCGTGATCGAACCAGGTGTCATCAACCTGACGCTCGACGAAACGGCCCGCGCCCATGGGCTGTGCTATCCCCCGGACCCGGCCAGCGGGCAGGCTTGCACCCTGGGAGGCAATCTGGCCGAGAACGCCGGTGGGCCGCATTGCTTCAAGTATGGCGTGACGACGAACTATGTGCTTGGCCTCGAGGTCGTGCTGGCCGGCGGGCGGCGCATTCATCTGGGCGGTCCCCTTGCCGACTATCCGGAGTATGACCTGGCGGGGCTCCTGACCGGCAGCGAAGGCACCCTCGGGCTGATCACTTCGGCTACGCTGCGGCTGGTCCGCAACCCGCCCGGGGTCAAGACGATGCTGGCGGCCTTCGGCACGCTCGAGGACGCCGGTGCGGCGGTTTCGGCGGCCATCGCCCGCGGGCTCGTGCCTTCCACCCTCGAGATGATGGATCAGAAGATGATGCGCATTGTCGAGGCGCATGCGCATGCCGGCCTGCCGGTGGACTCGGCGGCCGTCCTGATCGTGGAGGTGGATGGTTGGCCCGAGAGCCTGGACGGCCAGATCGTCGAGCTGGCCCAAACGCTGCGCGAACGTGGCGCGTGCGACGTGCGGGTGGCCGAGGACGCGGGGCAGCGCGAACGAATCTGGCGCGGCCGCAGAGATTGTCGCGGGCGCTATCGCCCGCCTGGCGCCCGCCTACTATTCCATCGACGTAACCGTGCCGCGCTCCAGGCTGGCCGCGACGCTTGCGGCCATCAGCGCCGAATGTGCCGAGGCGGAGCTGCGCCTGGGCTACGTGCTCCATGCGGGGGACGGCAATCTCCATCCGGATATCCTGGTGGATGCGCCCGATGATCCCGAGTACATGAAGCGCGTGCATGAGTTGGGGCGGCGCATCGTGCAGATCGCCGTGGCCCAGGACGGCACCATCACGGGCGAGCACGGCGTTGGCATCGAGAAACGTTCCTACATGCCGCTCATGTTCACGTCCGACGAACTGGCCGTCATGCAGGAGATAAAGGACGTATTCGACCCGCGCGGCCTTCTCAACCCGGGCAAGGTCTTGCCGGACCGGCCGCCGACCGGCCGGCCACCAGAATCCGCCGACGATCGCTCCGGCGCCGTTCGAAAAGAGAAGCGGTGCGAGGGATGTGGCCCCGGGCTCGACCGCCGAGGCGGCGTCCCTGCTGCGGGCCTGCCGGCAAGCTCAACCGTCTGTAGCGGTGCACATCAGGGGCAGCCAGGGGGACGCCGAGCTGCCGCCCGCCGGTATCCGCCTTTCAACCGCGAAGTTGCGCGGCATCCGGGCCTATGCGCCGGATGATCTCTACGTGACCGTCGGCGCCGGCACGCCGTTGGTCGAACTACAGGCCCGGCTGGCGGAGGATAAGCGCTGGGTGCCCCTGGTCTCGCCCTGGCCGGCTGCAACCGTGGGCGGGATCGTGGCCAGCAACTTCAATGCGCCCCTGCGCATGCGTCAGGGATATGGCGGCCTGCGCGACCTTGTCCTGGCAGCCACCGTGATCTTGCCTGATGGTCGCACGATCGCCGCCGGGCGGCCGCTCGTCAAGAATGTTGCCGGCTATGACCTGGCCAAGCTCTTTGTGGGCTCCTTCGGCACCCTGGGCCTCATCGCCGAGGTCAGTTTCAAGCTGCTGGCTGTGCCCCGCTGTCGCATGACCCTGGCGGTGCCCTTTGAGGGCGTGGATCAGGCGCTGCTTGCGGCAGCCGGGCTCTTGCCCGGCTGCATCGTGGCCTCGGCGCTGCTCCTTTGCAGCCCTGGGGTCTTGCCTGGCCTTCCCGCCACCCACACCCTCCTGTATACGGCGGAAGGGCTGGAAGGCGAGGTGGCGGCTGAAATGGACCACGTGCGCCGACTGCTGGGTGCAGGCGGCGTCTCCGCGTGGCCGGATGCGGGCCTGCCGTCGGGCAGCGACATCTGGGCACGCTGGTTGGCTTCCGCTTCCGCGGACGAGACGGTGTTACGCCTCGGCGTCACCTTGCGCGATCTGCCGTTGGTGATGCGTGGGGAGTTGCCTTTCGTTGCCGACCTGGCGTCCGGGCTGGTCTATGTGCGCGGGTCAGACGAGCAGCTCGTTGCCCCGCGCCGCGCCGCCCGCGCTGCCGGAGGCTACGCCGTCGCGCTCCAGGCGCCGGCGGCGGGCGGAAGGCCCCTTTGGGACTATGAACCGGACTCACTTGCCCTGATGCGCGCCATCAAGGCCCGCTGGGACCCGCAGGGCCTCTGCAATCCCGGGTCCTTCCTGCTGTAGAAGGGTTGGATGGGACACAGTAGCGTGCCGCTCCGCGACCCCGAATTCAAGGCCAGGCTGGCGCAATGTGTGCATTGCGGGCTGTGTTTGCAGGCCTGCCCGACCTACGCCGTGCTCGGAGTCGAGACGGCCGCCCCCCGCGGCCGCATCGCCCTGATGCGCGCCCTGGCGGACGCGCGGCTGGATTTCGACGGGGCGGCGGGCGAAGTGCGTGGGCACCTGGACCTGTGCCTCACATGCCTGGCCTGCCAGACGGCCTGTCCTTCCGGCGTCCGTTACGGTGAACTGGTGACGGTGGCCCGCCAGGCGCTCGAGCCCGAGCAGCGCAGTCTGGCCTCACGCCTGATTTGCTGGCTGGCATTGAGCCAGCTCATGTCCCATCTGGGGCGGCTCAAGGCGCTGGCGCGGCTCCTTCACATTTACCAGGCTGCTGGGCTGGAACGGCTGGTCCGCGCCCCGCTGGTCCGCCGGGCGCTGCCGCCGCCCCTGCGTGCCATGGCCGACATCCTGCCGCCGATCGTTCCCCAATATCGCGATTACGACGTGCCCGCGCCGGCCATCGGGGAGCGCCGAGGACGCGTGGCGTTTTTTGTGGGTTGCATCCAGGAGGCATTTCTGGCGCCCGTGAACGAGGCGACGATCCGCGTCCTGCAGCGCAACGGTTACGAAGTGCATTTCCCGCGGGGACAGGCCTGCTGTGGCGCGGCACAACTGCACGTCGGCGAGCGTGAGACGGCCCGCCGGCTTGCCCGCCGGAACATCGATGCCTTCCTGAGCGAGCCCTATCTGGCGGTGATCAACAACGCCGGCGGTTGCGGCGCGGCGCTGAAGGGGGAATACGAGGAACTCTTTCATGACGACCCGGTCTACGCAGCCCGAGCTCGCCAGCTTGCGGCCCTGGTGATGGATGTGAGCGAATTTCTGGCGGCGCACCTGAACAGGCAGCCGCAAGGTGAGGTGCGGGCTGTGGTGACCTACACGGATACGTGCCATCTCCGCCACGCGCAGAAAGTGGCGCTGCAGCCGCGCACCTTGTTGGGCCTGGTCCCCGGCCTGCGGCTCGTCGAGCTGAAGAACCCCGAGCGATGCTGTGGGAGCGCCGGCGTCTACAACATCGTCCACGCCGCGACGGCCGACGCGATCCTGGATCTGAC
>CAWEHT010000474.1:0-39994 GCA_963808455.1 uncultured Chloroflexia bacterium | reverse complement strand
TTGCGTCAGACCCGATGTTTTCTACCATGCGCCACAGGCTGGCTGGGGGTATGCTTATTCTGCGTGACTGCGCGCGGATCGTTGCGAGTCCAAAGGACATGCTTTCCCCATGACACCTAACCCTGTGCCAACGCTCATCGTGGCAAAGCCCGGCCGCATGCGTACGGGCTTGCAGGCCCTCTTGAGGACGATGCCCGAGATCGAGGTGGCAGGACAGGTGGACCGCGCCTCGGATGCGCTCGGCTGGGTGGTGGAGCAAGGGCCGTCCCTGGTGCTCCTGGATACGAGCCTGCCTATCGAGGACAGGTGGATGGCCCTCAAAGCAATCAAGACCCAATCGCCCCGCAGCCGCTGCATCCTCTGTGTCGAGAGCGTTCAGGAGCAGGCGATGGTCCGAGCCAGCGGTGCCGACGGCGTGCTGCTGACGGGATTCGCCGCCGAGACGCTCTCTACGACCATCATCGAAGTCCTGGCAGGTGCCGGCAGGTTGGATGAGCAATGAGGAAGCCCACCGGACGCGCAAGCGCCCGGTTCAGATAATTTCTTAAGGAGGGAAATCGTCCAGACATACGCTGACCTTGCGACTACGGGCAATGTGGCATCTCACGGTCACTTTTCCAGAGAAGGAGAAAAATCCAATGAAGCGAATGACCATCCCTTCCGTCTTGCTCCTGCTGGCGATGCTGTTGGCCGCCTGTGGCGGCGGAGCAGCCCCGGCAGCACCTGCTGCCACCAGCGCGCCCGCGGCGGCACCGGCCGCGACCACCGCACCCGCGGCGGCACCGGCCGCGACCACCGCACCTGCCGCAACTGAGGCTCCTGCCGCAACGGCTGCACCCGCCGCATCGGCGGCCATGACCATCACGGCCGCCATGACCACCACAGCCGCCATGACCACCACAACCGCCATGACCACCACAACCGCCATGACCACCACAACCGCCATGACCACCACAACCGCCATGACCGGCACAACCGCCGGGGAGACCGAGGCCGGCGCCCGGGCTGCGGGCCTGACCTTCCTTGCCGACGCCTATGCCGGCAAGTACAAGGGGGCCAAGGTCACTATGACCGGCCCGTTTGTGGATCAAGATGCCGTCAAGTTCAACAACTCGATGCAGACCTTCGAAAGCATGACCGGCATTACGATCCAATATGAAGGCTCGAAAGAATTCGAAGCCTCTATCTCCGCCCGCGTCCAGGCCGGCGATGCGCCCGATATCGCCGACTTCCCCCAGCCCGGCCTGCTCGGCACTTTCGCCCGGCAGGGCAAGGTAGTGGCGGCCGACAAGCTGATCCCGATGAGCTGGCTCAAGCAGAATTACATCCAGTCATGGCTCGATATTCCCACGGTGCCGGGCCCCGACGGCAACCCCATGCTGGCCGGCGTCGTCCAGCGCTTCAACGGCAAGGACCTGGTTTGGTACCCGAAGGCTGCCTTCGACGCAGCCGGCTACAAGATCCCGACCACCTGGGATGACATGATGAAGCTCACCCAGCAGATTGCCGACGACGGCGACACGGCGTGGTGCATCGGCATCGGTTCGGGCGCGGCCACCGGCTGGCCCGCCACCGACTGGATCGAGGCCATACTGTTGCGCACCGCCCCGCTGTCTGACTACGACAACTGGGTGCTCGGCAAGCTGAAATTCGATTCGCCGCAAATCCGCAATGACATCGCCATCGTCGACAAGATCTGGAAGAACCCCAAGTACGTGTACGGCGGCGAGGCGGCCATCGTAAGCACGCAGTTCAGCGATGCCCCGGCGCCGATGTTCCAGAACCCGCCCAAGTGCTGGCTGCACAAGCAGGGCAACTTCGTCACTTCCTTCTTCCCGCCCACCGCGAAGTCGGGCGTGGACTATGACTTCTTCTACCTGCCGCCCATCGATCCGCAGTACGGAAGGCCATTCGAAGTGGCCGGCGACATCATGGCTGCCTTCGACGACAAGCCGGCGACCGCCGCCGTGATGCAGCTGTTCTCGACCGGCGCGGGCGTCAAAGGCTGGCTGGCAGCCGGCGGCGCGCTCGGGCCCCAAAAGGATGTCAGCCTGGATTGGTACGGTGACCCGATCGAAAGGAAGGTCGCCGTGATCGCGAGCCAGGCTACCTCGGTCCGCTTCGACGGCTCGGACGCGATGCCCGGCGTGGTCGGCTCCGGCTCCTTCTGGAAGGGCATGACCGACTACTACTCCGGGGCCGCTACCCTGGATCAGGTCCTCAAGGAGATCGACGCCTCGTGGCCTAAGCAATAGCCGCTCTGCCTGCCGTCAAGCCGCCGGGCTGCAAGCCCAGCGGCTTGCCTTATTGATAGGAGATCAGCCATGGAAGACCTCATCGAACCCGAAGCGCCTGCGCCTTCAGGTCCTGTGTCGGCGCTTGCAGCAGCCGCGAGCGAGCCAAAGGGCCCGCTGGATTGGCTGGTGACCAGCGTAGCCCGCGTGCTCCTGGCGCTTTTTGTGCCGATCGTGACCTTCGTGGTCCTCTATGCCGGATTCATCTTCCTGCGCGACAGCCAGGCCCCCAAAGGGGTCATTGCCGTGGTGGCCATCGTCTGGGGCGTCGGCGGCGTGGCCCTGCTATACTTCGTCTCCAACTGGCTGGTCGAGAAGCTGGGCGATAGGTGGCGCAGCCGGTTGCTGCCGTTCGTATTTGTCGGCCCGGCCGTGGCCATCCTGATCTGGTATCTCGCCCTGCCGACCGTGCGTACCCTCTGGTTCAGCCTCCTGGATGCCGACGGCAGATACTTCGTCGGCTTGCAAAACTACGTGGCGGTCTTCAGCGACCGCAACATGTTCGATGCCTTCCGCAACAACCTGATGTGGATCGTCTTCGGCTCTACAGCCTGCATCGTCTTCGGCCTCCTGGTGGCGGTCCTGGCCGACCGCAGCCGCTTCGAGAACTTCGCCAAGTCGCTGATCTTCCTGCCCATGGCCATCTCGATGGTGGGGGCGGGTGTGATCTTCAACATGATCTACAACGCCAACCCTAACATCGGCATGCTCAACGCTATCTACACCGGGCTGACCGGCAAGCCGCCCATCGCCTGGACGGCCGCGGCGCAGATCCAACCCTGGAACAACCTCTTCCTGATATTCGTGATGATCTGGTTGCAGACGGGCTTTGCCATGGTGCTTTTCTCGTCGGCTCTCAAGGGGATCCCCGGCGAGGTCCTGGAGGCCGCCCGTGTGGATGGCGCCAACGAGATCCAGCTTTTCTTCCAGGTGATGATCCCGATGATCAGGGGCACGATCATCACCGTGGGCACCACCGTGATCATCTTTACGCTGAAGATCTTCGATGTCGTGTGGGTGATGACCGGCGGCCAGTTCAGCACCCAGGTGATCGCGACGCAATTCTTCCGTGAGTACTTTACCTCACAGAACTCGGGCTACGGCTCGGCCATCGCCTTTGTCCTGTTGATCCTGGTCATCCCGGTGATGGTCTACAACCTGCGGCAGTTCCGCGAGGGAGAGGCGTTCAAATGACCACTATCGCCAAAGTGCAACCCAAGCGACGCATCTCCACGGGGCAAATCGTGCTCAACGTCGTGCTGGTGCTGCTGATCCTGTTCTGGACCATCCCTACGGTTGGCCTGTTGATCTCGTCGTTTCGCTCGCGCTTTGACATCCAGACGTCGGGCTGGTGGAGCATCGTGCCGCACAAGGAATGGCAGAAGGTCAGCCAATTTCCGGTGCCAGCTAACCTGGACCGCAATGGTGTCATGAACATCCAGGGCGCACAGGGCACCTTCGAGCAGTTCCGGGACGGCGTGACGGCTCCGGATGGCCGGCGGCTCGTCTGGGTCGGCAACCGGCGCACCGGGATTATGGAGGTGCAGCAGTTCAAGTGGATGTTCCCCTCGAACTTCACGCTGTTCAACTACGAAGAAGTGCTCGGGGGCAAGACGTATGAGATCCGCCAGCCCGACGGGAGCATCACGACTGAGCCGGGCACGAACTTTCTCGGCGCCTTCTTGAACAGCATCATCGTTACCATTCCGGCGACGGTGATCCCGATCCTGATTGCTGCCTTCGCTGCCTATGGCTTCGCCTGGATGGTCTTTCCGGGCCGCCGGCTCTTCTTCATCATGGTGGTCGCGCTGCTGGTCGTCCCCTTGCAGATCGCCCTGGTGCCCATCCTGCGTGACTACGTGAGCCTCCAGCTCAACGGCACCTTCCTGGGCATCTGGCTGGCCCACACCGGGTTTGGCCTTCCCCTGGCCACTTACCTGCTGTTTGGGTACATTTCCGGCCTGCCACGTGACATCCTGGAGTCGGCGTTCATCGATGGTGCCTCGCACTTCACCATCTTCATGAACCTGATCCTGCCACTCTCGGCCCCTGCCCTGGCGTCCTTTGCGATCTTCCAGTTCCTCTGGGTCTGGAACGATTACCTGGTCGCCTTGATCTTCATCGGCTCCAAGCCAGACGTGCAGGTGCTCACGATGCGCATCGCCGAGATGGTCGGCTCGCGCGGCAACGACTGGCACCTGCTGACGGCAGGGGCCTTCGTGTCGATGATACTGCCCCTGATCGTGTTCTTCTCGCTGCAACGCTACTTCGTGCGCGGCCTTCTGGCCGGCTCGGTGAAGGGGTAACGATTCCGGTTCAGCGTGCCGGGCCCTGGGCTCGGGCTTCTGGTTTTGGCCGCGGCGGGGGCCAGGCGGCAGGTCGAACGGAGAACCTTCGACCCGCGATGTACGCAATGGGGGATCTGGAAGTGCTGGCAGACGACGCGCTGTGGTACAAGGACGCGGTCTTCTATGAACTGTTCGTACGGGCCTTTGCCGATGGGGATGGCGATGGGATCGGCGACCTGCGCGGCCTGACGGCCCGGTTGGACTACTTGCAATGGCTCGGGGTGGATGTCCTCTGGCTATTGCCAATCTTCCCGTCCCCGCTGCGGGACGACGGCTACGATGTCAGTGGCTACTGTGACATCCACCCCGACTATGGCACGCTGGAGGATTTTCGGGCTTTGATGGACGAGGCGCACCGCCGCGGCTTGCGGGTTGTGGTCGAGCTCATCGCGAATCACACGTCCGATCAGCACCCGTGGTTCCAGGCATCGCGCGATCCTGCCCACCCCAACCATGAGAAATACCGTGACTGGTACGTTTGGAGCACCACGGACCAGAAATACAGAGACGCGCGGATCATCTTCCTTGATTCTGAGCCATCCAACTGGACCTATGATCCTGTCCGCGACGCTTATTTCTGGCACCGCTTTTTCCATCACCAGCCTGACCTCAACTACGACAACCCTGGAGTGCAGCGGGCTATGCTGCGCACCGTGCAGTTCTGGATGGACCTGGGTGTCGACGGTTTTCGCGCGGATGCCACGCCATACCTCTACGAGCGCGACGGCACCAGCTGCGAGAATCTGCCGGAGACGCACGGCTATCTGAGACGCGTGCGCGCCTTTGTCGAGGCCTACGCGCCGGGCACCATGCTCCTCTCCGAAGCCAATCAGTGGCCTGAGGACGTGCGCCCCTACTTCGGCAACGGGGACGAGTTCCACATGAACTTCCATTTCCCGTTGATGCCGCGCATCTTCATGGCCCTGGCGGGGGCAGATCGCACCCCTATCGAACAAATCCTGGCGCGCACGCCTGCGCTGCCGTCAGGTTGCCAGTGGGCCATCTTCCTGCGCTGCCACGACGAGCTGACCCTGGAGATGGTAACTCCGGAAGAGCGCGCCTTCATGTGGGAGGTGTATGCCCCGGATCCACGCATGCGGCTGAACCTCGGCATCCGCCGGCGCCTGGCGCCCCTGTTGGGCAACGATCGGCGCCGCATCGAGCTGGCAAATTCGCTGCTGTTGACCCTGCCCGGCTCGCCGGTCATCTACTATGGCGATGAGATCGGCATGGGCGACAACATCTGGCTTGACGACCGGGATGGCGTGCGCACGCCGATGCAATGGGACGGCAGCCAGAACGGCGGCTTCTCCACAGCCACTGTGGGGCAGCTCTACGCCCCGCTTGTGGCCGGCCCCGGCTATGGCTATGAGAGCGTGAACGTGGCAGCCCAACGCGCCGAGCCCGGCTCTCTGCTGAACCGGATGCGAGAGATGGTGCATGTCCGGAAGGAGTGCCCCGCGTTCGGCCGCGGCGACTTCGCGCTGTTGGCCCCGGCGGAGCGGGCCGTGCTGGCTTACGTGCGGTCGTACGGTGACGAGAGGGTCCTGGTTGCAAACAACCTTTCAGCCGGGCCGCGGGTCGTCGAATTGTGCCTGGACTTCGCTGCCAAGGCGCAGATGATCGACCTGTTCACCGGGGAAAGGCTGGCACCCGTGGCGCGGGGTTGCCTCAGGCTGGAGTTGGGGCCGCACGCGTACCGGTGGATTCCGGCTGCTGGACCGCCCGCCGGGCATCGCGGGATAACCACCTGTGCAGAAACCTTTGGCGCCCGAGGGCTCACCAAGGACCGGGCGCCAGGAACAGGGAGCCATCGCATGGACCAAGCATCAGGGCCAGCCTGGGTGGCGACGCAGGCCCAGATCTCCTTGGAACGCTTGCTGCCACGCCTGGAAGCGCAATACGGCGCGCAGGACCCGGCGGCCTGGCCGGCCTTCAGGTCGCGGCTGCGCACCAACTTCCGCCGGTTGTTCGCGCTATTGCTGCCCCTTTACGGCGGGCGCTATGATTTCTTTTACCACCTGGAGAGTATCCTCGGCACCGCGGCTCGCCTGTGGCTGGCACGCCCCGCCGATCTGAAGGCGCTGGATGACGCGCGTGAAGCGGCCCCGCACTGGTTCCAGTCGCAGGCTATGCTCGGCGGAGTGTGCTATGTCAACCTCTTTGCCGGCAACCTGGCCGGCGTGCGGGCGCGCATTCCCTACTTCAAGGAGCTGGGGCTCAGCTATCTCCACCTGATGCCGCTCTTCGCGGTGCCCATGCCGGAGAACGACGGTGGCTATGCGGTCAGCAGCTACCGCGAGGTGAACCCTGCGTTCGGCACCATGCCCGAACTTGCCGCCCTTGCCGGCGAGCTGCGGCAGGAAGGCATCAGCCTGGTGCTGGATTTTGTCTTCAACCATACGTCTGACGAGCACGAATGGGCGCAACGCGCGCTGGCGGGCGACCCGGAGTACCAGGATTACTATTTCTTGTTTCCCGACCGCCAGATGCCCGACGCTTATGAGAAGAACCTGCGCGAGATCTTCCCGGAGGTCCGTCAGGGCAGCTTTACCTACCTGCCCGATGTGCATCGCTGGGTGTGGACTACCTTCAACAGCTACCAGTGGGACCTAAACTACGCCAACCCGGCCGTCTTCAACCGCATGGCCGAGGAGATGCTCTTTCTGGCCAACCAGGGGGTTGAGGTGCTGCGGCTGGACGCTGTCGCCTTCATCTGGAAGCAGATGGGCACGAGTTGTGAGAACTTGCCGGAAGCCCACATGCTGATCCAGGCGTTCAACATCCTGGCTCGCATCGCAGCGCCTGCGCTGCTCTTCAAGTCGGAGGCCATCGTCCATCCCGACGAGGTGGCTAAGTACATCGCGCCCGGGGAGTGCCAGCTTTCGTACAACCCGTTGCTGATGGCGCTGCTCTGGGAATCGCTGGCGACGCGTGAGGTCCGGCTGCTCCAGCGCTCGATGCAGGAGCGCTTCAAGCTGCCGCGCGACTGCGCCTGGGTCAACTACGTGCGCTGTCACGATGACATCGGCTGGACTTTCGACGATGGGGACGCCGCGCGGGTGCGAATCGACGGCTACGGCCATCGACAATTCCTCAACAGGTTCTACACGGGGCGCTTCGCGGGCAGCTACGCACGCGGCCTGCCCTTCCAGGAGAATCCGAGGACCGGCGATTGCCGCATCTCCGGAACGTGCGCCTCGCTGGCCGGGCTGGAGAAGGCGCTCCATGAGGAGACGGCGGACGAAGTAGAGTTGGCCGTCCGGCGCATCTTGTTGATCCACAGCATCATCCTATCCATCGGCGGCATCCCGCTGCTTTACCTGGGCGACGAAGTGGCTACCCTTAACGACTACAGCTATCGCAGGGACCCGGCCAAGGCCGGGGACAGCCGCTGGGTGCACCGTCCCTTCATGGACTGGAACAGGGCCGCCGGCCGGGGAGATCCGGCCACGCTCGAAGGGCGTGTCTTCTGCGCCTTGCGCCACATGATCTCGGTCCGCAAGGGCTGTGGCGCCTTTGCAGGCAGCGCCACGACCGTCATCGACAGCGACAATGGCCATGTCTTCGGCTACCTGCACCGGCATGATGCGGAGCAGGTGCTGATATTGGCCAATTTCAGCGAGGATGAGCAGACCGTGGCTGCCAATATCCTGCGCACTCACGGCCTGGGCTACGCGTTTGACGACCTGATCAACGGGGAGACGATCTCGTGCGAGCACGACCTCGTACTGGCCCCCTACCATTTTGTCTGGCTGGTGGCGAAAGCGTAGGGGCGATGGAGAGTTCGTCGTTACGCAAGGGAGATGGCAGAGCATGTACGATGTGATCGCCTGTGGCGAACTGCTGATCGACTTCGTGCCGACCCAGTCGGGGGTGTCGCTCGGCCAGGCGCAGGCCTTCCAGAAAGCGGCCGGTGGTGCACCGGCCAATGTGGCAGTCGGCATCGCGTGGCTGGGTCATAGGGCCGGATTCTTGGGCCAGGTAGGCGATGACGACTTCGGGCATTTCCTGGCCGACACGCTGGCCGATGCCGGGGTAGATGTGGGCGGGCTGCGTTTCTCGCCTCTGGCCCGCACGGCGCTGGCCTTCGTTTCCCTGCGCGCCGATGGTGAGCGCAGCTTCATGTTTTACCGCCATCCCAGCGCCGACATGCTCTGGCGCCCCGAGGATGTGGATGCGTCGTATTGCGCCGGCACGCGCATCTTCCACTTCGGTTCCATTTCGCTGATCGGCGAGCCGAGCCGGGCGGCCACATTGGCGGCCGTCGGGCATGCGCGCGCCGCGGGAGCCCTGATCTCATATGACCCAAACTTGCGCCTGGCGCTGTGGCCCTCGGCCGAGGACGCGCGCGCGCCGGGATGATGGCAGGCTGGGCCGAGGCCGACCTGGCCAAGGTTAGCGAGGAAGAGCTGGCCTTTCTCAGCGGCGAAGTGGATCTGGCATGCAGCGCCCGGGCGCTGTGGCATCCCCGGCTGCGGTTGCTTGTGATTACGCGCGGCCCGGCAGGGTGCGCCTATTTTGCCTCGCAGAACCCCGAACGGGGACCGGAAAGCGGCGGCGTGGTGCCTGGCTTCACCGTGAAGCCAGTGGACACCACGGGTGCCGGAGACGGCTTTGTGGCCGGGCTGTTGGCCGGGCTGCTGGATTGCGACCTCCACTGGGAGGCCGGAACGCTGGAGCGTGCCCTGCGCCTGGGCAACGCGGTTGGCGCTCTCACGACGACTCAGAAGGGAGCGATCCCTGCCCTGCCCACGCGTGCTGCAGTAGAGGCTCTCGTCGCCTCGTAGTCGAGCAGCCACGCACAGGGCAGGAGCGCACTACCGGTGAAATGCCACATCCCTTTAGACAATCTGCTGGCGGCAGCGAATTCCGACGGAGGAGACACATGGCGAGCGTCACTTACGATCATGCGACAAAACGCTTCGGCGATGTCATTGCGGTCAACAACCTGAACCTGGATGTCGCCGACAAGGAGTTCCTGGTCCTGGTTGGCCCTTCCGGTTGCGGCAAGTCTACCGGCCTGCGTATGTTGGCCGGGCTGGAGGAGATCACGGAAGGCGAGATCCGCATCGGCGACCGCGTCGTCAACGATGTCCCGCCCAAAGACCGCGACATCGCCATGGTGTTCCAAAGCTACGCGCTCTACCCGCACATGAGCGTGTACGATAACATGGCATTCGGCCTCAAGTTGCGCAGGGTGTCCAAGGACGCGATCGACAAGAAGGTCAAGGAAGCCGCCGATATCCTGGGCATCGGCCAGCTGCTGGACCGCAAGCCCAAGCAGCTCTCTGGCGGCCAACGCCAGCGCGTGGCCGTGGGCCGCGCCATCGTCCGCAGCCCAAAGGTCTTTCTTTTCGACGAGCCGCTCTCGAACCTGGACGCCAAGCTGCGCGTGCAAACGCGGGCCGAGATCAGCAAGCTGCATCAGCGCCTGGGGACGACCTTCATCTATGTGACCCACGATCAGGTGGAGGCCATGACGATGGCGTCGCGCATCGCGGTCTTGAAGGACGGGCTCCTGCAACAGCTCGACACACCACAGAACCTGTATGACGAACCGGCCAACTTGTTTGTGGCCGGCTTCATCGGCTCACCCTCGATGAATTTCTTCGACGCCACGCTGGCCGGCACCAACGAAGAAATGTACGTGGATGGTGGGACCTTCCGCGTGCAGTTGCCTCAGGACAAGGCAGCCAAGGCCGCGCCCTACCTGGGCCAGAACATTGTGTTCGGCATCCGGCCTGAGGACATCCACGACCGGCAATACCAGCCCCCGCGCATCCAGGCCGCGCCGGTGCAGGCGCAGGTGGATGTCACGGAGCTCATGGGCAACGAGATCTTCCTGTACATGCTTTCGGGCAAGAAGCAGTTCGTGGCCCGGGTCGATCCCCGCACACGAACGCATCCCGGTGAGCAGCTCGATCTCGCCTTTGGCATGGACAACGTGCACCTGTTCGACCCAAAGACAGAGAAAGCCCTGGCATAAGGTGGCCACAGGTCATAGGGAATACCCGAGGGCGAGCGGCATTTTGCTCCATCCCACCTCGTTGCCCGGTCGTTTCGGCATCGGTGACCTGGGCGACGTGGCCTGCCGTTTCGTGGACTTCCTGGTGGCCAGCGGGCAGCAACTCTGGCAGATCATGCCACTCGGTCCCACGGGCTACGGCGATTCGCCCTACCAGACTCTCTCGGCGTTTGCGGGCAATCCCCTGTTGATCAGCCTGGAGCGACTGGTTGACGAAGACATCCTGGCGCCGCGGGATCTCGCCGCGGCGCCCGCGTTTCCCGGGGACAGGGTGGACTACGGCCTGGTCATCGAGTTTAAACAGCGTCTCTTGCGGCTATCGTTCGAGAACTTCAAGCTCTACGCCAGCGAGGCTCAGCAGCAACAGCTCGCCGCCTTCATTGCGGACAATCGCGGCTGGCTGGACGATTTTGCCCTCTTTGCGGCGCTCAAGGACTACCACAGCGGCGCGAGCTGGGGCACGTGGGATCGAGAGATCGCGACACGGCAGCCGGCTGCGCTGGCCCACTGGGGGTCGGCCGTGGCGGACGGGGTCCACTACCACCAATACGCCCAGTTCCAGTTCTTCCGGCAGTGGTCTGAGCTCAAAAGGTACGCCAACCGGCTCGGCATCCGCCTTGTCGGTGACATCCCGATCTTCGTCGCCTACGACAGCGCCGATGCCTGGGCGCACCAGGAGTCGTTCTGCTTCGACGAAAGTGGCAGGCCGACCGTCGTCGCGGGCGTCCCGCCTGACTACTTCAGCGCGACCGGCCAGTTGTGGGGCAACCCGCACTACCGCTGGGACGTCATGGCGCGCGATGGCTATGCCTGGTGGATCGCCCGTTTCAAGATGACTTTCCAGCTGGTGGATATCGTTCGGCTGGACCACTTTCGCGGGTTCGAGGCCTCCTGGGCCGTTCCTGTCGGGGCCGAGACGGCAGAGCGGGGCGCATGGGTCAAGGGCCCCGGCGTTGCCTTCTTTCGGGCGGTGGAACAGTCGCTTGGCCCACTCCCCATGATTGCCGAAGACTTGGGCCTGATCACCCCCGAGGTCGAGGCGCTGCTCGGCGAGCTGCCAGTTCCCCGGGATGAAGGTGCTCCAGTTCGCCTTCACCTCCGATCCAAGGGCCATGGTGCCCGGGTTCCTGCCACACAATTTCGAGCACAATTGCGTCGTCTACACCGGCACCCACGACAACGACACGACCGTCGGCTGGTACAACGCCGCCAGCGAGGAAGAGCGCGCAACGCTAAGCCGATACCTGGGCAGGCGCCCTGACGAGGTCCACTGGGAGCTCATGCGCCTGGCCCTGATGTCAGTGGCGCATACCGCGATCTTCCCGCTCCAGGATGTGCTGGGCATCGGTAGCGAGGGCCGGATGAATACGCCTGGAGTGCCGAGCGGCAATTGGGGCTGGCGCTTTGTCTCGGGTATGCTGACGGACGCGGCCCGCGACCGTCTCAGGGAGTTGACAGAGACCTACGGCCGTGCGCCGCGGGGGCCTGGCGCGGGCACAAGGTAATTAGAGCCCCCCGCCCCGCCCCCGGTTGCGGGCGGGGGAAGCGCAAATGCATCTTGGAGCAAGATGAAAAAAGGGAGGAAGAGTTATGTTGCTAGCCGGTGATATCGGCGCCACCAAAACCCACCTGGCGATCATCTCGCCCGAGATCGGTCCGCGCACGCCGCTGGCGCAGGCAACTTTCCCCAGCGCACGTTATCGCAGCCTCGAGGCCGTTGTCCGTGAGTTCCTCGGACAGGCCGACATGCAGGCGGACCGGGCCAGCTTTGGTGTCGCCGGGCCGGTAGTGGCCGGCCGGGCGACCGTCACCAACCTGCCCTGGGTCATCGATGAGGCGCTGCTCAGCCACGAGCTGGGCATCCCGTCCGTTCACCTGCTGAACGATCTGGAGGCGATCGCGTTCGCCGTGCCCCGCCTGAGCGACGATCCGGCCAACCTCTGCACCCTCAACGCGGGCCAGCCGGTCCCCGGCGGGACGATTGGTGTGATCGCGCCGGGCACCGGCCTGGGGGAGGCATACCTGACTTACGATGGTGCTCGCTACCAGGCGCATGCTTCCGAGGGTGGGCACACCGACTTTGCCCCGGCGACTCGGGATGAGATTGCCCTCCTGCACTATCTTTTCGATCACCTGGACCACGTAAGCTACGAGCGTATCTGTTCCGGGATCGGCATACCGAATATTTATGATTTCCTGCCGCGACAGCGGATACGCGCTCGAGCCGCCCTGGCTGGCCGAAGACCTGGCCGCGGCGACCGATCGGACACCGATCATCGTGAATGCTGCTCTGGATCCCGAGAAGGGATCGAAGCTCTGCCAGGCTACCCTGGATCTCTTCGTCTCGATCCTCGGGTCCGAAGCCGGCAACCTGGCGCTGAAGATGCTGGCGACCGGCGGCATTTACCTGGGCGGTGGGATCCCGCCGCGTATCCTGCCGGCACTGAAGGGCCAGCGCTTCCTGAATGCCTTCCAGAGCAAGGGGCGCATGTCGGCGCTTTTGGTGGCTGTGCCGATCCATGTCATCCTCAACCCGGATGTAGCGCTGTTAGGTGCCGCGTATCACGGACTCGAAAGGTAGAGCGGCTTTTGGGGCAGGAGGGCCAGAGAATGCCAGGCGCGCCTGTGACGGCAATTGGTGTCCTGACTAGCGGCGGCGATGCGCCCGGCATGAACGCCGCGCTGCGGGCGGTAGCTCGAACGGCCCTCAACTGTGGCGTTGCGGTCTACGCCATCTATGAGGGCTATCAGGGGATGGTGGACGGCGGCGACCGCATCCGCAGCATGAGCTGGGACGACGTCGGCGGCATCATGCATCGCGGTGGCACAGTGATCGGCACAGCGCGGTGTGCGGCGTTTCGCACCCGCGCGGGAAGGCTGCAGGCGGCCAGGAATTTGCTGGCGCACGGCATTGACCGCCTGGTGATCATCGGCGGCGACGGCAGCCTGACAGGGGCGAACGTGTTCCGCCAGGAATGGCCCTCGCTCCTCGCGGAACTGGTCACGAGTGGCGTTGTGGCCCGCGAAGTTGCGGAGCGCCACCCCTACCTGAGCATCGTCGGGCTGGTCGGGTCAATCGACAACGACTTCTACGGCACGGATATGACCATCGGCGCGGACACCGCGCTCCGGCGCATCACCACCGCTCTCGATCAGCTTAGCAGCACCGGAGCCAGCCACCAGCGCACGTTCGTCGTCGAGGTGATGGGCCGCAACTGCGGCTACCTGGCCCTGATGGCAGCAATAGCCGGCGGGGCAGACTGGGTGCTGATCCCGGAGAGCCCACCGGATACAGATGATTGGGAATCCGCTATGTGTGAGGTGCTGGCGGCCGGCCGGGCCGCGGGCCGCCGTGACCTCACCGTGATCGTGGCCGAAGGCGCGCGCGACCGCGACGGCAACCCGATCGCCAGCGCGTATGTGGCCAACCTGCTGGCGGAGCGGCTGGGCGAAGACGTGCGGGTGACTGTCCTGGGCCACATCCAGCGCGGTGGCGCGCCGAGCGCTTACGACCGCTGGATGAGCACCCTCGTCGGTTCCGCGGCCGTGGACGAACTGTTGGCGGCCACACCTGAAAGCGAGCCGCAGATGATCGGGATGCGCTACAATCGGATCCGGCGCCATCCGCTGAGGGAGTGTGTCCAGCAGACCCGCGCCGTCGCTGAAGCCATCACTGCTCACGACTACGAGCAGGCTATGGAACTGAGGGGAGGTAGTTTCAAGGAAGCATACCGCACCTTCCGCACGCTGGTTCAGGCGCTGCCCCATCCACCACAGCCCGGGCAACGACGCTTGCGTCTGGCGGTGCTGACGGCTGGCGCCCCCGCGCCAGGCATGAACACGGCTGTGCATGCTGCCGTCCGATTGGCGATTGACCAGGGACACATCGTCCTGGCGGTGCGCAATGGGTTCCAGGGGTTGATCGATGGTCAGGTCGAGGAATGCGATTGGATGAGCGTCCACGGTTGGGGGTCGATCGGCGGCTCCGAACTTGGCAGCAGGCGCAAGGTGCCCAGCGGACCCGATCTCTACGCCATCGCCCGCAACCTGGAGGACAGGGGCATCGAGGGCATCCTCGCGATCGGCGGTTGGTCGGCCTACGAGGCGGCCTACAAGCTATACAGCGAACGGACTGCCTTCCCTGCGTTCAACATCCCGATCATCTGCCTGCCCGCCTCAATCGATAACAACCTGCCCGGCAGCGAGCTGAGCATCGGTGCCGACACCGCGCTAAACAGCATCATCGAGGTCGTAGATAAGATCAAGCAATCGGCAGTGGCCGCGCGCCGTTGCTTCGTCGTCGAAGTGATGGGAGCCGACTGCGGCTATCTGGCGTTGATGAGCGGCCTGGCGAGCGGGGCGGAGCGCGCCTACTTGCCTGAAGAAGGGGTCACGTTGCGCGATCTCGAAGCCGACCTGTCTGAAATGATCACCGGCTTTCGACAGGGCAAGCGGCTCAGCCTGATGATCCGCAACGAGCGCGCCAATCCACTCTATACGACGGGCTTCATGGCTGCGCTCTTCGAACAGGAAAGCCAGGGCTACTTCGATGTGCGGCAGGCGATTCTGGGGCACTTGCAGCAGGGCGGCGATCCTTCGCCGTTCGACCGCGTCCAGGCGACCCGACTGGCAGCCCGCTGTGTCGCATTCCTGATCGAAGAGTCCACAAAACGATCGTCCTCCGGCGCGCTCATCGGGATGCAGGAAGGCCACGTCAGGGCCCACAGCCTGGAAGACATGCCGCGCCTGGCCGATGCGGCGCATCGCCGGCCGAAAGAGCAATGGTGGCTGAAGTTGCAGCCGATCGTGCGCGTGATGTCTCAGCCGGGCGCGGCGCAGGGCCAGGCCGTTGCCTGACAGATCGTGCCGGATGCCGGGCGCGGCCGGATGTTGGCCAGGCCCCGAGCCTTGATGCACATCGAAGATGAGGGCGCATGCCGCCGGGCGAACTGCTTATCCGGCCGTGCCTGCGCTGGCCTGCCGGCTCGCGCCGGCCATGACCCGGAAAACGTAGTAGAGCAGCCCGGCCACCACTATGCCGACATAGTAGGCGATGTCGGCGCCGTGCAGCGCGGCCGCCAGCCGTCCCTCGTACAGCGAAGAGTCCATGAACGGCACCGAGACGGCCAGCCCGATCAGGAAGGCCACCAGGCCGGGCCAGGTCACCACCTGGCCCAGTGAGCCGCGCAGTGACCGTTGTGGCTGCCCCGGATGCAAGAAGAAGTTGACGCAGACGATCGCCAGCCACGGGCCGATCCAGTAGGAGATCAAGAGCAGGAAGTTCTCGTACTTGCCCGAAAGGCCGTTGACGCCGTACAGGGCCAGCGCCCCGCCAAGGATGCCGGTGGCGATGACCGACACCCAGCGCTTCATCGGCAAGTCCAGCGTCAACAGCGAGAGCGCGCCGGTGTAAACGTTGAGCGCGTTGGCGGCGATGGTGCCCAGGACCACGGCGATCAGGGCGATGGCCCAGACCGGCCCCATGACCTTGACCACAAGGTCGATCGGCGACATGCTCAGCCCCAGCGTTGCCACGGCGATGCCCAGGAATTGCAGCCAGAAGCAGCCGATGAAGGCGCCACCGAAGACAGATCCGAAAACCCGGAGCTTCGAGGTCGCCGGAGGCAGGTAACGCGGCGTAGTCCGAGCCGTACGGAGCCCAGCTGAAAGCGTAGGAGGCCACCGCGGTGGTCATCACGACGAATAGGCCAAGATGATTGGCAGGCGAGAGCGTCGAGACAAGCCCGTAATGCGCCTGCGGCAGGCTGACGACGGTCATGATCACGAAGATGATCGCCAGCAGCGCCGCGCTGATCGCCTCAAAACGATGGATGAAGTTGTAGCCATAGACGCCCACCAGGATCTGCGCTGCCGAAAGGACCAGCAATGCCAGCCAGAACGGCAGCGTCGTGAGGCGTACGATGGCCAGCGCGCCGACGATGCTGTTGACCGCGTACCAGCCGCTGGCGCTGACCCAGTTGAGCAGGGCGGGCAGGTATTTGCCGCGCGCGCCGAAGCTGTGGGCGGTGAAAGGCAGCTGCGGCATCCCGATCTCCGGGCCCATGCTGGCTGTGAGCGCCAGCAGCCCGCAGCCGATGAGGTTGCCCAGCACGATCGTGGCCACACCGTCGGCGAAGCCCAGGCCCAGGGTGACCGCCAGGGCGCCGACCAACCACACAGGCAGGCCCATGTTGGCCGAAAGCCAGAGCGTGAAGAGCGAGCGCACGCTGCCGTGCCGCTCGGTTTCCTGTACATGCTCGGTAGCGTGCGGCTCGATGGCCAGCACCTGCTCGCGATATGCCACACCTGAGTCAGACGGATTCTCCCTCGGATTCCTGGTTGTCATCTGGTTGCTCTGCCTTCTTTGCAAATGCGTATTGCCGGCACTCAGGCCGGTCCGTCGTCTCTCAACGGAAGGGCCGCTCAACCCGCGGCAGGGGGCAAAGGTGGCGCTGGGCGCCGCGGCGCGGCCAGCACTGCGACGGCCGCGGCGGGATCGGGCACGACCTGTACCAGGGCCATGATCGAATCACCGATGTCGGTGTGGGCGCGGAAGGCATCCAGGACGTGCTGCCAGTCAACCCCCAGCAGCACCAACGGCTTCGCGAAGGCTCGCGTTTGCAACAAGCTCCAGGCTAGCGTTAGCTCGGACAGGGTGCCGATGCCGCCGCGCAGCGTGACGAAGGCATCGGCGCGTTCCACCATGGTTCGAAGGCGCGCCAGCATGTCAGGCTCCCTGATCTCTTCGGTCAGCCACCGGTTCGGGAGCAGAGGATCGAAGACGGCACAGGTGATCCCGATGACGTGTCCCCCCGCATCGGCCGCTCCGTGGCTGATGGCGGCCATGCTGCCGCCATAGCCACCGCTGAGCACAGTGTATCCGGCGCGGGCCAGTGCGCCGCCCAGCTCGTAAGCCTCGCGATACAGCATGCTGTCTTCGTCACGGCGCGAGCCGCCAAACACGGCGACGACTCGTGGTTTGTTCTCCGAAGGCTTGGCTTCCACTACAATCTTCCGATTCGCGCGCGTTGTCTTCTTCGGGGACGGGTCCTCGAAGAAGGTTCGCAGAGCACCGGGATCAGAGGCGGGTGCTGAGCACTTCCCAACCGGCCCCGTTCGGGCGCGGTGCCAGTTCGATCACGCGATAGCCGAACGTGTTGACCACCCGGACCCCCTGGTAGGCCGTGTCTGAGGGGGCATTCCGGTCATAAATGTGGTAATGGCCATGGACCATCAACGCGGGATGATAGCGCCGCAGCAGTGCCAAATACGTGCCAAAGCCTGTGTGGGCCACATCACGCGCGTCGTGGATGCCAAACGGCGGCGCATGGCTGACGAGTACATCCAGGTAGCGCCCGTGCCGCAGCCGGTTGAGGCGCAACAGCCACCCCAGGCGGAAAGCCTGCTTGCCGGCCTGGCCCTCTGTGTACTGATAAGATGCGCCCGGATTGTACATCCGGCAGCCTTCCAACCCTGCCAGCAGCAGGCCGCTGTGCTGCAGCGTTCGCCCGTGCAGGTTGATAGCCCAGCCGAGCTTCGGTTGCTCCAGCCGATCCGTGATGGGGACGTCATGGTTGCCGTGCACGAAGAACAGAGGCGCATCCAATGAGCTTTCGATGAACTCGAGATAGTCGTAGGGGAGATCGCCGCAAGCCAGCACCAGGTCTATCTTGCCCACGCGGTCACGGATGTAGGAACTGTAGAGCACCGGTTCGACCTTGTCACTGATCGTCAAGAGGCGCATAGCTGCATCACGGCAACCCACGCAGGTCAAGCTCCACTGACATTTGCCTGGCACGAGGTCCCCTACGAAAACCGAGTTCATCGGGGGCACGCGCCGATTTCCAGGCCGGCACCTCGCCAGCAAACGTGTGCGGCATCATAACATGCCCGACTTGGCACTGTCAACACGCCCGGCCGGTCAGCCCCGTCAGTCTGCCGGCCATAGGTCGCGACCTTTGCCTCAGGCGCAATCCACATGATATCTGTCATATACGATTGTGGCGAGCAAGACTATAGTATCACATAAGGCAAGGTAATATAACGTCCGGCTTACCTGGCCTGCAGGTTTCTCCGGCCCGATATCGTCTCTCGATGGTGAGCCCGAGGAGCAGCCAATATGCTAAATCTACATGAGTTGAACGTGTTCGTGGAAGCAGCCCTCGTCGAGAACTTCTCGGTGGCGGCCCAACACCTCGGTCTGAGCCAGCCGGCTGTCAGCTTGCAGATCCGCAACCTGGAAAGGCAGCATGGCGTAGACTTGTTCCGGCGCAACGGCCGCAACGTGACATTGAGCGATGCTGGCAGGATGCTGTTGCCGTTGGCCCAGGAATTGCTGCACCAGGCGAAACACATCGAAGCCGTCATGTCGGGCCTGGAAGGGCTCGTTGTGGGCGAGCTCTGCGTGGCCTGCGGCACGACGGCAGGCAAATATGTGCTGCCACAGTTGTTAGCAAAGTATCGCCAGCAATGTCCCGACGTGCAGGTGACCATCAACATGCTCTGCCGGCGCTCCGCGGCCGACTGGGTGGTCGAAGGTCGGGCCGATATCGCCCTGATGTCGGTGGAGGTGATGCATCGCGATCTGGAAACGCGTGCAATCCTGGAAGATGACCTCGTGCTGATTGTGCCTGCTGGCCATCCGTGGAGCAGTGGTCCAGATATCGAGCCCCATGACTTGCTCGGCCTTCCTTTGATCGTGCGCGAGTCTACCTCGAATACGTACGCCAAGCTGGCTCAGGCCCTGGCGCAGCATGGCTTGAGCAACAGCGATCTGAAAGTTGCCATGGTCCTCAGCGATGTGGATGCCATCACCATGTCGGTCGAGGCCGGCATTGCCGGCGCCTTTGTCCCACGCCTGGCGGCTGCGCGTGCCCTCAGGCTGGGTTGTGTGGCAGAAGTTGCGGTCAACGGGCTGGCGCTGAAACATACCGTCTACATCGCACGCCATCGGCGTCGCTGCGCAACTCCCCCCCAGCAGGCCTTCTGGAACTTCGCTTGCGATCCGGAGAGCCGCGTCTTGGAACTGGCCTGAGCCCGTCCCGGCCCGTCAGCCTGCGCCCGGCAGCCGGGAGGGATCGCCGCAATGGCGCTGCTCCGCATCGAGCACTTTGCGTTTCAGCACGGTCAGGAACTCCAGGGCTCCGGCTTCGTCTTCGTCCTGGACCAGCATTTTCAGTTCGACGACTTCCTGAGCTGAGAGCGTGATGGCAACTGCCAACTTGTCGAGATTCATCGTCGCCTCATGGGTCACACGGTATCCGATCGGCTGCCGTCGCCTCGAGCGCTTTGACGAGGTTGACGAGCAACTCGTTAGTTGGCGCCGGCAAGGCGAGGCCGCGGGCCTCGCGCACGATGGCGCCGTTGATGGCATCGATCTCGGTCGGGCGACCGCGCAGCACGTCCTGCAACAGCGACGAGCGGTTGTCCGCCGTCGCCCGGCACACCTCCACCAGCCTGGCCTCAGGATCGGCGTCCGGCAACGCGACGCCCTTGGCCTTGGCGACCTGCACCGCCTCCGCCAGCGCCCGTGCCATGAGCTGTCGCACGGCCGGTGTCTCCGCCAGGACGCCATTGGGGACCCGCAATAGCCCCGACAGAGCATTGACTCCCACGTTGACCAGCAGCTTGCCCCAGATCATGCTCTCCAGGTCCGGCACGAGGAACACTTCCAGGCCGGCCTGCCGCAAGGCGGCTGCTGCTGCGCCTGCTCGCTCGGCGATAGCCGGCCGCGTTTCGAGGTAAGTGGGCCCATTGCCCGCGTGACGCACCCGGCCCGGGCCGAGCAACGTGGCCCCTTGCGCCGTCACACCTTGCCAGACCTGTTCGCTGCCAAGGATGCCGGCCAGGGTCTCACGCTGGCCAAGGCCGTTTTGAAGCGTGAGCGCCAGCCCGCCGGGCGCGAGCACGCGCCGTGCCATTGCGCCGGCCCAGGCAGTGCCTCCGGCTTTGACCAGGATCAAAGCCAGGTCCGCATGGGCTGTCTCGCCGGGATCGGACGCGATAGGCACGCGGACGACGCGCTGGCGGCCGGCGGCGCGTCGGTGGGCGGCGGGAAGCGATTGGAAGGGCCGGGAAGGCGTGGCGGGCCGGCCCGCCGCCTCGCGGCGCGCCTCGATCAGGCGCACGCCGTGCTCGGCGATTGCTGCAACGACTGCGGGAGAGCGATCGAGCAGGCGCACCTCGGCCACCCCGGCCAGCAAGACGCTGAACAGGCAACCCATGGCGCCGGCACCGATGATCGTGATGCGCATGGCTTCAGCAACACCGCGCCGCGTCCCGCTCGGACGGGTAAGTCTCACCCGGAGCCTCGGCGTGCCGGGTCTCCAGGATCCGATTGGCTTCATCCACCAGCACGATCCTGGGCGACCAGTCTGCCGGCAGCGGCTCCTCAACCTGGCCATAGGCCATGATGATGACCCTGTCGCCCGGTCGGATCAGGCGGGCCGCGGCCCCATTCAGCTCGATCGAGCCGCCGCCGGGCGTCCCGGCGATGACATAGGTTTCCAGCCGTTTACCGTTGTTGACGTTCGACCACCTGCACGCGCTCATACGGGTAAATGCCGGATGCCCGCAGCAGGTCGCCGTCGATGGTGATCGAGCCCACATAGTCGATGTTGGCAGCTGTGACCCTCGCTCTATGAATCTTGCCGTGCAACAACGTGCGATACATGATCCGCTCCACTTCCTTCGGGTTCAGATCGCGGGTTCGGGCAGCAGCATGTTGTCGATCAGCCGCGCCTTGCCCACGCGGACGGCGAGCGACAGCAACACACCCTGGCCGGCGTCGCCCAGCTCGCACAGCGTGTGCGGATCGGCCGCGCTCACGTATTCGGTGGGGGTGAGGACTGCCAGCGGTTCCGATGCCAGAACGCCGCGCATGATCTGGCGCAGCCGCTCGCCATCGTGCTCGCCCGCCAACCAGGCCGCGCGCGCCATGCCCAGAGCTCGATACAGCACCGGTGCCGCAGCGCGTTGGGCCGGCGTCAGGTACACATTGCGCGACGACATGGCCAGCCCGTCCGGCTCACGCACTATCGGGCAGACTACCACCTGGAGCGGGAAGTTGAGATCGCGGGCCATTTGCCTGATCACGACGACCTGCTGCGCGTCCTTCTGCCCGAAATAGGCCCGGTCAGGCTGGAAGACATTGAATAGCTTGGCCACAATGGTCGCCACGCCGCGAAAATGCGTCGGACGGGCCGCCCCCTCGAGCGGGCTGGTGACTTCTTCGACGGTCACGTACGTCTGGAAGCCGGGCGGATAAGCCTCTTCGACTGGGGGTATCCAGACAAGATCGACGCCGGCTTCCTGCAGGGCCTGGAGATCGCGCGGCAGGTCGCGCGGGTAGGCCGACAGGTCTTCCTGCGGGCCAAATTGGGCCGGATTGACGAAGATCGAGGCACCTAAGTGGTCGTTCTCAGCCCGCGCCCGCCGCGCGAGCGACAAATGACCGCTGTGGAGGAATCCCATGGTCGGCACCAGGCCCCACGAGCCCAGCCCCATCTCGCGCCGCGCCCGGCGCACCTCATCGACAGTTTGCACTACCTGCATACGAACTCTCCTCTCCCGGCTCAGGCAGGCTCGCGGGTGGGCGCCTCGGGGAGGGTAGCCAGCCACTCGCGCCAGGTTGCGTCGTCAACCGTGAAGCTGTGCTCGGCGTCGGGGAAACGTTTGGCGGACACGTCCGCACGGTAGTCGGCCAGAGCACGGGCCATTTCTGCCGATAGCTCGGCGTAGCGCTTCGCAAAGCGGGGTGTGAAACGCTGGAACAGCCCCAGCAGGTCGTGCAGAACCAGCACCTGGCCATCGCAACCGGCCCCGGCGCCAATGCCGATCACGGGAATCCGGGTGCGACGGGCCACTTCGGCTGCCAGGCGATCGGGCACCATCTCCATCACCAGCATCACGGCCCCGGCCTGCTCGAGCGCCAGGGCGTCGTCGAGCAGGCGTCTGGCGCCCGCCGCGCTCCGCCCCTGTACGCGATGCCCGCCCAGCTTGCTGACGGCCTGCGGCGTGAACCCGATGTGACCGACCACCGGTATGCCGGCCGCGTTGATGGCCGAGACCGTCGGAGCCACTTCCAGCCCGCCTTCGAGCTTCACCGCATCCATCCCGGCCTCTTTCAGAAACCGCCCCGCATTGTGCACCGCTTCGCTCGTGCCGGCCTGATACGACATGAACGGCATATCGCCGATCATCCAGGGTGTGCTGGCGCCCCGGCGCACAGCCTTGCAATGGTGGAGCATCTCTTCCATCGTGACCGGAACGGTGGACTCGTAGCCCAGCACCACCATCCCCAGCGAATCGCCGACCAGGATGGTATCGATGCCCGCCTGCTCGACTGCCAGGGCGCTGGGATAGTCGTAGGCCGTGATCATGGTGATCGGCTCGCCGCGCTGTTTCTTTTCTTGCAGTGCCACGATGGTCATTTTCTTCGTTGCCATAGCCTGCCCCCAATTCTCTCCAAGAAATAGAAACGCCCTTCGGCAACCGAAGGGCGCGGCTAACCAAACAGGGCCCGCCGTCTCGGTCGCCAACGCGATCCAAGCGACGCTTGAACTATACACCGGCAAGATCGAAGGTCTCGCCAGAACAACCCGCCCGGGTATCCCTGCCAGTCGCTCGCCGCCCATAGGGTCGCCGACAAGAGCATCATAGCACAGAAAATGGGCTGAGGTCAATTGCCGGCACAGGGTATCTTCAATACCGGCGGCGCCGTGAGGCAGGGGGAAGTCGTGCTGCGGAACATCTGCTTTTCTCTAGCGCGCGGGCGGGGTCCTCCGCGGGCGCAGGCGCGCGAAACGAACACTGAAGACCGGGAGGCCACCTTCCGGCCCCTGTTCGCTCTGCAGAAAGCCCTTGTCCACCAGCATCTCAGCAAGCTGGCGCGCGTGGTCCTCGGATAGGTGCAGTTCGCGTCCCAGCTCGCTCGACGTCATATTCCCCTTCAGCAGCTTCCTGAAGCTGGACTGTAGGCCCTCCGGCAAGGCCAGGATCTCAACCGGCGTGACGCCATCGACCCGGTCGAGCGCGGTCAGCTGCTGTCTGAGCGGCTCAAAGGTGGCATCCGAGGCGCTTGCCGGCTCTGAGACGGCGGCAGGCGATGCCTGGGCGGCCGAGACAGATTCCTCTTCAGGGGCGGCTGCCTCAGCCGGCACCTGGGGCGGCTCGGCGGGCCTGGCCAAAGTGACATCGGAAGAGGTTGCCGGCGGTGGGACGGCGGCAGGCGATGCCTGGGCGGCCGAGAGAGGTGCCTCTTCGGGGGCGGCTGCCTCAGCCGGCACCTGGGGCGGCTCGGCGGGCCTGACCAGGGTGGCATCCGAGGAGGTTGCCGGCGGTGGGACGGCGGCAGGCGATGCCTGCGCGGCCGAGAGAGGTGCCTCTTCGGGGGCGGCTGCCTCAGTCGGCTGCTGGGGCGGCTCGGCGGGCCTGTCTTCAGGCGCGGCCATCTCGGCATCTGCCGGGCGGTGCCGTTGCCGGAATTGTAGGGCTTTGGCGCGCAGTTCCTGGAAGCTGTCGGTCTCGACCAGCTCGGCTACCTGATGTGCTTTCTTGACCTCATCGATCTCGATGCGCAGGGCTTGCAATTGCTGGCGCAAGCTTTGTTCCCGAACGAAGACTTCGTGCGCCATACGTTGGAAGACACGCGCCATTTGCCCCAACTCGTCCGAGCGGGCGGCCACCGGCGACAATTCCTGCCCTTCGTTCTCGTGCACGGTGCCGGCGCCGATCCTCTCCGCCAAGGCAGCCATCTGCTGAATCGGCGCCAGCACACCCTGGCGCAGCAGGAGGTTGAGGAGCACGATGGCCACCACGAAGGCGCCCATGGCGATGGCCATCACGCCAAGCCATGTGCGCCGGGCCTGATCGTACACTTCTGCGGCCGGCACATAGACGACCTGAGCGGCGATGACCTGGCCCACCTGCCAGCCGAAGCCATCCTTTGACCCATAGCGCTGCACCATGGCCGCCGGCGCGGCCGCCGGGGTGCTGTGGCAGGCCAGGCAACTCTGGCCGGAAACAACCAGCGGCCGGGCGCTGTAAAAGACCGGCTGCCCGTTCATCTGCGTGAAGCCGGTCACCTGGGGCGTGTTCGGGGCCTTCCGGAACTGCAGCAGGATTCTGGGTCTCGAAGGCATCCGCCTTGTCTTGCGGCAGCGTGGGATTGTCGGAAGCCTCCTTGTAGACGAAGTCCTTGTAGGCGCTGGCGGAACGCAGCTGATCGACGACCGCGTGGGCCGAAAACGCCGGCACCGACTCCGGGATGAACGCTCGTGAGCCGCTCATGCTGGGCTGTACCAACGGATCGATGTTGCTCGAAGTGTAGGCGCGCACCGAGTTCATGAGCCGGAGGAGCAGCAGGCCGTTTGACCCCACGGCGTCTTCGGCCAGGTTCGTCAGCTGGCGCGATAGCAGCAGCCCGCTGATGATCGCTCCGATCAGCAAGACCAAGAGCAGGGATAGCGTGAACCACGCCCCCAGGCGCAGCTTGTTCCGCAGTGGCATGGCTTGCCTTTCAGGCTGCCAGGCTGGTGGCAACCCGCTTCAATAGGCCGGTCATGGGGTGGTTGGGATAGCGCAGGACGAAAACGCCTTCGCTGGCCAATGACATCATCTCGTCCGAGTGGGGCAATACGGCCGCCACCTCGCAGTTGAAGATCTTCTCGGCGTGCGTCTTCAGCTGCTCGGGATTGACGCTCTGCGGCGCCTTGTTGATCACCAGAAGCATGTGTGGCACGTCCAGCTTGCGCGCTACCTCCACGGTGACCGCGGTCCCCTGGTAATCCTGGGAATCGGGGCGCATGATGATGGCCAGGGCGTCGGAGACGGCGATCGAGAGCAGCGTCTCCTCGTTCAGGCCGGGATGCGTGTCGATCATCAGGGCATCCAGGTTCAGCTTGTCGATGAGGCGCTGATAGCCGTCGTTGAGCAGGCCGACGTCGTAACCTTCGCGCAGCACCCTGGCGATGTCGGCCGTCTTCATGCTCGAAGGAACCAGGAAGATCTTGCCGCTGAGATGGCCGTTGGCGCGCTCTGTCACGTCGAGCGCGGCATCTTCGATATTGCACTTGCCCCACAGGTAGTCGTTGAGCGTGCGGGCAGGGCTGTCCTCCGCGAGCCCGAAGAGGACGTGGATGCCTGGCGAAACGATGTCGGTGTTGACGATGGCGACGCGCAAGCCCTGGGCGGCCAGCAGAGCGGCCACATTGGCGGTGGTGTTCGACTTGCCGGTCCCGCCACGGAAGGAATGGACGGAGATAATCTTGGCCATGGTGCTTGACTCCTGGTCATTGCGATACGGGGGCCCGGCGGACAGCCAGCATGGTGATGTCGTCAAACTGCGCCGCGCCTCCCATGTGGGAGCGCAGGTTGCGCTCGATGCGTTCCAGCAGCGCGGCGGCGGAAGGATCCGGCTCGCTCAAGAGCGCGAGCAAGCGTGGCTCGGTGAACAGCTTGCCATTCGGGTCCTTGGCCTCCGTCACGCCATCGGTATAGATCAACATGGTGTCGCCTGGCTCGAGTTTGGCCTGCCGGATCTCGAAATCGCTATCCGGCATCATCCCGACGGCTGGCCCGGTGGGCCGCAGGCGGGCACTGATGGCTGGCGCGCCGGGCCCATTCCCGGTTTGGGTCTGCTGGAAGATGACCGGCGGTTCGTGCCCGCCATTGACGTAGAGCAGGCTCCCTGTCTGCGGGTCGAGCACGCCAAAGAAGAGGGTGGCAAACATCGACGTTTGCCCATGGTTGTTGACTATGTAGTTGTTTGTCAATTCGACGGCGTTCTTGAGCGCCAGCGTGCCGGTCGATGGCAGCGTGCGCCGGCGAACGGCCAACTGGCCGCCCCCGCCGGCCGGCGGGTCGGTGAGATCATCCAGCAGGCGCGACGAGTAGTGTTGTTGGCCCAATGCCCGCAGCAGGGTGCGGAACAGCGCCATGAAGAGGGCGGCGCCGACCCCCTTGTCACAGACGTCGCCAAGCACCAGGCCTATCCGGTTGTTGGAGAGCGGGAAGGCGTCGTAGAAGTCGCCCGCCACTTCACGGGCCGGCTCGAAGCGGGCTGCGACCTCCCAGCCATCCGGTTGCGGCAGCACGTCGGGCAGAAAGCTAAGCTGGATCTGCCGGCCGATCTGAGCGTCGCGCTCGTATTTCTCGCTTTCCTTCAACGCTGCTTCGGCCAGGTGCACACGCTGCTTCTGCAGGTTGGCGCTGACCCGCGCCTTCAACACGGGCGCGCTGAAGGGCTCCGATACATAGTCGTCAGCGCCGGCCTGGATGCATTCCTCGATCCGCTGTATGTTATCAGCGGTGGCCAGCACGATGACCGGCAGGCCGCGCAGCGCATTGTCGGCTTTCAGGGTTTCCAATACCTGGACGGCGTTTTTCCCCGGAGCCTCGACGTCAAGCAACAGCAGGTCGAACTTCGTCTGCCCCAGCGCCGCCAGCGCTTGCTCCCCGTCTTCGACACAGGTCACCGTGTAGCCTTGACGCCCCAACAGGTGCGACAGGGCTTCGCTGTGGGCTTTGCTGTCGTCGGCTACCAGCAGGTGCCCCCGCGCTGCCCGGTTCATGATGAAGATGCAGCGATTGCGCTTGCCGATGCGCTTGTAGCTGAATTCATCGGTCCCCTGGATGGCAAGATACACCCCCAGGCCGCCGATCGGGCGCTCTTCCAGAGGCCGGCTGAGGTCTTCCTCGGTAGGCGGCCGGACGGTGGTCGGGTCGAAGGCGGCGCCGCTGTCTTCTAGCGTAATCGTCAACGCCTGTTCATCGACATCTGCGCGCACACTCAGTGTCCCCTCAAGCCCGGCTTGTTCATAACCGTGGACGATGCTGTTGGTGGCAATCTCGTCCACGGCCAGGCGCAACGCATAGCTGCGCTTCTTGTCGAGGCCGGCCTCCGCCGCTGCGGCCAGCACATACTTGCCGATTGGTTCCAGAGAATCCAGCGTCCCCGGTAAAGTGAGAGGTTGCATAGCAGACGACTTCCTTGCCGCGCGCTCGCGTGGGCGCCCGGCACCCGGCGATGGCCGACGTCACGGCACGAATGCTCGGCAGTGAGCCGTGTCGGGATCTCAGGCGCGGGGCGCAGAGTTGATCAGGCGTAGGTTTCTTGCACGATGCAGCTCCGGTCGAAGCCCGTCTTTTGCAGGGTATCCAACACCTGCGCCTGGGGGGCGATCACATAGACATCAACGTTCGGCCCCATCTTTTGCTTGGCGAAAATGAGGACCCGCAACCCAGCGCTTGCGATGTAGTCCAGGCCGCCCATCATGAGGACCAGGCGCTGGATATCCGGGCCGGCCGCCCGTTCCACTTCCGACTTGAAGACCGGCGCCGAGGCGGCGTCCAGCTCACCGACCAGGGTGATCACCGCTGTGTTGTTGGTCTTCTCCAGTGTGCTGCTGAATGCCATCGACAGAACTCCTTCCCAGTGATGCGTACGCCTATCTGCCGGCCAGGATGGCCACCGAGCGATCTCCCAGCATGAAGTGGCGCTGATCGCTCAAGAGCGGTTCGCTGCCCGGCTCCCAGACGTCTTCGGGCTCGCGCACGCCGGTGTTGGCGAAGATGTGCCACTGCAACGCGCCTGGCAGCTGCGGGAGCTCGAACGTCAGGCTTTCCCAGTGCATATTCATCGCCACGTAGAGATAATCATCCTTTGTGGTGCCGCCCTTGGCGTGCAGGCCGTCGAGCATGAAGCCCAGAACCCGGCTTGTACCCGACCAGTCGGCGTTCCAGGCCCGCGTACCGTGCCAGGTGATGTCGGCGTAGCCGGTGCCCATGTAGTCCTCGTTGCGGAAGTGCTCCTTGTTGCGCAGGACCGGGTGCGCCCGGCGGAAAGCGATCATGTGCTTGAAGAAGCGGAACAGGCCATGGTGACTTTCGAGGAGCCGCCAGTCCGCCCAGTTCAGCTCGTTGTCCAGGCAGTAGGTGTTATTGTTGCCCTGCTGTGTCCGGCCAACCTCATCGCCCATGAGGATCATGGGCACACCCTGGCTCACCATCAGCATGGCCAGCGCGTTCTTGATCTGGCGGTGGCGCAGTGCGATGATGGCCGGGTCGTCGGTCGGGCCTTCCCATCCGCAGTTCCAGCTGTAGTTGTCATTGGAGCCGTCGCCGTTGGACTCACCGTTGGCCCAGTTATGCTTGTCGTTGTAGGAGACGAGGTCCATTAGTGTGAAGCCGTCATGCGCCGTGATGAAGTTGATGGAGGCGGTGGCCCCACGGCCACCCCAGGCATACAGATCGGGCGAGCCTTGGATGCGCTGTGCCATGCCCCCTGCCGCGCCGAGATCGCCCTTGAGAAACTTGCGGATATCATCGCGGTATTTGCCGTTCCACTCGGCCCAGCGGCCGTAGGCCGGGAAGGAGCCTACCTGGTACAGGCCACCGGCGTCCCATGCCTCGGCGATGAGCTTGCACTTGGCAAGCACCGGGTCGAAGGCGAGGGTCTCCAGGAGTGGGGGGTTGGCCAGCGGTGCCCCGAAGGCGTCGCGCCCCAGGACGGCAGCCAGGTCGAAGCGGAAGCCGTCGATGTGGTATTCCGAGGCCCAGTAGCGCAGGCAATCCAGGACCATGTTGCGCACGATGGGGTTGTTGCAGTTCAACGTGTTGCCGCAGCCGGTGAAGTTGTAGTAGTAGCCTCCTGGCGTCAACATGTAGTAGGTCTGGTTGTCGATCCCGCGGAACGAGATGTACGGGCCGTATTCGTTCCCTTCGGCCGTATGGTTGAACACCACATCGAGGATCACCTCGATGCCCTCGCGATGTAGTTCTTTGATCAGTGCCTTCAGCTCGTCGACCTGCATGTCAAACTTGCCCGTGGCAGCGTATCCGGCCTTTGGGGCGAAGAAGCCCACGGTGCTGTACCCCCAATACTGCAACAGCAGCTCGCCTGTCTCCGGATGGGGGTGGCTGTTCTCGTACTCGTCGAACTCGAAGATCGGCAGGAGTTCGACGCAGTTGATCCCCAGCTCCTTAAGGTAGGGGATTTTCTCCTGGATGCCGGCGAAGGTGCCCGGGTGCTTCACACCAGACGAAGGATGGCGGGTAAAGCCCCGCACGTGCATTTCGTAGATCACCAGGTCTTCGATTGGGGTCTCCAGTGGATGATCGTCTTCCCAATCGAAGTCGTCGTAGACGAAGCGACCACGATGCTGGAAGCTGTCGTTCCAGTCGGGCGTCTGGCACCAGACATCGCGCCCGCTGATCACCTTGGCGTAGGGGTCGAGCAAGACCTTCGTCGGGTCGAAGCGCTGCCCGTGCACCGGGTCCCATGGCCCGGCCATGCGGAATCCGTACTCGATGTTCTCGTAGCCCAGGTCAAAGACAACCATCGTGAAGACGTTGCCGATGCGAAACTCATCCGGGAATGGGATCTCGGCATACGGCTGGCGTGCGCCCTTTTCGAACAGCACGAGGGTGCAGGTCGTGGCATAGCGTGAGAAGACGGAGAAGTTGACCCCACCCGGCACAAAGCTTGCGCCGAACGGGAAGGGCCGACCGGGGCGCAACCGGAAGCCTTCGAAAGTATGGGTCGGTTGGATGTCGATGCGTTCCAGCGCTTGATCCATGTGGGCCTCCTCGGACGCTACGCCGCGTTGAGCGTTGCCAACCCCGCCTCGAGCGTACTGCAGGTGGTGAAGAACTTGAGAAAACCGGTCACCGACATCGTATCCTGGATTTCTTCGGATAGCCCTACCAACACGATGCGCCCGTTCTTGCTGGTGACCTGTCGATAGGTTGAGAGCAGCATACGCAGGCCCGCGCTGGACATGTAAGGCACCTTCGTCATGTCGAGCAGGATGTGGCTGCCCGGCCCGGCCAGCGGCAAGATCTGGGCCTGCGCCGCCGGCGCGCTGCTGCCATCGATCTCGCCGATCAGCTCCACCACGGAGGCCGAATCGATGGTCTTTACATTGATTTCCATAATTGAATCGCGCTCCTCAGGTCGTCGCTAGCGCCTATCTGCAAGCTCCATCCAGCGATGAAGCGACTTGCAGGCTGGCTGCGCCGTGCCGAAGCTTGGCATCGGCGGGGTCGCGCCGGGCCAAGCTGCGTCACGTTGGCTAGGAGACAGGCATGCCGGCAGGCCTGGCCTGCTGTTCTGTGCCCGCGGCTTTCTTACGCTGCTCGGCTGGCACGGGCTCGATGCGCACCTTGATGGTGACGCGGTCTTTCGTTTCAGGCAGGCTGACGGTCAGCGCATCGGCGTCGAAGTTGGAGTACGGCTGTCCGTCGGCCCACACCGCACCGATACGGATGCTCCCCTCCGGCAGGATGTCCGGGGCCACGCGCAGGAGGTTGTTCTTGAAGCCGCCCGGGATGGGCTTGAAATACAGCTCCAGCGGTTGCCTGGTGATGAGCAGGTTGGTGTAGGTCTGCGCCAGGTAGCAAAGCTCGCCGGAGTGGTACATGCTCATCGAGTGGCTGCCCTTGAAGCGTTCGGTGCCCATCAGGAACGGGATGCCCGACGCCAGCACGTTGAAGTACACCGCCCCATCGTCGTGGTCCAGAAAGAACGCATTATAGAACGCTGCGGACTCGCGGGCCAGGCGGTAGTAGGTGTCGTCGCCGCAGACGCCCCTGAGGATCTGATAGGCGAGGATGCCCTGTTCTTGCTGCCACCAGGCCTTGCGATCGTGGAAGGCGAAGCGATACCATTCTTCGCCGGGCTTGCGGGCGCGCTCCATCACATCGTACCAGCCGCCGCGCTGTTGGTCCCCGCCCACGGCGGGCATGGCGTCGGCAATCTTGCGCGCCAGGGCCTCGTATTCTGGCTTGGCCTTCAGGCTGTACATGCGTATCATGTTCCAGGCGATCTTGAGGTTATGTCCGGGCACGCCGCGATTCTGCTGCCACAGGTGAGTAGAGTCGTGAGACCAGTCCTCGTGGAACTTCTCTTGCACGAAGGGGCTGTGCTCGTAATCGGGGAAGTGCGCGGCGATCGTGTCGAAGGTATACTCGAGCATCCGGGCGTAGCGCTCTTCGCCGGTCGCCAGGTACAGGTTGATCAGGTAAGCCGGGGCGTGATCGCCGACCGAGTTCCAGTTCTTCTTGCCACGGTTGGGTCCCAGGGACTCGCTACGCGGGTCAAGGGTGATCGGGTCCAGGTGCGAGAAGTAGCCGCCCTTCTCCTTATCCAGGAAGAAGCGGTCGAACAGGTCCACCGTGAGCTCGGCGTCGCGCAGGATGCGCGGGTCGCCGGTGATGCGGTAGGTCTGGATGGGGCCGGCCAGCGCGTAAATCTGTTCGTAAGCCGGGATGGCGTCGATGTCGTCGCCGAACTCCGAGGCGAACACCTTGTCTTCCCGCTTGCCGTGGACATCGATCCCGTGATACCAGTAGACGATGTTTTCGTCCACATCGTAGAAGCGCATGTGATCGCGGAGGTATTCGGTGCCTTTCTCCGCCCCTTCCAGAAAGCGCTCGTCGCCGGTCATCATGTAGGCCGATGCCAGACCGAAGACCAGGCGCGAGATAGTATCGGTTTCCTGGCGGTAATTGTCACGCGTCTTCTCGCCCGACAGTTTGATGGTCGTGCGGTAGTTGGCGTAGTCTACCGGCTCGTCCCCGAACTGGGCATGCATGTAGAAGTCGCCCAGGGACTGGATCTGCTTGACCCACCAGTCCTGGCGCTCGAAGAAGAATTCGCCCGGCCGGCGACCGAGGAACACGAGGAACTGCGCTTCGAACGCGTTGTGCCCGGCATCGGGATAGTAGATGCCGTAAGTAAAGACGTAGCGATCGGGCACCAGCATGTCACGCATCTGGCCCGTGCAGTCGAAATAGGGATCGCCCAGGTTGCGCAGCAGCTGGGCATAGGTATTGCTTTTCAGCTTGATCTGATACTCTTTGCCGTCGCTCGTGCGGACGGTGTAGGTGTCGGTGTCGCGGTCCATGTGCGTCACATAGCCGGCGATCGTATCCGAGAACGGAAAGTGCATATCGTTCATCCCGTTATCTCCCCTCATCCACATAGCCCTGGCTGATCTCGACGATGTTGCCATCCGGATCGGCTACCCAGACGGTGCGCCAGCCAGGGATGAAGTCGTCGAAACTGAGCGGTCCCAGCGTAACTTTCGCCTCAGCGCCCATCTCTGCCAGCTTGGCATCGACATCGTCCACTTTGAAGGCCAGATGGCGAACGCCGGGATACTGTGGCCCGTCCCCACCGGCCGGCGCGACCGGGGCCTCCTGGCTGGCCTGAAACAGCTCCAGATAGTCGTTGCCCGACCTGATAAAGACGATCTGCGTGTCGCCCACAGGGAGCGTGCGCGCCCGCTCGAAGCCGAAATGCTTGCTGTAGAAGCGCTCGACGGCCTGCGGATCTTTACAAGCCATGGCAACGTGGTGGAAAGCGATCGTGTTCACCTGCGCCTCTCCTTTGGCCGCCGAAAAGTCAGGCATGCCGATCAGACAGCATCTCGATGATCTTGCGGGCGAACATGTGGCAATGCCCTCCCGTGCGGCCGGTTACCAGATCGCCGTCGACAACCACGTCCTGATCGGTGTAGATGGCCCCCATGTTCCTGACATCGCCGATCAGGTTGTTGTGGCACACGAGAGGCCGCCCGCGCACCAGTTCAGGAGCGCTTGAGAGCAGCCACATGCCGTGGCAGATGATCCCCTTGACAACCTGGCTCTCCGCGAAAGCCCGCTTGATGAACTGGGTGGCCGGCGCCAGCTTGTTGACATCCTCGGTGTAGCGCAGCCGGTCGGAGACGAACGCCGACGGCACGATGATGGCGCTGTAGCTGCGGAGCTCCTGATCGCTCATGCCTTCGAAGCTTTCGTGGCACTCGAACGGCACCTTGTACTCGTGTCCATGGAAGGTGATCGAAGGCTGACCCCAGAGCCGGGTCAGCCAATGCAGCTCGGCACCCTCTTCAGGGAAGCGGTGCTGGTAGTAGAAAATCTCGCTCTCGTAAAAGTCGCTTTCGATCAGGATGCCGACTTTCTTTCCTGCAAGTGTCATCTTTCAACGTCCTTCCCGGCACGAAAGTGTTGCGCTAGGCCAATGAGCCGTCTGGGTGCTGGACCATGCCGGCGAAATGGATGGCAATCTTGCCGCCCCGCAGCACCCAGCTGTCGGCGAAGCGCATGTGTGCGTCGCCCTCTTTCATCTTCATGGTGATCTGCTCGGTGATCATCAGCGTCTGCGGGTCGTCCGTCTCGGCCCAGAAGACGACGTCGCTCTCCAACCCGTCGATGCCCAGGATGCCCTGCATGTGTTCACGCAGCTGGGCGCGGCCGCAGTAGTAGAGCGGTTTCTTCGTGAAGCTGCTGATCAGGAGGGCATCATCAGTGTACTGGTCCAGCAGGCTTTCGATGTCCTTATTCAGGATATAGCCGATGTGTTCTCGGTACATCCTGCCCAGCGCTGTATCCGGCACGTTGTTCATCGACAGCGTCCTCCGCAAATGGGAATCTAGGAACGGCCGGCCAAGATCATGGCGGCCAGTTTCTCGCCGATCATAAAGCAGGCAGCAACCGTGTTGCCGCTGGTGACCGTCGGCATCACCGACGCGTCGGCCACGCGCAGCCCTTCGACGCCGCGCACACGCAACGCTGGATCGACCACCGCGCGGGCGTCGTACCCGATGCGGCAGGTGCCAGCCGGGTGCCAAAGCGTGGATGACTGCGAGCGGATGTAGGCAACCGGGTCGGCGTCCAGACCCGGGGCGAGTTCGCCGCCGTTCAAGTCAGCAAACGAGCGGGTGTTCGCCAACGCACGCACAAGTTTCAAGGCGTTCAGCAGGACCCGCAGGTCTGCGTCGCATTGCAGGTAATTGGGGTCGATTGCCGGCGGGTCCTTTGGGTTGGCCGAGCGCAGCCGGACTTCGCCGGTGCTGAAGGGCTGCACCAGGATGGGCAGGAAGATGCAGGCGGGCACGCCGAGATTGAGGACCGGCGCAAGCAGCCTGGGCACGCTGGGCGTGAAGTTGAGCTGCAAATCGGGCGGCGCGGCGTCCATGCCTTCACGGGTGCGCACAAACAGCACGTTGCCGGTCAACAGCGTGGGGCTCGGGATCTCGACGTTGGTGCGGTACACCACCGATAACTGCACGTGGTCTTGCAGGTTCTGCCCGACACCCGGCAGGTCTGCCACGACGGGCAACCCGAACGAGCGCAGATGGTCTGCAGGGCCCACGCCCGAGAGCATGAGCAGCTTGGGCGATTGGAGCGCCCCGGCGCTGATGATGACCTCGCGCCCGGCACGCGCCTGCCGCGCCTGGCCACCCTGCACATACTCCACGCCGCTTGCCCGCTTGCCTTCGAAGGTGACGCAACGCACTTCTGCGTCCGGCTTTATGGTAAGGTTCGGCCGATCCGCTACTGGCGCCAGGAAAGCGCTGGCGGCGCTGGCGCGCCGGCCGTTCCGGCCGATGTGGAACTGTAGGACGCCGGCGGCGTTTTCCTGGCGGGCGCCGTTGGTGTCCCAATAGGGGCCGTCGTAGCCCAGGTCGGTAGCGGCACGCTGGAACTGATCCGAGCGCATGGCGTCGTCGGGACATTCGCGTATACTGAGCGGTCCACCCGCACCGTGGTATTCGGAGGCACCGCCCTCGTAGTCCTCCAGGCTCTTGAAGAAGGGCAGGACGTCGCGGTAGCTCCAGCCGTCGGCCCCCAGAGCATTCCAGGTGTCGAAGTTACGCGGGTTGCCGCGCACGTACATCATGGCGTTGATCGCCGTGCTGCCGCCCAGCACCTTGCCCTGGTTGATCAGGATCTGGCGCCCGCCCAGCGCGGGCTGCGCCTCGGTCGTCAGCTTCCAGTCAAGCTCCGAACCCCACAGGCGCACGACGCCACCCAGGTCATGGATATCGGGATCTGTGTCTGGATGGCCGGCTTCCAACAGCAACACACTGTTCCCCGGATGGGCGCTCAGCCGGTTGGCCAGGACGCACCCAGAGGCGCCGGCGCCGACGATGATGTAGTCGAAGGTTCCATCAGTAGCCATCGGGTTCCCTTCCTCTCGCCGATAATGCTGAGGGGACCCCAGCGAGGCTCCCCTCTTTGCACCCCGTGCGCCGGCCTAGCTCGGCTGTGGGATCACGCCCAACTGCTGCATCAGCCCCATAGTGTCCTCTGCCACCCAGTCTTCCACGATCTTCCCGTTGACGACGCGGACCACGCTGATGCCGGCCACATTGACCTGCTTGCCCGTCGGCGCAATGCCGAACAGGTCACCGGTATGCGTCCCCCGCATCCGCCAGCGCACCGCGGCTTTCTCGCCGCTGGCGAAAGCGTCCTCGACGGCCATCTGCATGTCGGGGAACCCTCCCCGGAAAGCGCTGAGAAAGCCCTGTACGTTGCCCGCGCCGCTGATCGGAGCCGGGCTGCTCGGGTGATGCATCACGATGTCGGGCGCCAGGATCTCCCCGGCTGCTGCCCACTGGCCCTTGCCCAGAAATTCCTCAAAGAAACGCCGCCCAACCGACACAGGATCTGCGACCATACAGCACCTCTTTTGTGAAAGCTCAAGATGCGGTGGGAGATCGCCGAGCGCGCGCTGCGCTCCAGCGATCAGCGCGCTTTGGCGCGCTCCATGGCCCGTGACAGCGCTCGCTCGGCCAGCACAGCGGTCAAGTGAGCGCGATATTCGCCCGAGGCGTAGATGTCGGTGGTAAGAGGCAGCCCTTCCCCGGCCCTGGCGCACGCAGCGGCGATGGTCTCGGGGATCTGGGCTTTGCCTGCGATGAGCCCCTCGACCGTCGTCAGGCGCTGAGGGTGGTCGGTGGCGCCTGTGACCGCGAGACGGCAAGTCGTTAGCATGCCCCCGCTGGAGGCTCGTACGACTTTGGCGGCCACCGCAACGATAGGGTAGCCGTTGGCAGGGTTCCTGAATTTCTCATAAGCGCTGCCCACTCTGCCGGGAGTCGCCGCGAAGCGCACCGACGTGATGACCTCGCTGGGTTCCAGAGCGGTGGTCGACACGCCGAGAAAGAACCGATCGGCCGCGATGGCGCGCGGGCCGCGCGGGCCGACCACCTGGATCGTGGCCTCGAGGACGAGCAGCGCGGCAGGCAGGTCCGCAGCCGGGTCGCCGTAGGCCAGGTTGCCGCCAATGGTGGCACAGTTGCGGACCTGGGCGTCACCGATGCTGTCGGCGGCCTCGACGAGCGCCTGACCG
This sequence comes from uncultured Chloroflexia bacterium, assembly GCA_963808455.1. Classification (GTDB taxonomy): domain Bacteria; phylum Chloroflexota; class Anaerolineae; order CG2-30-64-16; family CG2-30-64-16; genus CAWEHT01. Next base: position 3,184 of record CAWEHT010000474.1, on the reverse strand, counting down.
GCGGCTTTGAGCGACGCGTCCGCCGCGATCTGGGCGCAGGTGGTCATCGCGCCGATCACGATCTGATCATCGCCCGGCACGATGCCACGCAGAGCCTCGATGTTCCGCAAATCCACCAGGAAGGGCGGGGCCAATCGCCGCAGTTTCATCTGCGTGAGCAAATCATGCCCGCCGGCCAACACCCTGGCTCCCGCATGCGTCTCCAGGAGAGCCACTGCCTCCTCGACGTTGCCCGGGGCCGCGTAGTCGAACTGTCTTGGCATCATGTGGGATCTCCTCCCGTTCTCGCATCGAGCGCCCGCACCTGCTGCCTCATGCCCAAGGTGCCCTGGCAGAGCGCATGGCCCGCCAGACTTTCTCCGGCGTTATCGGCATCTCGATATGCGTTACCCCTAGATCGGACAGCGCATCGCAAACTGCATTGGCCACCGCGGCTGCCGAGCCGACGGCGCCGAGCTCCCCGGCGCCTTTGGCACCCAACTGCGTGTGCGGCGTCGGCGTCACGATGGTATCGAGCTCGAAGTTGGGCAACTGGGTTGCCCTGGGCAGTGGATACTCGGTCAAGGAAGGCGTGAGGAGCTGGCCGTCGTTGGTGTAGATGGCCTGCTCGTAGAGGGCCTGCCCGATGCCGTGCGCGATGCCGCCTTGCATTTGACCTTCGATGACCCGAGTGTTGCCGATCACCCCGGCATCGTGCACGCCAACGAAGCGCACGACCTCGACATAGCCGGTGCGTTCGTCGACCTCGACCACCGCGACATGGACACCATAGGAGAAGTTGAAGCCGGGCGGATCGAGGAAGGATGTTGCTTCCAGGGTCGGCTCCATATCCTTGGGGATGTCCCAGGCATACCAGAGGGCGAGGGCGATCTCCTGCAAAGACTGCGTCTTGGCCGGATCGCTGCGGACAAAGGCTTTGCCGTTCTCATAGACGATTTCGTCTTCACCGACCTTGAGGATGTGCGCGGCGGCCCTGATCGCCTTCTCCTTGATCGCACGCGCGGCTTTCAGTACTGCCTCGCCGCCCACGCTGAACGAGCGGCTGCCGTAACTGCCCTGCCCGAACGGCGCGCGCTTCGTATCGGAATGCAGCACTTCGATGATGCTCGTGTCGACGCCCAGCTCTTCGGCAACGATCTGGGCGAAGGTCGTCTCGTGCGACTGGCCATGGGGCTTGGAGCCGATGATGACGCTGATCTCGCCCGTGGGATGCACACGGATATTGGCGCTCTCCCATGTGCCGCCCAACATCCCTTCCTTGGCCATGCGAGACGAGGGACCGACGCCGCTGACCGCGACGAACGGCGCCAGCCCGATGCCCAGCCGGCGGCCGCGCTGGCGGCTTTCAGCCTTCCGCGCGGCGAAGTCGTTGTAGCCGATCATGTTCAGGGCGCACTCCAGGGCGGCCGGGTAATTGCCGGAGTCGTAGGTCCATCCCATGCGGTTGTCGAACGGGAATTGCTCGGGCTTGATCATGTTCCTGCGCCGGACTTCGACCGGATCCATCTTGATCTGCCTGGCGAACTGATCGATCAGGCGCTCGATCAGGAAAGTCGTTTCGGACCTGCCCGAGCCGCGCTGCGCGCCGAGGGACACGATGTTCGTGAAGACGGCGTAAACCTCGCAGAAGCCGTGGGGGATGTCGTAGACGCTGGTGATGTTTCTGCCCACCATGGCGGTGGCGACGCCGGGCCCGATCGTGGAAGGATAGGCGCCCAGGTTTGCATAGCTGGTGCAGCGCAGCGCCGTGATCGTGCCATCCTTCTTTCCCGCCAGCGTGGCGTACATCATCTGGTCGCGGCCTTGTACCGTGGACCGCATCAGGCCATGGCGATCATCGACCCACTTCACCGGCCTGCCGAGCTCTTTGGCCAGGAAGAGCACGAGCGGCATATCGGCGTAGATGTAGCCCTTGGTCCCGAAGCTTCCGCCGATCTCAGGGGCGATGACCCGCACCTTGTTGAAGGGCACGCCCAGGATCATGAGAGCCAGCAACAGCCGGTGATCGTGAGGCGACTGCGTCGGATGCGCGCAAGGTGTACTCGCCGGTGGCCGGGTCGTATTCGCCGATGGCGGCGCGTGGCTCGATCGGGCTGTTGATGGTGCGCTGGTTACGCGTGGTCAGTTTGATGACCACTTCGGCTTCGGCGATGGCCTTCTCTGTGCCCTCTTTGTCGCCATAGGGGATATACGCGTTCAGGTTGTGCGGCACCTCGTCATGCAGTTGGGGCGCGCCCTCCTTCAAGGCCTCTTCGGCGTCCACCACAACCGGCAGCGGCTGGTATTGCACCTTGATGGCTTCGAGCCGCGTCATAGGCCTGGTAGCGCGTCTCAGCCACCACCACTGCGACCGGATCGCCGATGTAGCGCACCCGGTCCTTGGCGAGCACGCTGCCCGCGCCAGGGATGCCGAAGGGATGCGACGGGAAGTGGCTTTCGACGCCGCCCGGGATCCAGACGCAGGGCAATGGCATCATTTTCCCTTCCAGGTCGGCCCCGGTGATGACCCGGACGACGCCCGGCATTTCAGCCGCCGCGCTGGTGTCGATGCTTTCGATGCCGCGCGTGCGCCAGCTCGCTGCGCAAGATAGCCATGTGCAGCATCCCTGGGAGGCTGATATCGGCTGTGAACTTCGCACCACCACCAAGGAATTTCGGGTCCTCAATACGCTTGATGGGGGCGCCGAGAATATGTTGTTTGTCCATGGTCTCGCTCCTCGGCCCGTCACTTCGTGCCGGTGAAGTGATAGCTGATCTTGCCATCCGTGACAACGAAGACGTCGTAGACGTGAACGACGCCTCGGTTCGTGCGAGCCGTAGCCTCGAACGAGAAGCCGTTGCCGGTCTCGGTGAACTTGTCCGTCAACAGGATCTCCTTGAATTGCACCCAGTTCATATACTTGTGAAAATGGGCTTTGAGTGCATCATGGCCTTTGACGGTGAAGTCGAAGGAGGCCAAGACGGCATCCGGGTGGTAGTTTTTCTCTACCAGGCCGTCGGCGTCGCCCTCCAACAAGGCGCGCACCTGATTCTCGTAGAGCGTCTTGTAGGGCGTATCGGTCATCATGTGCACCGGGCTGGCAGTCTTCTGCACGGCGTAAAGGACGGATTCCACCACCTTCTGGTAGCCCGTGCACCGGCACAGGTTGCCGTTGAGCCACTTGCGGATGTCGGCTTCGCCAGC
>CAWEHT010000473.1:0-3205 GCA_963808455.1 uncultured Chloroflexia bacterium | reverse complement strand
CGACGTGCCCGAGGTCGTCGCGGCCATTGACCGCGTGGCGCGCTCCAGACACGACGCCGGCGCCGCCGAGCCCTCCGGCTGGAAGGGCTGATGACCATAGCACCTATCGCCGGAGACCCGGAGGAAGTACGCCCAATCTTCCGGGGTCTGCGCGCACTGCGTGACGACCTGGCCCGCCGCTTCCCGCACCTTGAATGGCCGCACCTTTCGATGGGCATGACCGACGATTTCGAGGTAGCCGTCGAGGAAGGCACGACCATGGTTCGCATCGGAAGGGCGATCTTTGGGGAAAGGTCTTGCGTGAGGCTCGATCAAGGAAGCCACAAGTGACAGACAGGGCCATCGTTCTGCAAGATGCAACGCTCAGCTTCATCGGGTCAGGGGCCATGGCAGAAGCCATGATCAAAGGGATCCTGGCCCATAATCTCATCGACCCCCGACACATCATCGCCAGCGGCCCGCGCGGAGCGCGGGCAGGAGCTGCACGGCCGGTACGGTGTGCGAACGACGGTCGACAACGCGACGGCAGGCGCGGCAGGCGGAATCGTCGTGCTGAGCGTCAAACCGCAGATCCTGCCCAGGGTGCTGGCGGAGCTGCGCGGGCAGGTGAGCTGTGGGGCATCGGTCCTCAGCATCATCGCCGGCACGCGCATCGGCGTGATCGCGCGGGAGCTCGGCGTGGGGGCCGTCGTCCGGGCCATGCCCAACACCCCCGGGCAACTCGGCCTCGGCATGACCGTGTGGACGGCAACGGCTGAAGTAAGCGAAAAAGCGCACCGGCAGGCACAGGCCATCCTGGGCGCCCTCGGCAAGGAGATCTATGTCGAGGAAGAGAGCTACCTCGACATGGCCACCGCGCTCAGCGGCACAGGGCCAACTTACATTTACCTCTTTATCGAGGCTTTGATCGACGCGGGCGTGCACCTGGGCTTCAGCCGGCGTGTGGCGCAGGAGCTCGTGCTGCAGACGATGGCCGGCTCAGTCGCCATGGCCCGTGAAACAGGCCTCCATCCGGCCGAATTGCGCAACCGGGTCACATCCCCTGGCGGCACCTCCGCCGCCGCGCTGTACGAGCTGGAAAAGGGCGGGCTCCGTACGGTTATTTCCAAGGCCGTGTGGGCGGCCTATCAGAAATCCAGGTCACTTGGGGAGTTATCCGAGAAATGAGTTTTGTTTTTCACTTGTTCGCTACCGTAATCGACGTCTTTACCTACCTGATCCTGATCAACGTCATCGCCAGCTGGATCAGGGCGGCGAACGTGCGGCTGCCCCCGTTCCTATACGATATTCTGGCGGCCATCGATAGCATCGTGGACCCGGTGCTGGCGCCGATCCGGCGCCTGATGCCCAACCTGGGTGGGCTCGACTTCTCCCCGCTCATCGCTTTGCTTCTGCTGCAGGTGATTTCGCAGGCGCTCCACAGCATGTAAGGACAGGCGGGAACGGAGCCCTGGCCAGGGCGCGGCGCACAAGGAAACCGGCCTCGTTTCGAGGCCGGTTTGACGTCCGTGGCAGACGCCACGAAGCGCGCCGCTCAGATCGCCCGGCGACCACTGACCGCGCGCAAGATAGCCACAAGGATCACCGCGCCGATAAAGGCAACCAGGATGCTGGTAGCGTTGATGCCGTTGACCGGGTTCGGGATGCCGAAGGCGGCACTGGCAATGAATCCCCGAGAAGGCCGCCCACGATGCCCACGATGATATCGCCGACGAACCCGTAGCCTCCGCCCCGCATGACGAGGCCCGCCAACCAACCTGCGATCAAGCCAACGATGATCCACGCAAGGATACCCATCTTGACAACCTCGTATAAGACTGATCTCTGGTAGCCAGGCTGGCAAGCTGGCCAGGATCGCACCAGTTCCGCTCGTGTAGAGAGCTGCACCCAATGCAGGTGCGCGCTAACATACGCCCGGTCGCAGAACCCTGTCAGTGTCCCGCATTTCAATCACGACGCCGGCCCGAGGGCGGGGATGCCACAGGGCCCTCGATGATGCTGTCGGCTTTCTTCCAACCAGGGCCCTCCGGGAGATTCTTAATCTAACTGCAAGCTAACTTGGGAATTTCTCGCTTGACAAACGCCCCCAAGCCGTCATAATGGTTGTATGAAAGCGGTTAGAGAAATCCGGTCGGCTGGGGAGAGATAGCCGTGCTGCAACTCAGGCAGGACCCGTCGCTGATTTTTACCCGGATGCATGGGGTTCCGATCCAGGTGCAGTTGAGCGCTGTGCTGCTGCCGGCCCTGGCGGGGCTGGCAGGCGCGCTCTCAGGCGGGCCACGCGGCGCCCTCTTCATGTCCGGATTTCTGGTACTGCTCTTCGTTTGCGGCGTCCTGCACGAAGCCGGTCATGCTGTAATGGCGAGGCTGGTAGGCCACAAAGTAACCAGGGTGCGTGTGTCGGGCGTCGGGATGTACGTGCAGGTATCGCACCCGGCGCATGCGGGCCGGTGGCATGAGCTCCTCATCTCCTCGGGCGGTCCGATCTGCAGCGTGCTGCTGACGGCAGGCCTGGCGTGGGCCTCCCTACCGGCCCTGGCAGCGCGCGGTCTGCTCATCCTGGCGGATCGCGACGCGGTGGCACTGCTGGCCGTCCTGGCGGGTTCTAACGTTCTCATGACCGTTTTCAACCTGTTGCCGGTGCCGCCCATGGATGGGGCACGCTTGCTCGGCGCGCTGCTGGCCGTCCGCTGGGGTCCGGCGCGAGCATCCGGCTCGTCTCCACATTTGGGCAAGCCACGATCATCGCGATCCTCGTAGTGGCGGTGGTGCTTGGCGCCAATCGGCTGGTCTTGGGAACTGTCTGGTTCACCTGCGCCACACTCTTCATCCTGAGCTACCGCACCAGGCACACTCGCCCGGCTACGAGGCAGGCGAATGCCGGCTAAGCAGGGCGCGCGGGCTCATGTTCTCGCAGCCTGACCATGGCCGGCCTGCGGGACCTTCCGGCCACACGATGATCCGGCCGCGCAGGGCGCCCCGCCAGATAGAAGGGTGAAACCCAGCCATGACCGCACCACATCTCACTTTTTTCTGCGAGCTGGAGGCCCAGGCGCTCGCAGCCATGTTTCACGAGCCCGGCGTGCCGGAAGGGTTGAGCGCGATGGGGGCGAGCGTCAGCCTGGCTCTCCGCGATCTCAGCCCGGAACGCGCCAGCGTGGTCCAGGCCCTGAATCAGGCCGGCATCCCGGCGATCGCCTGGCTC
>CAWEHT010000472.1:0-13032 GCA_963808455.1 uncultured Chloroflexia bacterium | reverse complement strand
GTCGATGGCCTGGGTTCAGGCCGCCGGTACGCAGCTTCTGACTGGCCATGTCCCGGAGGCCGTTACTGTTTCCACGGTAGTGGGCCGGCTTCCCGCGTCCACGCAAATGACCCAGCAATACGTAATGAACGAGTAGACCAGCAGGAACATGGCGTGGGAGTGGACAAAATCGTGCGTGGCGGGGACCGGCTGGGCATCTATTTTATGGAGAACGGGGCAGCGCAACGAGGCAGCCAGGTGGTCTATGATCGTGCCGGGTCCAGCATAGCCACGATCCAGCGAGGGATGATCGACTGGGAGAAGGTCTTTGCCGACGCGGACTGGTTCCATTGGACCGGGATCACGCCCGCCATCTCGCAGGGCCTGGCCGAGGTGTGCCTCGAAGGGATCCAGGCGGCGAAGCGGATGGGCCTGACGGTGTCTTGCGACCTGAACTACCGCGCCAGGCTGTGGAAATGGGGTAAGAAGGCCGGAGAGGTGATGCCTGATTTCGTACGCCACTGCGATGTGGCTGTCGGCAACGAGGAAGATGCCGAGAAGGTGTTTGGCGTCAGGGCGCCCGACATCGACGTGCAGGCGGGGCGCGTCGATGCGGACCGTTACCGCTACGTTTGCGAGGAACTCGCCCGGCGTTTTCCCCAGCTACGCCAAATCGCCATCACTTTGCGCGGTTCCCTATCGGCGAGCCACAACACGTGGTCGGGCGTGCTGTGGGATTGTGGGCAATTCTACACCGGACCCAGCTTTGACATCGCGCACATCATTGACCGAGTCGGCGCGGGTGATAGTTTCGTCGGTGGGCTCATCTACGGCCTGCGGACATATGAAGCCGACCACGCGAAAGCACTGGCCTTTGCGGTCGCTGCCTCTTGCCTTAAGCACAGCATCACTGGCGATTTCAATGTCGTAAGTGTCGCCGAGGTCGAGAAGTTGATGGCAGGCGACGCCTCAGGACGCGTGGCGTGCTGAAGCCGCGCCTCAGATCGCTCAAGGAGGTGGAAGATGGCGAAGTTCTCGAGGATGGACGTGCTGAACACCATCATGCGCACCGGGCTAGTGCCTGTGTTCCACCATGGTGACGTGGAAGTCGCAAAACAGATAGCCCGTTCCTGTGCGCAAGGCGGCTGTCCGGTGCTGGAGTTCACCAACCGCGGCGACTTCGCGCCAGAGGTTTTCAGGGAACTCAGCCAACACCTGGCCAAGGCGGCGCCTCAGGTGGTGCTCGGTGCCGGCTCGATCGTCGATGCACCAACCGCGGCGCTTTATGTGGCCTACGGTGCCAACTTTGTGGTGGGCCCGTTGCTGAGTGAGGAAGTAGCCCGTTTCTGCAATCGCCGCAAGATCCCATACATGCCAGGATGCGGCAGCGCCAGCGAGATCTCGCAGGCCGAAGAACTGGGCGTGGAGATCGTCAAAGTCTTCCCCGGCGACTCGGTGGGCGGCCCGAGCTTCGTCAAATCGATTCTTGGTCCGACCCCCTGGACGCGGATCATGCCGACAGGTGGCGTCGAGGCGACCAAAGAGAGCATCGACGCCTGGTTCAAGGCCGGGGCGGCGGCTGTCGGCGCAGGATCGAACTTGATCAAGAAAGAGTGGCTGCAGAGCGGCGAGTACGACCGGATAGCGGTTTTGGTGGCTCAGGTCTTGGGATGGATCCGCGCCCGCTGCGTGGCCAAGATTCTGTTCTTGGGCATCGAGCACGTGGGGCTCTACCCGACCTCGGAGGCCACCGGGAAGGACCTGGCCGAGTGGTACGGTCGGGTGTTTGGGCTGAGAATGAAAGAGACCAACTCCAGTATCTTTGTGGAAGGTACCGGTCCTGGCCGGATCGAGGTCCTGAAGGAGGGGATCGGGGAGCGCTGCCACGTGGCAGTGCTGGTATCTGATTTCGAGATGGCGCTGCAGACTCTCGTGGATCGCGGCATCGAACTTGAAGAGCCAAAGATCAAGCCGGACGCAAAATCTGTCTTTCTGCGCCAGACCGACCCTTGTGGCAATCGGGTCCATCTTCTCTGGCGTGTCTGAAGAGCCTCTCCTTGTGATCGGGCAAGTCTTACAGATGACGGGCATCGGGTACTATGTAGGTACTTTAGTTAGGCCGACAGCGGTGACTATGGGTGAAGAAGCGCTCAGCCCCGTGCTCGACTGGGCGGAGGAGCAAGAGCATTGAAGGCACTCTATACTACGGCGCCAGGTCAATACGGCCTGGTTGACCGTCCAATTCCGGAACCGGCGGATGACGAGGCATTGGTCAAGGTGGCGCGAGCTGCCATCTGTCATACTGATGTTATCATCCGCAGCGGTCGGGCAGGCCATGTGACGTACCCGGTTATCCCTGGCCACGAGTTTTGCGGAGTCGTTGAAGCCTGCGGCCCCTCTGTCAAGTACATCGGGGTGGGCGACCGTGTGGCCGTACATACGATAATGGGGTGCGGGATATGTCCCGCCTGTCGGAGCGGCGACAGTGGCGGCTGCGATCACTACGATGAACTGGGCTCGAAACGCGATGGAGGCTTCGCCGAGCACTGCACGGTGCCCGCGCGCTTCTCTTTCCGCTCCCTCCAAACGTGAGCCTGGCCGAGGGCGCTCTCGTCGAGCCGCTGTCCAACGCCGTATCCGCGACACGCCAGGCGCAGATCAAGCAGGGCGACCGAGTCGTCGTCATTGGTCCAGGCCCCATCGGGCTGCTGGCGATGCAGGTTGCCCGCCTGAGCTACCCATCGTTGCTGGCGTTGGTTGGCACGCGGGACGCACGACTGGCAGCCGGCGCCCGGCTTGGCGCCACTCACGCTTTAATATCCGGCAGCCCGGAGCGACCGCGGCCTTGCGGGAAACACTGAGCAACAAAGGAGCGGATGTGGTTCTCGAATGCGCCGGCGGTCCCGACGCGCTCCTACTGGCGATGGCGCTCGCTGGTCGACGCGCACGCATCGCCGTAGATGGAGTATCCGACATGCAAGAGACGGTGTCCATTTCACCGTATTCCCTCCTGCTGGCTCGCGCGGTGAGCCTCATCGGTATCAATGGCTGGACCACCCCCGATTTCATGCAGGCGTTGGACCTACTGGGGCGCGGACTGGTTAACGTGAAATCCCTACTCACGCATACGTTCGACATCGAGAGCTGGGAAGAGGCATTCGACATGACCACCTACCGCAAGGATGAGTCCCTTAAGGTTGAGTTTGCGTTCTAAACGTTCCGTCTAGAGCATCGGTCAAGTAGTCAGGCCGCCAAGGCCAAGCGGTCGGCGTGGGTCAGAACGTGCAAGTTTTGCACCACCGCGCTGTGCCGCAAGGCAAATAGGTCCGTCCTTCAGGAAGCCGACCTGTAGCGCTGCTGAAAACTCGCCGAGGAGGCGACCCATGAACTCACGCCAGCGCGTGGTAACCGCACTCAAGCATCAGGAACCTGACCGCGTCCCGTATGACCTGGGGGCCACGACGGTGACGGGCATCAACGTGGTGGCTTATCACAAGCTGCGCGCCTACCTGGGCCTGCCCAGCGTGGACGCGCAGCTTGTCGATATCTCGGAGCAGATCGCGTGGGTGGACGAGGACGTCCTGGAGCGGCTGGGTGCCGACGTCAGGAGCGTGTCGCCGCGCTCGTCGGCGACGTTTCAGATCCAGGTGCGCGAACAGGCAGATTACACCTACTTTTACGACGAATGGCACATCGGCAGGAAGATGCCGAATGACGGGGGCATCTACTACGATATGTTCGAACATCCGCTGCGCGGCGACATCGGCAAGAATGATATCGACCGTTTTCCATGGCCCGATCCCCTGCATCCAGCGCGCTTCGAAGGCATGGCCGCGGCGGCGCGCCAGATAGCCGAGGTCGAAGGGCGGGCGGTGATCATGGGCAACCTGACGGCAGGTATCCTGGAGACCTACGCTTGGCTGCGCGGCTTCGAGGACTACTTTGCCGACCTGGCCGCCAACCACGCGCTGGCAGAGCACTTGTTGCATAAGATCCTGGAGTTGAAGCTGGCCTACTGGGAACAGGCGCTTGAGCTAGTCGGACCCTACCTGGATGTGGCGCACGAAGCCGATGACATGGCCGGCCAGCAAAGCCTGCTGCTCTCACCGCGGACATACCGCAAGCTGGTTAAGCCGTTGCACAAGGAATTGTTCGACCTGATCCACCGCAAATCGCAGGCCAAGGTCCTTTTCCACTCGTGCGGCGCCATCCGTCCGCTGATTTGCGACCTGATTGAGATAGGCGTCGAGATCCTCAACCCGGTGCAGGTAAGCGCGGCAGGCATGGAGAGTGCCGAGCTCAAGCGGGAGTTCGGCCGGGAGCTGAGCTTCTGGGGTGGTGGTGTTGATACGCAGCGGGTGTTGGGCACGGGGACGCCCCAGGAGGTGCGGGAGGAGACGAAGCGGCGACTGCAGGACCTGATGCCAGGGGGTGGCTTCGTCTTCAACACGGTGCACAACATTCAGCGCAACGTGCCGCCGGAGAACATCATGGCGATGTGGGAAACGCTTCAGCAGTACGGCATCTACCGTTAAGGTTCCGAAGCCCGCAGTATACCCAACTGCTTGCGGATGCCGGGGTCCAGATCAGTATGGATGGCCGCGGTCGAGCGTTGGATAACATCTTCACCGAGCGCCTCTGGCGCACGATCAAGTACGAAGAGGTGTATCTGAAAGAGTACGGCAGCCCGCGCGATGCCCGGCGGTCCTTGGCCGCCTATCTGGACTTTTACAACCACCGGCGGCTGCACCAGGCGCGGGAGTACGAGACGCCTGCCGCCCTCTACTATGGTCCAGGTCACTGTCAAATCGAGCTCGTCAGGGAGTAGAGGCCAGTAGGTCTTGTCTGGCCAGGCCTGTACGGCAAGGTCCGAAGGAGCAGGCAGCATCAAAAAACTATGCCACCACTGCAACCTCGTTAGTTGCAATGGTGGCATAGTTTGGCCGGTCGAAAATGTGGACATAATCTGGCCGAACGGCCAAGTTATGCGGCAAGTCACACACTGCACCATGGTGCAGGCCGCCAAAGGTAGCGGGGGCAGGACTCGAACCTGCGACCTTCGGGTTATGAGCCCGACGAGCTGCCACTGCTCCACCCCGCATCGCTAACCCTATTCTATCCGTATTACGGGATTTGTCAAGGTTGGACTAACGTTTGCCACCACTGCTGCCAGAATGGCCCGGCGGGAACCGCCTGGCTGCCGGATGTATCGGTGCCAGGCAACGGTGTTGGCGCTGCCACCGGCTGGGCCAACAGCCGCTTCTCGCCCGGGAGGCCAAGCTGGAAATACTCCCGTGCCATGGGCTCGATGTTCTGCCCACTCTGCGCGGCCGCCAAGGCGTCCTTGAGCTGCTGGTTTTGTTCCTGCAGTTGCCGCACCTGCACCTGCGCCGCCGCGTGCTCGACCTCGAGCTCAGCCTGGATGTTGTACAACTCGCTGAAGCCTGATGCCACGATCACGATGAAGACCACCACGGCGATCAACAGCAGATGCTTGCGTTCGAGCGGAAGTCGTCGCCACAGTTCCCGGCTCATGGCCCTCTCCTTCCGGCGCCTGAGATGCAGAATCCCACGACGGCACTGGCGTGGGATCCCGGTATAGATGCCGAAGGAGGGAGTTGAACCCTCACGAGGTCAACCCTCACTAGGTCCTGAACCTAGCGCGTCTGCCATTCCGCCACTTCGGCGCCTCGACTCAAACCAGGCGGAATATACCATCACTGCGGGGCCCTGTCAAATGCGGGCGCCGGGCATCTCACGGCGCCGGCTGCGTCGGGCTGGAGGGGCCGTTCCCGATGGTGATCCGCCGCGTCACAATGTACCATTGGGCGATGGCGCGGTAGCGGTCTGCCGGCGTGTTGAAGGGGCCGACCTGCACGTCGTGCACCTTGGCGCGGACGCCGATGGTATAGACCGGGTGATACAGCAGGAGGGCCGGCATCTGGTCTGCGAATTCCTGTTGGAAGGCGACATAGTACTGCTGGCGTGCGGGCTGGTCGGTCAATGCGCGCGCTTTCTCGAGCGCATCGTCTGCCACGGCGTCGTTCCAGCCCGCGTAATTCTGGCCATCCTTGATCTGCGTTGAATGCCAGAGCGGGTAAGGGTCCGGGTCCCCGGGCTGCTCCCAGTGCACGAGCGCCGCCTCATAAGTCCGCGGGACAAGGAAGTCGGCCGAAAGGCCCGAGCTTGTCACGGTCTGAGGGACGGCCTGCACCCCGATCTGGCGCCACGCGTTGGCCAACGCCTGGAGCAGCGCCTGATCTTGCCCTACCAGGATGAAGGACAGCTTTTTCCCATTCTGTACGCGCACGCCGTCGCCAGCCGCTTTCCAGCCTGCCTGATCGAGCAACTGGCGCGCCCTGGCGGGGTCGTAGCCGTATTTGGGGACATCGGGGTCATAGGCCCATGTGCCTGGCAGGATCGGGCTGTTGGCAACTTGCCCTTGTCCATGAAGCTCGCTGTCAATGATACCCTGGCGGTCCAAAGCGTAAAGCAAGGCCTGGCGCACCGCTTTGTCCTTGAAGAAGGGCACGTTGGGGTTCAGCTGGTTCAGATAGACCAGCGTGTAGCCGGACATCGGGGCCGAGAAGACCTGGAGATCCTTCTGCTCGGCTGCCCAGCCCATGTCTTCAGGGGGGATGTAGCTGATGCCGTCGATATCGCCGTGCTCGTATGCTGGCAACAGGCTTTGTTGGTCCGGATAGAACCGCACCGTCAGGCCGGTGAGATAGGGCGTTGACCCGTGATAGCGCGGGTTGGGGACCAGATCGATGCGCGCCGCAGTAACGCGGCTGGCTTCGAAAGGCCCGGTGCCGATTGGGCGCGTGTTATATTGTGATTGCGCCATGTCTTTGACCGGCACGCGCTGCCAGACATGGGCAGGTAAGAGCCCCATGGTCGTGTAGTCGAGGAAGGGGGCGAAGGGCTGCTGCATCTTCAGCTTGAAGCGCACCGCCAGCCCATTGGGCCCGTCCGGTGCCGAAACATCCACAGCTTGCCAAAGCGCATGCAGGGAGGGATCGCCGGGGAAATCCGGGTCCTGCATGGCCGAGACGGTGTAGAGCACGTCGGCGGCCGTCACCGGCGCGTCGTCATGCCAGTAAAGCCCCGATTGAAGCTTGAAATCATAGGTCAGCCCATCCTGGCTGACCTTCCAGCTATCAGCCAGATCGGGCACGACATTGCCTTGCTGATCGAAACGTGTGAGGCCGTCGAAGAGGAGCGCGCAGAGATCGGCGTCGACGCGATTAAGCCGGGCCAACAGGGGATTCAGATATTGAGGGTTCCCGGCCACGCCCTCGACATAAGTCCCGCCACGATCTGGGACGGTCACCGAGCTGAAGCTATACGCGGCATAACTCAGTAAGGCTGCCAACAAGAGGATGCCTAGCAGAGCAATAGCCGCTTGCCAGCGAAGGTACCTGCTCAATCGTTTCAATCCGCGCCCCTGATCGGGGGGCGACACCTGGACCGGCCGGCACTGTCACCGGCCGGCTCGGCTTACCTGGTAACCAGCACCGTCACCAATGCCAGGAGCCCAAAGAAGATGCCGAGCCCGACCGTCGCGTTGAACATGATCTTCTCGACGCCACGCCGGGTCTTGTACACGCCCATGTCACTGCCGCCGAACATACTGCTGAGCCCTGCATCCTTGGATTGGAGCAGGACCAGGACGACGAGCGCGATAGCTGTCACGATCTGTGCCAGGTAGAAAAAGGTCTTCACTTCTCAGCACCGCCTCCGCAATCATTAGGACCAAACTGAGGAGATTATAGCATGCCCGCCAGCCGAAGGCAAAACAGGAGACCTGCCGACCTTTCGGCGTCGCCGCGATCTTGTGCCTGCGCGGCGCAGGCACAATTGACCGTGCCGCCGCCCAGCGCGATAATGCTCGCCGGTCGTCAGCGCGCCGCAGCCGGTTGGAGCGCTCATCGCGGCCGTAAGGATCGCAGGAGGCCGAGTTGTCCGCCAGAATCCTGGTAGTTGATGATGATGATGACACCCGCGCGCTCCTGAAGCTCGTGCTGCAGTCCGCAGGCTTCGAGCCTGTGCTGGCGGCGCACGGGGAGCAGGCTCTGGCGGAGATACGCAGGCGGAAACCTGACGCCGTGCTGTGCGACATCTTGATGCCGGTCCTCGATGGCTATGACACCCTGCTCGCGATCCGGGCGGATGCCGATTTTCGCGACGTGCCCGTGCTGATGCTTTCGGCGCTCGGCCAGGAACATGATGTCCAGCGGGCCCTGGGTGCCGGCGGAACGGCTATGTGTTGAAGCCGTTTGCGATTCGGGCGCTGTTAGATGCCATCCAGGAGCAACTGGATTGCCACATGCGCCGGTAGAGGCCGTCCTCAGCCAGAAGGCTCGTCGCGTTCCTTCCTGCACGGCGTGTCCGGCATCCAGCACCAGCACCCGCCCGTCCTCTTCAGGCCCCGCCAGCTGGTGCGTGATCATCAGCGTGGTCCGGCCCTTCATCAGGTTGGCGATGGCCGCCAGCACTACGTTTTCCGTATGTGGGTCGAGGCTTGCGGTAGCCTCGTCGAGGATCAGCAGGGGGGCATCCCGCAGCAAAGCCCGAGCGATCGCAAGGCGTTGGCGTTCGCCGCCGCTCAGGCGCAGGCCCTGCTCGCCGACCCACGTGTCCCACGCTTCGGGCAGCCGGCCGATGAAAGCGTCCAGCCCCGCGCTGCGGACGGCTTGCGCTAGCTCCTCATCGGTGGCCAACGGGCGCGCCAGGAGCAAGTTGTCACGGATCGTAGCGTTGAAGAGATACGTGTGCCGGGCCACCACTGCCATCCTGCTCCTCGCAGCCTCCTCTGAGTATGACCGGAGATCCCGTCCGCCCAGCTCGACGCTCCCGTCCTGATACTCCCAGAACCGCAGCAACACGTTCACCAGCGTTGTCTTACCGGCGCCACTGGGGCCGACGACCCTGAGGCAATCCCCTTCGTCGAGGGTGAAGCTCAGGCCATCCAGCGCAAGCCGCTCGCCGGGCGCGTAGCGCATGGCCAGTTCACGGACCGCCAGGGCGGGCGCGGTGGCGACCGTGGACCGCAGCCTTCGCCGGCCCTTCCTCGCAGATCGCTCTGCCGCAGCGCGGCGGGGGGCGGCAAAGGAAGTTGTTCCCGATCGCCGTCCCGATGCGGCACCCTGGCTGCGGGCCCGTCGGCGATCTCGAACAGCCTGCCCGCCGCCTCCAGGCTGGCGCTCAGGTATTGGGCTGCGAGGGGCAGCGGCTGGACGGCTTCAAAGGCCGCTGTCGTGGCCAGGGCCAGCACGGCCAGGTTGACGCCGCTAAGCCGGGCGCCGCTCACGAGCGGTATGGCCAGCACGAGGACCGCGAGCAGGGCCATGGCGGTCAAGAGATGGCCGAGAGCGACGTGCAGGCCGCGCAGCATCGCCATGCGCGCCCCACGCCGGTCCAGCCGTCCGCCCAGCATGCGGACGCGGGCCAGGTGCGCCGGCTCGCGTCCGTAGGCCAGCAGCTCGGGCAAGCCCTGAATGCCGTCGATCAGCGCGGCGCTCAGCTCGGCCCGATCCCTCACGGCAGAGCGGCCGGCGGCGCGCGCGAGCCGGCCGACCAGCCAGGGCACCCCCACCCCCGCGGCGGCCAGGAAGCAAACGAGGGCAACGGCCAGCCCGCGGCTGTAGCTGGCGAAGAAAAGCGCCAGCCCAGCAGTCCCCAGCAATGCCACGAGGGGCGGGGCAATCACTCGCACGTAGAAGTTCTGCAAGGTCTCGATGTCCGCCACGATGCGCGCCAGCAAGTCCCCGGTGTGATCGCGCGCGAGCGCCGCCGGTGCCATCGGTTCCAACTGCGTGTAGAACCAGACCCGCAGGCGCGCCAACAGGCGGAACGTGACCTCATGCGAGACCAGTCGCTCCAGGTAGCGGAAGACCCCGCGTGATCCCGAAGAAGCGCACGCCGACGATAGCAACCTCGAGCACGGCGATGGAGGGCCGTAAGGCCGCCGTCGCGATGATCCAGGCCGAAACTCCCAGGAGCGCGACGCCACTCCCTACCGTGGCGACGCCGAGGAGCGCCGAAAGGGCGATCCACGGCCAAAGTGGCGCCGCAAAGCTCAGCAGGCGCCCGAAGGCCTCGCTGGCGGGGCGGCCCGGCGCAGAGCCCCCTTGCGAGGCAGCCCTGCGCGCCGGGTCGGGGCGCGCCCGGGAGAGAGGACGTGATTCGCCGTAGGGCGGTTGCCCCACCCGGCCGGCCGCTTCGGCGCCGGGGGCCGCTGGCCCGCCGGCGCCGCATTTGCCCGCAGGCAATCCGGCGGCTATGGCCGCCGCGCCGGGGGTAGCGAAGGCGCCCCAATTCGCCTGGCCGCCGGCCATGAAAGCCGCAGCCGGCGTGCCGGGAAAGACCTCCGGCCACGCAGCCAGGGAGGCGAGGCGGCCCTCGGCATGCGCCCCGCCTTGTTCCGCCTGGCCCTCGCCAGGCCCACGCCGCCGCTCGCCCGCCGCGCCATCCGCACCCTGGCCCGGACCGCAACCCGCCAACAGGCGGTAGAGGCCCTCGCCCTCTGCCATCAGCTCGCGGTGCGTGCCGGCTTCGCGGATCAGCCCGTCGGCGAGCACCAGGATGCGGTCGGCGTCTTCGACGGTCTGTAACCTGTGCGTGACGATCAGCGCCGAGCGGCCGCGGAGGAGCCGCGCGGTTGCGGCCTGCACCGAGGCCGCGCTCGGCGGCATCCAGGTTGGCGGTGGCTTCGTCGAGGATCAAGAGCGGGGCATCTTTGAGGAAAGCCCGCGCCAGCGCCAGCCGTTGCGCTTGCCCGCCGCTCAAGCGCGGCCCCTCTCGCCGATCACAGTATTGTAGCCGGCGGGCAGATCGACGATGAACCCGTTCGCGTTGGCCTGGGCGGCCGCCCAGGCGACTTCCTCTGATGTGGCGTCCGGCCGCCCCAGCCGGATGTTGTCGGCCACGGTGCCGTAGAACAGGTAGGGGGCCTGCGGTACCCATGCCACGAGCGCTCGCCAGGCGGGGGCCGGCCAGGCTGCCAGCGGCACGCCGCCGGCGGTGATCTCTCCCGCCTGCGCCTCGATGAAGCGTAAGAGCATCTGGATCACCGTGCTTTTGCCGCTGCCCGTAGGGCCGATCAACGCCACTTTCTGCCCAGGCAGGATATCAAATGAGGCCCCCTTCAGCGCCGGACGCCGGCCTTGGTCGTAGGCGTAGCAAACGTCGCGAAAGCTAATGGCCGGCGCCGAGGCGTCGGGCGCGGGGGCCGGGGAGACAGACTGGCAGAGCCTGTGGGCTGATCCCCGTGACCTGTTCCCTCGGGCTCGGTTTCCAGCACTTCGAGGATCCTCTGCGCGGCTTCCACGCCTGCCATGCCGGCGTGGAAGCGTTGGCCAAGCATCCGCAGGGGCAGATAGAACTCCGGCGCCAGGATCAACACGAAGAAGGCCTGCTCGAAGGTCAGGGGCCCATTTCCCGCGGGGTACAACAGCCGCAAGCCGATCTCGACGGCGACTATGGCCGTGCTGAGCGTGGCCAAGAGCTCCAGGGCCAGCGCAGAGAGGAAAGAGACCCTCAGGACACCCATCGTGAGGTCGCGGAAGCGATCGCTGACCTCGCGGATGATCTCGATCTGGGCCCGGCTCCGGCCGAAGATCTTGAGCGTGGTCATCCCCTGGAGCACATCCAGGAAATGGGCGTTCATGCGGCTGAGGGCAGCCCACTGCTTGCGGCTCGCCTCGTCGGCCAGGCTGCCGATCAGCACCATGAAGATGGGGATCAGCGGCGCAGTGCACAGCAGCACCAGGCCGGAGGCCGGGTCAAGCGGCAGGATCAAAGCAAGGATGGCGCACGGGATGAGCGCGGCCAGCGCCAATCCGGGCAAATACTGGCTGAAGTAGGCGTCCAGGGCCTCGACGCCGGCCAGGGCCGTGTTCACGAGCTCGCCCGTGCGCTCAGAACGCACAAAAGCTGGGCCCAGCTGCTGGATACGCTCCACCAGCCGGGCCCGGACCTCTGTCTTGACCCTCGCCGCGGCCCGGCCGGCCGAGGCCTCGCTGCCCCAGGTGGCCAGGGCACGCCCCAGGCTGGCCAGCAGCAGCCCCAGCAAGGCGGGCTCGACGTCCGCCAGCCCCTTGCCGCCCAGAAAAGCCTGGCTCACGGCGTGGCTGAGCCAGCGCGCCTGGAGCACTGTGCAAAGCCCTGCCGCGCCGCCAAAGAGCGTCGTGGCGGCCAGCCAGCCCTGAGCAAGACGTGCCCAGGCAAGCAGGCGGCGATCGATCTTCATGCGAGATGCTTAGTAGTGCAGGCTCTGCCCGGTTACCCGTGCCCGGAACACGTAGTAGTTCCACGCCTGGTAGATGAGCACGATCGGCACGAAGACCGCGGCCACGATGCTCATGATCCGCAACGTGTAAGGGCTGGACGACGCGTTGTAAATCGTCAGGCTCCAGGCAGGATTGAGGCTGGAAACCAGCACGCGCGGGTAAAGCCCGTGGAAGGTGGTGACGACGGTCAAGGCAATCGACAGGCCGGTCATGGCGAAAGCCCAACCGTGGCTCCGCACGACGGATGAACCACCCGGCAGCCAGCAGCGCGGCGCCTGCGCCCCAGGCCGGAATGCCGGGGTTGACGCCGAGCCTCTGGAAGATATCGGTGGCCGAAATAGGACGAAATCACCAGGGCGAACACCAGCACCGTCGCCGGCAGCCACACCCTGGCCGCTGCCTCTTCGGCGCGTTCCAGCACACGGCCTGTCGTGCGCAGGGTCAGGAAGATCGCGCCGTGGAGGGTGAAGGCGCCCAGCGAGGTCAACCCGGCCAGCACCGTATAGGGGCTGAGCAGGCTGAAGAAGTTGCCCGCGTACTGCATATGGGCATCCACCGGCACGCCGCGGACGATGTTGGCCAGGGCGACGCCGAAGAGCAGGCCCGGCAGGGCGCTGCCGGTGAAGATCGCCCAGTCCCAGAAGCTGCGCCAGAGCGGGCGCTCATCCTTGCTCCGGAACTCGAACGCCACGCCGCGCAGGATCAGGCCGGCCAGCACCAGCACCAGCGCCAGGTAGAAGCCGCTGAACATCGTAGCGTA
>CAWEHT010000471.1:0-9403 GCA_963808455.1 uncultured Chloroflexia bacterium | reverse complement strand
CGCCAATAGACGACCAGAAGAAGACACCAGGTCAACCACACCATGATGAACGCCGCCACCAACGTCACCAACAACAACCACCGAACCAGACAGAATCCAACAACCACCGCCTCGGCCATCTCGGGATAAGCCTCGTCCCTCAAGGCAATCCGTCAGCGCCTTGCCCGTGATGCCGCGCACCGTGCCGGCGAAAAGCGTGACGCCGCCACGGTCGGCCCCCGCCACCCGTCCGGCGACCTCGTCCAGCGACAGCGGCCTGTCGGCGACCTCGAAGAGCTTGCCGCTGCCTCCGCTGACGGGCGGGAGCAAGGCCACTTCGTCGCATCCTGGAGCACGCGCTCGCGGTCGGCGTAGCTGCGGTTGACGGCCACCGCCAGCCTCCGGCCGGGCAGCCCGGCGTCCGGGTGAGCCGCGGCCAGCTGCGCCATCAAGCCGGCGACGTCGGTGCCCGCCGCGACGGACACGGTGATGCTGGAGGTGCCCAGCGCCTCGCGCAGCCCCGCGAAGGCCCGCACGCGGACGGTAATCATCTCGGCCATAGTCGCTCCCCGGTCCGACAGAACAGCTTCAACTCATCCGCGAAGCACGGCTCACCCTTCGGCGTGCGCCACTCACCGCTCTTGCCGCCGCTCTTGGCGAGCAAGCGCACGCCTTCGATCACCATGCCGCTCGACGGCCTTGGCCATGTCATAGATGGTGAGGGCGGCCACGCTGACCGCGGTCAGCGCCTCCATCTCGACGCCGGTCTGGCCCTGGCAGCGCACCGTCGCCCGGATTTCTCGACGGCAGGCCGCTGCCTCGTCGAAAGCGAAGTTGACGGATACCTGCGTCACCATCAGGGGGTGGCAGAGCGGTATCAGGTCGGCGGTGCGCTTGGCCGCCAGGATGCCGGCGACCCGCTGCGGTGCCGAGCACGTCACCCTTGGGCAGGTTGCCCGTCCGCAGGAGCGCCAGCGTCTCCGGGCGCATGCGCACGCGGCCGGCCGCGCTGGCCTCCCGCCGTGTCCTCCGCCTTGCCGCCCACATCCACCATGTGGGCCTGTCCCTGGTCGTCCAGATGAGTCAAACCTGCCACGGGTCTCCTTTTCGGCCATCCGCCACCGCGTATTGTACCCCAGGCGCGGGGCGGAATGCAACGGTGTGTGGCGGAAACGACGTGTGAGATCACGTTTCGGCGCCACGCCAGGCCAGGCGCCCGGGCCGCGTCCCGACCTGGCCCGGTTGCCGCGTCCCCCTGGGCTGACTCATACAGGATGGACAGGATGAGCCGGATAGACAGGATTCTCTGGCCCGATCCGTCCCCCTACGGGGGCCTTCGCGTCCATCCCGTCGAATCCATCCCCTTCGGGGACCTCCGTGTCTATCCTGTGACGGCGGCCGGTCCAACCGGCGCGCGCTGCCCCGTTGTGGTAGCCACCCTGGGGGCTGGCCGCAACATCGCCTGGTCCTGTTGCCCGGGTGTGATTCTATTCTGGGCCGGGCCGACCACGGATAGCCCGCGGATGCGCGGATAAGCTCGCCGCAGCGTGCACGATTCGTGTATCCGTGGCACGACCCGCGGCCGCGGTCCTCGGCCCGCCCCGAAACTGGAAGGCACTCCGCTGCCCCCATTGCAGGTGCCGTGCTGGTGGGCAACCTCACCGCCCAGACGGACAACCGGGGCCAGACCGTCTGCTCCTACTACGACGCCCTGAACCGCCTGACCGGCATCTACTACACGCCTCTGGGCAACCCCAGCTGCCAATCCCCGCCGGGCTACCAGGTGGTCTACACCTACGACCTGGGCACGAGCGGCGTGGGGCAGCGCACCGCGGCGGCAGTGAGCGCCAGCCCCGGCGCCAGCACCGGCTACGCGGGCAGTTGCTCCGGCTAGAGCGGCGCCAACTGCACCGCCTGGAGCTACGACGCCCGCCGGCGCACCGCCAGCGAGCTGCGCAGCTTCACCGACCTGCAGAACGGCACCCCCCAGGTGACCAGCTATGGCTACGATGACGCCGACCGCACCGTCAGCATCACCTACCCCGACGGCGAGGCCGTCGCGACCACCTTCAGCAGCCGCGGCCTGCCGCTGAGCCTGACCGGCGCGGCCGGCACGCTGGTGGACGCCGCCAGCTACGACATGGCCGGCCGCCTGCTCGGCGAGAGCTTCCCGGCGGGCGGCAACCTCAGCCGCACGCAGAGCTACTACCCCTGGACGGCCCAGGCCGGCGCCCTGCAAGGCATCCAGGTCGGCGGGATCAGCGGCACGGTCCTCGACCTGGACTACACTTACGATCCGGCCGGCAACCTGCTCTCGCTCAGCGACCACACCCCGCTCGACGGGCCGCCGGCCCCCCCGCCAGCCCAGGCCCAGACGGGCGGCCTGGCCGCCAGCCTCAGCGTGACCTGGACCGCCGCCAGCGACCCGGCCTCGGGCGTGGCCGCCTGCGCCCTGCAGTACGAGAGCAGCAGGAGCGCCTGGACCTCCTGGCAGGACTGCACCCAGCCGGGTGCGGCCACCTTCACGCCGGCCGATCCCACCGCGCCCTTTGGCTTCCGCTCCCTGGCCAGCGACCACGCCGGCAACAGCATCACCACCACCCTGCCGCCGGCCCAGTACGACCACACGCCGCCGGTCGCGGCCATCGCCCAGCCCCAGAGCGGGGCGGGCTACACCGTCGCACCCGCCTTCGCCGGCACCGCGGCCGACAGCGGCGGCTCCGGGCTGCAGGGCATCTCCCTGACCCTGCAAGGGCCGGCCGGCTACTGGGACCCGGCCAGCAGCCAGTGGAGCCTGGTCCCGACCTGGTTCCCGGCCGATGGCTTCGTGGGCGGCGGCGGCACCACCGGCTGGAGCTGCACCGCCTGCGGCGCAGCCCTCCGCCAGCCGGGCAACAACGTGCTGCAGGCGCGCGCCTGCGATGCGGCCGGCAACTGCGACGACGGGCTGGCCGGCCATCCCCAGCCGGCCGCGCTGGGCTTCGCCTACCAGCACGGTACGGACAGCTTCGGTTACGATGCCCTCAACCGGCTGACCAGCGCTTACGGCAGCCGCTACGCCTACGATGCCCTGGGCCGGGTCATCAGCCAGACCACGCCGGGCGGCGATCTGCTGGGCTACCAGTCGGCGGTGGGGCACGTGCATGCCGTGGGGACGGTGTCGTACAGCCGCGGGGGCAGTCCCGTGGCCGACGGCTATGGCTACGACGGGGACGGCAACCTGGCCTGGGTGGCGCCGGCGACCGGGCCGTCCCGGGCCCTGACCTGGGATGCCGAAAACCGGTTGGCCGGCGTGAGCGGGCTGGGCGCTGTCCAGCGAGCACTACGCCTATGACGCCGACGGCCAGTGGGCCGAAAAGATCGTGGGCAGCGGCAGCAGCGCCAGCTACACCTTCTACGTCGGGCCGCATTACGAGGTACAGCTTGGCGCCGGCCAGGCGCTCAGCGTGACCAAGTACTACTACTTCGGCAGCCAGCGGGTGGCGGAAGCGCTGCCGGCGTTGATCCAGGCCCCGCCGTATCTGGTGGACAACCTGTACTACCTGCATGCCGACCACCTCGGCAGCACGCTGGTGGCCACGGACGCCAGCGGCGCCCTGGCGGGCAGCGCGGCGCGCTACGACGCCTACGGCAACGACCGCTACGGCACGGTCGGCCAGCTGCCCACCGACTACGACTACACCGGCCAGAAGCTCGACGGCACGGGCTTCTACCAGATGGGCGCCCGCTGGTACGACCCTTATCTTGACCAATGGATCCAGCCGGATACCATTGTACCAGACTTGACCAATCCCCAAAGCTTGAACCCTTACAGTTACGTGGGCAACAATCCCCTGCGGTATACTGACCCCACGGGCCACATGGAGTGCGACGCATCTTGCGGGTTGGACACGGACGGCGACGGGAACTACACGGGGGACGGTGGTGGGGACGACGGCGGGGGCGATGGGTATTACACCGGGTCCGGCGGTGGGGGCGACGGCGGGGCTGCTGTAGACTACAGCGGGGGCGGCGGGTACGACAGCGGGGATGGGGGCGAGGGCTACAGCGGAGGCGGCGGAGGTTATTTTGGGCTGGGGGACGACGGCGACTACCAGCACGGAATCGGATACATGCCCAGCATCAACCAATGGATGGTGGCCACGAACTACACAGACCTTTCCGACGAGCCGGCGGCAGTCCTGCTGGCGCGCGTCATCTTCGGCGAAGCCGGGAGAGAATCCATGCAAGGGCAGGAGGAACTCGCGGGCTCGGTGCTCGTGCGCGCAGCCGAGAATTTCGTCAAGTACGGGAATTCGGTAACCGCCCAGATCCTCAGGTACGGCCAGTATTCCGAGTTCAACCCCTTGACGAAAGACCCAGGGAACACCCCGCCCTTGAGCGGGAACACAGCCCCGACCATGGATCCGACTACCGACCCAACCGGCATCAACGACTTCCACACGATCTATGATACCCTTGCCAAACCGATGTACGACGCGATGCGGAGTGGCAGCGACGCACTACAGCCCAAAGACGAGACCGGGCCGAACGCGATAGATAGCGTCCGTAGCATCGGCGCACCATTGCCGGTGGGTGCAGTGGGGACGGTCTACGGGAAGCAAAACTTCTTCCAGGATCCGGGCTCCAGCAGGACCTGGCCCTGGACTGCGCCGTGGTAAGCCAGGAAGGAATATCCCATGTCTGATCTCAAGCCTGCGTTGGGCGTGCGGCCGCACAGGGCGGCGGTATGGCTCGCGTCTTTGCTGTTGGCCGTGTTTGCTGTATTGACGGCTGCCTGCGCAGGCGGCGCAGGCGGATCGACGCCAGGCCCCTCACCCGCCAGGGCAACGCCATCCGCCGCCTCGACGCTGGCCGCAGGCACGGCTGCCACGGCCCCCACGGGCGCCACGTCGACCCCCGCTGCGCCGGTTTTGCCCACGGCCCCTCCGCAGCCTGCCCCGGCGTTGCCGTCCGTCGCAGCGTCGCGAGCGGCCGCCGCCGCCGCGCCGGCCCTAACGCCTGCCCCCTCCGTCGCGCCCGCAACGCCGACCCCGGCACCCTGGCAATTTGGCCGGGCAGTGGCTTTCTACGTGTCCGACAACGTCCCGACTCCGGCGGCGATTTGGCACCTGAACCTGACAACGCAGGCTGTGGCGCCGGTGGTGACCGGGCAGACGGGCGCCTCAGAAGTCCAAGATTTAACCGCCTCGCCGCGTGGTAGCGCGCTGGCCTTCACCGCCCTCGTCTGGGTGGCTCCGCACGCGAGCAGCCTGGCCAGCTCCGCCGTCGTGCTGCTGCCGGCCAACAGCTCGCAGGCGATCACCATTGCCGCGACGACGGGGTACCAGGAGGTAGTGGACGACCCGCGCTGGTCGCCGGATGGCAGCCGCCTGGGCTATCAGCATGAGGTGTTCGGGGAGGGAGGGGCTCCCGGCCAGGCGCAAATCCAGGTCTACCAGCTGCGCACCGGCCAGACGCAGACCGTCACCCAAAGCGGCGGCGCATTCTTCGACTGGTCGCCGGACGGTACAATGATGGTGGTGGCGAACCCGGGCGTCCGCAGCGAGCTGGCTACCCTGGCGCTCAGCAGCGGCCGGTTGAGCAGCCTTTGGGAGAGCGACGTGCTGGTCTTCGAGGCGGTGGCCTGGCAGCCCGCCGGGGATCAAGTTGCCGTGGCGGTCTACAGCCAGGGCGGGTCGGAGCCCGAGCAGGAGGGGCCCTACCTGGTCAACGTCGCTACAAAACAGCGACGGCAGCTGGCAGACGGGACAATCGACGGTCTAGCTTGGGCTCCCGACGGCAAAAAGCTGGTGCACCGAGGAAGAGTTAACCGCGCCTCTCGTATCTGGCTCTACGACACGGCGAGCGGCTTGTCCTCGATGTTGTTCGACCAGGATGCGGCTCCGCCGACCAGCTCGACCTGGTCGCCGCGGGGGGATGCGCTCCTTCTGGCCGTGCGCGACAGTTCGCGCCAGGCATACTGGATCTCAATTTTCCGCCTGCAAGGGTCCGGGCTGAGCAAGCTGGTTTCCGTCGGCGGCCTCGGCCCACAACCGGTCTGGTAGGGCTGCCAGGGCGCGGCAGGTGCGGCAATAACGCCGCAGGCGGACGCGCCTCCTTGCGGGCAGCGCGCAACCAGCTCTGCCGTGGGCGACCTGACGCTATCGCGCGCCAGAGATGGACCGTCCTTTTAGGGCTTGCCAGCATGAGGAAGGCCGGCCCGGTGGCCGCTTGGTTCAACCGGCCGTGAGGCGGGATGCAATACCATTTGCCGGGCAGCGTCAGCTCCCTGCTTGAGACTGGATATCTACAGCCCGCTCCCTGACCGAGGCGATATGAACACCTACCCAGAGGAGCGTCGGACCTACATCGAGGTGTCGGGGAAGGGGGGCTGGCCGGTGGCCCCAAACCTCCACTACGAGTGCCTACGCTGCGGCGACATCCTGCCCTCCCTCCCGAGGGACAATTTACAGTGCTCGTGCCACAACATCGAGATCGATGTTGACTACGGCCGCTTTGGCGCCAGGCACCCGAACCTGATGAGAGCCTTCCTTTTCGGGTAGGTGTTGGCCGGCGCGCCTGGGCTGCCCATCAGGCGCCTCTCGAAGTCGCGCCGCGAGCGGATGTCAATTACGGCAGTTACGGCCCGACGACGTGACGACGTATAGGAGCATCCGCGGTGAGGGTGACCCGCGGGAGATGCGTCGGGGGGCCCCGTCGTGGGTTGGTGAGCTGCGCGGCAAAAGGCCAGCACTCGCGGAGGGCACCACGTGAGTTTATCGCATTCTGGGACAGTGTAGTTTCGTCAGGTGCGAGAGGCAGGACCGCATGACCCGGCCTCCCCTACACCGTCCCCGGCTGCGGCGCTCGAGTTGCTCTCCGAGTGGGCCGGCCAGAACCTTCTTGCAGATGCCTTTCCCGAACCGCTTGGTGCCATGCCGCCTGGTAGCTGGTTGTGGTAAAATGGCAGGCTGGAGGCCAGGACGTGCCAAGCCAGCCCGCGGTGCGTTTACGTCGATGTTTACGCCCTTTGCAGGCCGTTTGATGATCAGGCGCAGTTTCGCATTCGGCTGGAGACCGATGCTGTTCTCTTGCTCTTGAACCACGCCCGTGCAGGGCGAATCGCCCTGATCGCCTCTCCCGTCCACCAGATCGAAATCGCTGCCATCCGCGACGTGGAGGAACGCGAACAACTGTTGTTGCTGCTCAAGCAGATCGGCCGTTCCGTCTCACTTGATCGTGTTGCGGTCCGCGGGCGGGCGGAAGTCCTGGTTCGGGCCGGCCTTGGCCCTGCCGATGCAGCCCATTTGGCATTTGCGGAGGCGACTGAAGCCGACTTCGTGACTTGCGACGATCGATTGCTGAAACGGTGCCGGCGGGTAGAACCAAGGGTTTGGTGCGGCAGTCCGCTGCTCAACTGCGACAAGGAGAACTTGCGTTGAAAACACCATCGTACTTGCCCGAAGACAAAATGATTCGCCGCGCCATAGAAGCACTCATGTCGGAGCTCGGGCCGGTTGAGACAATGCGCTTTCTAACCTTGCCACGTGAGCGTCGATCGGACGCGGTGCGGCGCCATCGCCAATGGCAGTCCGGTCTGGAGCCGGAGGCCTTCTTCGACGAGGTCTTCCGTGCGGGCGAGGATGACCCCGCTGGCTGACCCTCGACTTCGACTACACGGGGGCCAGAAGCTCGACGGCACAGGCTTCTACCAGATGGGCGCCCGCCGGTACGACCCTTATATTGACCAGTTGCTGCAGCCCGACACCATTGTACCGGAGCTCGCGGAGCCGCAAGGTCTGAACGGCTACAGTTACGTGCTCAGCAACCCGCTGCGGTATACTGACCCCACAGGCCGCATGGAATGCGACGCATCCTGCGGATTGGACGTGGACGGGAATGGCGACTATGGCGGAGGCTCCCCCATCTCGAGCCACACGTCACCGGACACTTTGGTGCGCCTCCCCACAATCGCACCAATTTCCACGTTGGGATTCAGCTGGGCACCGCCAACGCAGACCCCCTCCGGGCCATTTGTCGCTCCCGGGCCTACCTTCCTGGTATACCGTCTACCAGCAGACACAGCGCCGGCTCAAGGCAAGGATTTTCGAGGACATCGTATACGACCACGACCTGCGGGGTGCCCTCTGGGCCCTGTTGCGCGAGATCGCCGGGCGCAACCCGTAACCCTGCGCCGCCATTTTTGACGCCCGCACCTTGCAATCGAGCCCTGGAAGTGGCGAACGCGCCGGTTACGATGGGCACAAGAAAGAAAGGGCTTCCAAAGTGCACCTGGCGGTGAACAGTTTGGGGCAACTGTTGGCCGCCTTCGTGACCCCGGCCAGCGAGCAAGAGCACGACTAGATCGTAGACTTCCAGCCGCTTCGGGGCTCGAAGTGTCAGAGAAACATGCGTTTCCCGTGCGACCTTGGCAGCGAACAGGTCCTCGGCGCGGCGCTGGCGGATTCCATGCGATCAACCCGTCATCGCTCTCATAGGCCGCCAGGTAAGGGGCAGTGGCAGGACCGCTGAGGCTCGCACCGCTCGCCGCAATGTCACACTCAGGGCCGCTCCGCCGGGGCGGTCTTTGGCTTGCGCCTCCCGATGACAGGTACTCCTGTTAGTGGTAACATAGTAGGTATGAAGATCAACACTTCGGTATCTCCCTCCAAGGATTTGTTGGCGGCGGTTGACGCTCAGCCGGGCAGTCGGTCTGAGTTCCTTGAGGCGGCGGCGTGGGAACGCCTGCGCAGACAAGCCCGTGAAGAGCGTGATCAGCGGGATATCGAGCTACTGAATCAATATGCCGACCTCCTGAACGCCGAAACCGCAGACGCTCTGCTAGACCAGGCCGACATATGAAGCGCGGCCAGCTGTACCGCGTGGTGGGCGCATCTGCCAGCGACCTGCGCGAGGGGCGTGTCTACGTGATCGTGAGCAGGCAAGCCCTGATCGAGGCTACGAAGTATTCCATCGTGATCTATGCCCCCATCTATTCGGTCTACTCAGGGCTGTCAACGCAAGTGCGAGTCAGGCAGGACGACGGCTTGAAGCGCGACTCCAGTATCCACTGCGACGCCTTGGTGAGCATCGAAAAATCCAAGCTGGCGCATTACGTCGGTACACTCTCTGCCGATAAAGTGGCCGAGCTGGATCAGGCACCGGCCATCGCGCTCGGTCTCGGTTGAGTGACACTCGGCACGCTTTCGAGAGCGGCAGCTTCTTCGGATGGCTATCGGGCCGGTGTCTCGGCGTTTACGCCTAACTCGTAGTTTGAACGGGAACGACTCGATGTCGCTCGGCGCCGAATGTAGATGCAGCAAAGCTATACTGCGTGGCAGCGAGTTGCCACGTTGACATCGCGAAAGGGTGGCGGGCGACTGGCCATGCGCGTGCATTTGGGGATGTTGCTCAATTTGCTGGGGGCCGGCCTGGCAGAGTA
>CAWEHT010000470.1:0-5386 GCA_963808455.1 uncultured Chloroflexia bacterium | reverse complement strand
TTCCGACATGCGCTACATCCTCGGCCATACGCCCGGCTTCGACGAGTTCGCCGCCGAGCTGACCGACGTGGCCGAGATCGCGCTGGAGGCGGCCTGCAAGCTGTGCGACGGCGAGCTGAGAGGGCGGTACGGCGAGCCACGCCTCGAGGATGGGCGCCCGAGCAGCCTCAGCCTCTGCGCCCTGGGGCGGTGCGGCGGCCGGGAGCTGGGTTTCGCCTCTGACGTCGAGCTGATGTTTATCTACGCCGGCAATGGCCTGACGGCCGGCCCGGCCAGCATCACCACCGCCGAATACTACGAGAAGTTGGTGCAATCCGTCGTGCAGGCCATCCGTGCCAAGCGCGAGGGCATCTTTGGCATCGACCTGCAGTTGCGCCCCTACGGGAGCGCCGGCAGCCTGGCCGTATCGCTGGCCTCTTTCCGGCGCTACTTTGCGCAAGGTGGGCCGGCCTGGGAGTACGAGCGGCAGGCGCTGATCAAGCTGCGCCCCATCGCCGGCGAGGCAGCGCTTGGCGGACAGGTATTGGCGCTCCGCGATGAGTTCGTCTACGCTGGCCAGGAGCCGAGCGCAGCAGCCGTGCGGGCCATGCGCGAGCGCCAAATCCGCCACCTGGTCACGCCGGGCACCTTCAACGCGAAGTTCAGCCTGGGGGGCCTCGTCAACGTCGAGTACTTCGTCCAGAGGCTTCAGATGAGCTATGGGCGGCATGAACCGTGCGTGCGCGCCACCAGCACCGTCGCGGCCATGAGCGCGCTCGCCGAAGCCGGAGCGTTGGCGCCTGACGAAGTGGATTTTCTGCGCCGCGCGCATGGCTTCCTCAGGCGCCTCATCGAGGCCATGCGCATGGTGCGCGGCAATGCCAAAGAGCTGACCGTTCCCGCCGTCGACAGCGAGGAGTTCGCCTTCCTGGCCCGGCGCCTCGGCTACGGCGGCGACCGGGCGCGCCTGAGCGACGACCTGACGGCCTACACCGCCGGCGTGCGCAGGTTACCATCTCGCTGACACCGTTGACCGCAAATGTACCCGAACGGGTAGTAGACACGGATGCAACCCACCGTGTATAGTATGGCCTTGGTTTTCTCACGACGCCGTGCACGCACGGTGTTCTTTTTTGCGGGCAGAAGCCTGCTGAAGGCTGCGTGGCGCGCCATAGGCGCTCGCGCAGCGGGAACGGCAGAGAAAAGGAGCGATTAACATGCCGAAGAGTCCGGCGCAAGTTGTCGAGTTGGCATCGAAGGTCAAGATGGTGGATTTCCGGTTCACCGATCTCCCTGGTATCTGGCAGCACTTCAGCGTGCCGAGCCGGGAGCTAACCGAGGAATTGTTCGAAGAGGGGATCGGCTTCGACGGATCGTCCATCCGAGGGTTCAAAGAGATCCACGAGTCGGACATGCTCCTGCTACCGGACGCAAACACGGCGTTTGTCGATCCGATCCTTGAGGTCCCGACCCTGGTCCTGATCTGCGACGTGTATGATCCCGTCACGCGAGAGCCCTATACCCGCGACCCACGCTACGTGGCGCGGCGGGCCGAGGCCTACCTCAAGCAAACCGGCGTTGCCACCACCAGCTTTTGGGGGCCTGAGGCGGAGTTCTTCATCTTCAACGATGTGCGCTACGGCGGGGAGACCAATTCGAGCTTTTATTACATCGATAGCCAGGAAGGTTGGTGGAACAGCGGCACAGACCTGAAGCCGAACCTGGGCCGCCAGATCGCGCCCAAGCGCGGCTACTTCCCAGTGCCGCCCGCCGACACCTTGCAGGACGTCCGCAGCAAGATGGTCCTCGCCCTCGAAGGCTGTGGCGTGCCGATCGAGGTCCATCATCACGAGGTAGCCACCGCCGGGCAGTCAGAAATTGACATGCACTTCGACACGCTCACGCGCATGGCCGACAACGTCCTGGTCTACAAGTATCTGGTGAAGAATGTGGCGCGCCAGAACGGGCTGACCGCGACCTTCATGCCTAAGCCGTTGTTCGGCGACAACGGGAGCGGGATGCACGTGCACCAGAGCCTGTGGCGCGATGACAAGAACCTGTTCTTCGACGAGGGCGGCTACGCCCAGATTTCGCAGATGGCGAAATGGTACATCGGCGGCTTGCTCAAGCATGCCTCTGCGTTGCTGGCGCTGGCCGCTCCGACCACCAATTCGTACCGCCGGCTCGTCCCCGGCTTCGAGGCCCCGGTCAACCTGGCCTATTCGCAACGCAACCGCTCGGCCATCTGCCGCATCCCCGTCTACTCCAGGAGCCCGAAAGCGAAACGGCTCGAGTTCCGGGCGCCCGATCCATCGTGCAACCCGTATCTGTGCTTCGCGGCACTCCTGATGGCAGGGCTCGACGGCGTTCAGAACTGCATCGACCCGGGTGAGCCGCTGGACAAAGACCTCTACAGCCTGCCGCCCGAGGAGGCCAAGATGGTCAGCCAGGTGCCAGGCTCGCTCGACCAGGTGCTCGATGCCCTGGCAGCCGATCACGACTTCTTGCTGAAGGGCGACGTGTTCACCGAGGATCTCCTGGACACGTACATTGCTTACAAGCGCGAGAACGAAGTGGACGCCATCCGCATGCGCCCCCATCCCTACGAGTTCACGCTCTACTACGACGCCTAAACGGCCGCAGGAGAGCCTCGGCCCGCATACAGGCGCCCCGTCTTGGGGCGCCTGTATGCGTAGATGGACCGACCCGCCGCGCCCCTCACTGGCCGGCCGCCTCCGGGAGGCGCACCAGGATCGGCTATGGAAACCTAGCAAGCACCTGGTCGGCCGGGGATTTGCAAGTACCGAACGAGGTGTGGGACAATGGCACTGGTAGCGAGGAGCATAATATGCAAGTCTGCTTTGTCCGGCATGGCCCGGCCGAGCCGCGCGCCGAATGGGATGGGGATGATGTCGAGCGCCCATTGACAGCCGACGGCCGGCAGCTCGTGGCGGAGGTGGCCGCTGCGATCCTGGGACGAGGCCCATCGCCGGACGTCATTTTGACCAGCCCGCTGGTCCGCGCCAGGCAGACCGCCGGCATTCTGGCCGAATGCCTTGGCATCGCCGACCGGCTCGTCGTGGACAAACGCCTGGCCCCGGGGTTCGGTCCCGAGCAGCTGCTGAAGATCCTCCGTGAGAATAGCAAACGGTCCGTGCTGGTCCTGGTTGGCCAGGAACCCGATCTGACCTCGACCATCTCCAAGCTTGTCGGGCGCAGCCGGATCGCGCTCAAGCGAGCCGGGGTAGCCCAGGTCGAAGTGGTCGATCCCAAAGTCCTGAAGGGCCGCTTGGTGGGCCTGTTGTCGCCCATGATCTGCAGTGATCCGCCGCGGCCGAGCTAGCCGCCCATCCCTCAAGTCGCCGCCATTGCTCCCGCACTCGTATCCACCAGCTTGAACGCGGGGCCGATCGCAAGGCCTCCCGTCGGCTTTACTTTGCGCCAAACGCAACGAAATAGGGTATAATAGGGGGGCGATGGACAGCAGGCCGCGTGAGGCCAACGCCCGTTGGCACTCACGGTCAGCCACTGCCTTGGAGGAGGCCAAGATGCGTGTAGGATCCATACGTAACATCGGACTTGCGCTGGCGATCAGTGTGGTCGCCGCATTGGCATTTTGTCCTGTCTACGCGGGCAGCATCGGCCAGGCGGCGCAGCCGGCCGGCGCCACCGGGATAGACAACTGGCAACCCATTGATGGCAGCTGGGTAGAGTACGACTTCGTGCACCACGGGGGAGATGCGCCTGTGCAGATCCTCGTGTCGGGCGACCCGCCCAACTCTGTGGGCTTCCAAGTCTTTACCGATGCGCAATGGAAGAGCGTGACCAGCGGCAACCTTTCGCAGGAACCGGTTGGCCAGGGCACGTTCAATTCCTACGAATTGCCGGCCGAACTGTTCTATCAAGGTAGCTCTCAAGATTATGGGCTATACCATGTGATCGTCTTTCAGGTCGGTGTGCAATCCGGCCCCACCAGGTTCTGGATCAGCACGACCGCAGCGTCTGGAGGCAGCGCGCTGACCCTGATTTCTCCGTTGCCCTCCGAGCCGGCGGTTAGCGCCGCCGGCGGGCCGGCAACAGAGTCAACCCCTGCAGCCACGATGGAGACCCGCCCGATCACGGCGACGGTGGCAATTGCCAGGGCAACGCCTGTCTCGGCGACCAAGGTTGTGAGCGCCACGGCGCCAGTTGCCACTTCCATGCCTGAGGCGACCACAACCGTCAGCGCGACCACGACGCCTGTGTCCACGCCTGTTACGGCCAGCATCACCAGCACCACGACGCTGCCGGCCGCTGCAACGCCTGTCGCGGCCAGCGCAATCAGCACGACGACGCCAGCCGCCGCGTCAACGCCCGTCACGACCACAACCATCAGCACAACGATGCTGCCGGCCGCGTCCACGCCGATCACGACGGCGGCGATCACCCAGACCACGCCGTTAGGCCTGACTCCTGAGGCCACCGCCGCGATCAGCGCAGCGACGCCACCGGCTGCTTCTGCCGGGGTGGCAACCTCCGAGACGGGTGGCGGAGCGCTGTCGGCTACGCTCGCGCTCACGGCCACGGCCGTGCCGACCGAGGCGCCGCGCACAGGCATAGGCAACTGGCAGTGGATCGCGGGCGCCCCCATGGAGTTCGACTACACGCATAAGGGAGGCAACGCTCCCACGCAGCTCCTCGTCTCGGGTCTTCCTCCCAACTCCGTCGGATTCACCGTGTACACGGATTCCCAGTGGAGGAGCCTGGCCGGCGGCGATCTGACGGTGATCGCGCTTCGCCGCCGCGCGCTTCTTCATCGTTACGCAGTTCGCTGAAGCGCACGTCGGAGGATTTGCCGGTGCGGATGCTGCGGAGGGTGGCCTGCACAAAGGCGCGCAGGTTGCCGGGAGTGCGATGCTGCATGTCCAGCACCACGGCAATGTCGCCGTTGTAATTAATCGCCATGCCACGGCGCAAATCGTTTGCTGTTGCCATAAATTAATTGATTAAAGTTGTGTCCTTCCCGATAACGGGAGCCGCAAAAAATAGCTTATAACCGGGTGAACGCAAGCGTGGTTTTTGGGGGGAATGAGCAAAAGAAGTTATTAACAAATAGCATTTGTTCAACAACTTCCCCTTGACACCACAAAACTTGGTATGTTACAAACGTGTTACCACCATTAGCAGTGGATTTATGCGTTGTCCCAAGTGCGGCTGTCAGGAAGACAAGGTCATTGACTCGCGCGCCTCGCGCGAGGGGGCCACGATTCGTCGCCGCCGTGAATGCTCCAAGTGCAATCATCGCTTCACCACCTACGAGGAAGTCGAACGCGAAGGTTTGATGGTGCTCAAGCGCGATGGGCGGCACGAGGAATTCACGCGCGAAAAACTTTGTCCGGCATCAAGAAGGCCTGCCAGAAACGCCATG
>CAWEHT010000469.1:0-6587 GCA_963808455.1 uncultured Chloroflexia bacterium | reverse complement strand
TTTTTGAATGTGCCTCTTGCTTCGTTCAGTTACGAGTATTGCTGCATCGATCTCGGCGAGTTTCTGAGAGGCTGCGGCCAGCGCTTCCTGGCTCTGGCGTTCCTGTCTCGTGAGGTCGAGGCGCCGCTCGGCCAGCTGGGCCAATCGAGCGCGCCGGTCCGTGACCTGGGTTTTCGTCGCATGGAGGGATTCTTCGGCCTGGGCGAGCCCCGCCGCGCCCGCGAGCCGGGCTCGCTCGCGCTCTGCGAGGTCGCGTTTGGCCTCTGCCGCCATTGTCACCTGGGCCAGGTGCGCCTCGTCAGCCTCATTGAGCTCGGCCCGGGCTGCGACCAGGCGGGCCGCCGCATCTTCGGCTGCTGCCGCGCAGCCCGATCGTGTCGCGCTGCAAGTCCTCGATCTGCTGGCCCAGCAGCCGACCCTGCTCGGTGGCAACTGCCATCTCACGCTGGGCTGCCTCAGCCCGCCGGTGCAGCTCGCTGCTGGCGCGGTGCCATCCGCTAAGCCGGTCACGGAGGTCATCGCGTTCGGCCTGACGGGCGCCGGAAGCCGCCAATAGGTCCTGCAGAAAGGCAGCTTGCGTCTGGGCAGTCTGCGCGGCATTCGCATTCCGGAGGCGTGCGGCCTCAAGGGCGCCGCGCGCATTGCGCCAGCGCCAGCCGTACCAAATCCCCAGGTGCCGCTCGAGGTCTGCTTTCATGCTCTGGTAGGAGAGCGCGCGCCGGGCCTGGGACTCGAGTTGCCGCAGGTGCGGCGTCAGCTCGGTGATAATGTCTTGCGCGCGTGTCAGGTTGGCGCACGCCTCGGCAAGCTGCCGCAAGGCCAGGTCACGTTTGCCCTGATGGATCGTTACGCCGGCCGCCTCTTCGAAAAGACGCCGCCGTTCTTCTGGCCGCAAGGACAGGGCCTGGTCGATCAGCCCCTGCCCGATCACGGTGTAGTTTCGTTCGCTCAGTCCTGAGCTGCCCAGTAGCTCCACCACATCACGGAGGCGTACCCGGCTGCCATTCAGGTAATACTCGTTTTCGCCGGCCCGGTAGCACGCGCAGGCAATCTCGACCTCGCTGTACTCGGTAGGCAGCCAGCCAGAAGAGTTGTCGAATGTGAGCCAGGCTGTTGCCATACCAAGGCGGCGCGCTGTTCGCTGCCGGAAAAGATCATATCTTCGCTGCGCCTGGCGCGGAGCGAGGCGTAGCTCTGTTCGCCCAGTACCCATTGCAAGGCATCAGAAATGTTGGACTTGCCGCTGCCATTGGGTCCCACGATGGCAGTGATGCCATTGTCGAATGCAAACTCCGTTCGGTTGGCGAACGTCTTGAAGCCTTGGAGAACGAAACGTTTGAGATAACGCATTAACTTCTTCAGTTTGCCGTCAGATAGAAGAAATCCCGGGCGTCAGGCATTAGGAATTGGGTCGGGCCGGCGTTCATGGCATCGATGAGTCGCAGCGCGTTGAGTGGCAGTTGATTGCCAGCCGTTGGGGTTGCCGGCGCGGGAGCCTTTTCGAAAGTCACGTACTGTTCCCAACCGGCATTCACGTCGAGTTGCATGGCCTCGGCGCAGTGGGCCGCATTCAGCGCGACGGTCAGAGTGTTTACCGACAGCGAATTGCCCACAGCGTAGATGAGCCAGCGGCGGCCCGCCGTCATCCCCAGCCCCGAACGCCAGATGAAGACGCCGCCGTCTACGCTGGCTCCCCATCGGATGGTGTCGGCATATTTCTCGACGTCAGGGTTGATCTGCCCGTCCTCGATCAAGGGGGGATTGTTCTGGCGCCACGACTGCCATTTGGCCTGGGGGTTGATCCCCGCGCCCCCAGGCGCCAAGATCGGCTTGGCCGTCTGCTGCAACTGCGACGGTGGCAAGCCCGGGCTGGGCCGGCAGCCAGACGACGCCGTCGGTCATCATGCCATAGTGCCCGTGAACCGCCCGGAAGCCGCCGTTGAATGCGCCCAGCAGTTTGCCACTTTTTTGCACGTCGGCTGGGATCACCCCTGTGCGGAGCCCCGCGTCGGGCAGCGCACTGACCGGCTCCTCCGTGCCGACCATGATATGCAGCTTGGAACGGCTGAGGTCCATTGCGACCAAGGCAACTTGCGCAAAAGGGCGCTCCGGGTCCGGACGGAGCATAGTCTTCCACAACAAGGGTGGAGAACCAGGCGGCTGTCCATCCGTAGGCAAGGGCGTCCGAATCCCCTCTCCCTCTAACAGGGGGGCCGTCAAGATCGGTGCGACCGGGATCAGTGCTTCGGGCGGTGCAGCCGTCGGCGACGGGGTGGGTGTAGGTGAGATGGCCTTGACAGGCGCCGCGGTAGGCACAACCCAAGTTGCGTTGCCCCTGGTCACACAGGTGTGGAACCCCGGCAGCGTCGCCAGTGGGTCCACTACCGGCCGCACCGGACCGGCAGGCAGTCTGGCATTGCTGGCGCCGGTCGTATAGGCCGCGGATGCCGTGGCCGCGGATGGGCTTTCCAGGTGCCATCCCGGACCTCCGCCTGCCAGCTGGTAGCGTGTGCGGTTCAAGAGATCAGCTACCCGATAGAAAACGTCCTCGGCGATCGCCACCGGGCGCGGACCGACCATACCGCGCACGCGGTCGGCGACCTGGGCAGCGGCACCGGGTTGTTCGTTGATAAATGCGGCGGCTGCAACTGCCAGCAGGAGCACGACGAAAACGACCAGCAGCAGGGGCAATGGCAGCGGCGAGCGGCCTTGCTGGGGACCGATCGGCCTGGAGTGTGTTGAAGTCCGATTGATGCGCATCGCTCGTATCTCGTTCCATAGACTGCGAACAATCCGAGGGCATCGGTGTCGCAGCCTGCCTATTATACTGCCAGGGCACAAATTGCTAAACTTGCCGCCGCGCTGCAACGGCAGCTCTGCCAGCCGGCACTTCTGGGCCTCGACTGGCGTGACGGATAACGCGACGCACATTGCGTCGGGGCAAGCTCTGTGCCATAATCAAGCATGGCTATTTCATACAAGTGACTGGAAAGAGGGTGCATATGCGCGGGTTGAGGGCTGCGCGAGTGCAGTCTGCCGTCACGGCACTGACCGTCCTGACGACGAAGCTTCATACCCCCCATCCACGACCGGGGCTGGTGCCGCGTCAGCGCCTGCTGGCGCGGCTGGCTGGCTGGTCCTCGCGCCCCTTGATCCTTGTCTCGGCGCCGCCAGGATTTGGGAAGACGACCCTGGTCGTCGAATGGATTCAAGATATGGGCGGAGGCACGGGCCGCGCTGATGAGCGCTCAGCAGGCGCCGATGACTTGGGGGTCGCCTGGCTGGCTCTTGACGATGACGACAACGACCCTGCCGCGCTTCCTGACCTACCTCGTGGCGTCTCTGGACACGCTCAAGCCCGGCCTGGGCAATGCCGCTTTGGACCTCCTGGCGGCCCCGCGGCCGGCACCCGACAAGGCAACTCTGGCGGTCTTGCTGAACTCACTGGAGTCACTACCTGGCCAGTTCCTGCTGGTGCTGGATGATTATCACGTTGTCACAGAATCTCGCATTCACGCAGCAGTGGCCTTTCTGCTCGAGCACCTGCCCGCCCGCATGCATCTGGTGATCCTGAGCCGCGCCGACCCACCGTTGCCGCTGGCGCGCTTCCGCGCGTGCGGACGGTTGCTGGAATTGCGCGCCGCGGACTTGCGTTTCACGCCCGGCGAGGCAGCCGAGTTTCTCAACCAGGGCATGAAGCTGGGCCTTTCTCCATCCGAGATCGCGGCGCTTGCAGTCAAGACAGAGGGATGGATCGCCGGGTTGCAGCTTGCAGCCCTGTGCCTGGCCGCGCCGGACGCGAGTGGGCGGGACCCACGCCTGCCGGTGAACGCCGCAGCCTTCATCGGGGCCTTCAGCGGCAGCAACCGCTTCATCTTGGACTATCTGCATGACGAAGTGCTTGCCCGCCAACCCTCCGCAGTCCAGCGCTTCTTGCTTCATACAGCCGTATTGGACCGGCTCAATGGCGCGCTATGCGATGCCGTGTTGGGTGAGGAGCGACCGGCAGAGGGCTCCCATGCAGTTCTGGAACGCATCGAGGGAGGTAACCTGTTCACCGTCGCTCTCGACCACGAGCGGCGCTGGTATCGCTACCATCACCTTTTTGGCGACTTCCTGCGCAGCCGTTTGGCGCAGACGGAGCCGGCATTGATTCCGGAACTGGACCGGCGAGCCTCGCTATGGTACGAGCAAAACGGCTTCGTCCACGACGCCATAGGGCAAGCGCTGGATGGCGCCAAGTTTGGCTCGGCGTATCCCGTTTCGGGATCGGCTCATTTGGCGCTTTCTGCGGAGTTGTGGAACGCGCTGCCGGCCTGATCGAGTCGGTGGCCCAGGACTTGCTCATGCGGGGCCACGTGGTTACGCTGTCGGGATGGCTGAAGGCTCTGCCCGACGACGTGGTCTGGCAGCGTCCCAGGCTATCCTTGTTCTACGCCTGGGTGTCGATCATCAAGGGAGAATACCTGTCCGTCGAACGGCACCTGGCCGCGGCGCAAGAGGCGAGCGAGAGGGTCGCAGAAGCGAGTGGCGCCGAAGGCTCCAGCCTGAAGACGCAAATCGCCCTCGCCAGCGTGATCCCGTCGTTCCTGTCGGGCTCACGCGTCGGCCAGGTCCTCGATCTGGCGCGCGGCGCACTACAAGGGTTGCCCGACCTGGACCCTTTCTCTCGGGGCGCGGCGGTCTTCTTGGCCGGCTTCGCGTCCCTGCTCGGCGGCGACCTGTGCTCGGCCCTCCGGTCGTTCGAGCAGTGCATCGAGGTCAGTCAGGCCTCAGGGAACTTGCTAATGGCCGAAATGTCGATCTGGGTCGCGGCCTATGTGGAAATGATGCAGGGGCATCTGGTACGGGCCGCTGCCACGTTCCAGCGGGGTCTTCGTTTGTCTCTCGACATGGGGACTGCCGAGGCGCCGCCCATCGCCTGCGTCGTGTATCAGGGGCTGGGTGAGCTGATGCGCGAACGCAATGACCTGGATGCAGCCGAGCGCTATCTGGATAAGGCCGCGGCTCTGGGCGAGCAACTGCACAGCCCTGAGATCCTTGTGGATGGCGTCTTCACGCGTGCCGGCTGCTGCAGGCGGGCGGCGACGCGGCGCGCGCGAACGCTGAAGTCGGACGCGCCGCTGGCTGGGTGCGAGACGGCACGCTGATGAGCCTGAGCGCGCGCCAAGTGACGGCATATCAGGCCCGGCTCAATGTCGCACAGGGGGATCTGGCAGCAGCTGACTCCTGGGCGCAACGGCTTGAAGCCGCGCGGCGCGCTACGCTGGAAGAAGAATGGCCCGAATCAATACAGGTCATGATCGACGCGGTCGAAGAGACCACGCTGGCCCGCCTTTGCCTCGCCCACCACAAGCATGCCGAGGCCGCCACGATCATCGAGCGGCTGCTGGGACAAACCAGCGTGGCGGGGTGGACGGGGCTGAGACTGGAGGCGCTGGCGCTCCTGGCTCTGGCCCTGGACGGCCAGGGAGATCGAGACCGTGCCCTCGAGGTGCTGCGAGCGAGCCTCGAGCTGGCGGAGCCGGAAGGCTATGCCCGCATCTACCTGGATGAGGGCCCGCCCATGGCGGCCCTGTTGAGGCGAGCGCTCGGCGCCGGGTGTGGCGCGCCGTCTGCTCATGACGGCAGCCAGCAAGCGGCGACATCGGGCGTAGAGGCGGCAGGCGGGCTGCACCTTGCGGCGCCCAGCGCTGCCACCGGCCTGCAGGCGCAGAGGGCCTCAGCGATATCTGCGTATGTGGCGAGGCTGCTGGCAGCTTTCCCGGCTGGGCGCGAAGCATCGGCCGGTGGCCGGGATGGCGGCTTGGGCTCGGGGCGACATGCGGGCGACGGCACTCCCTTGTTTGCAGGCGTCGCAGCCGCGGGGGAAGCGCCAATGCGCAAGCAGCCGGATAAGCTCATCGAGCCGCTGAGCGCGAGAGATCGAGGTGCTGGGCCTGCTGGCGCGCGGTCTCTCGAACCGCGAGATCGCCTCGCGACTCATCGTCACGGTGGGCACCGTCAAGCGGCACGTCAACAACATCTATGGCAAGCTGGGCGTGACCAACCGGGCAGAGGCGATCGCCCGAGCTCGCGACCTGTTGCCGGCCAGCTGATCCGCCTGCGGCGCGTCCTCGTCCCCGTCGAGATGACGAGGGCGGTTTATCCCTTCTTTCAACCCCCAGATTCACCCCCCGGATACATGACACTGCACCCGGTTGATGTCTATGATCGGTAGTGTCCGATAAGGCGACCGGAGAATACACGTGTGGACACCTCCGTCGAGAGTGATTGCCTCTGCAAGATTCTATCCGAGGCGGCAAGCCCGGCCTGATCGGCCTCACGTTCCGCGTGGCGCCCGGCGGGATCTTCGGTCTGCTCGGGCCTGCCGGGGCCGGCAAGACGACGGCGCTGAAGCTGATCGCCGGCCTGCTAAGGCCGACGGCCGGCCGCCTCCTCGTTGAGGGCCATGACTGTGTGTCGGAGCGTTCGGCTGCCAGGCGCCAGGTCTGGGTGCTGTTGAGCCTGGCCGCCGCGAGCACGGTGCCCAGGCGGCGTCCATCCTGATCGACGAGCCGGCGCTGGGCATGAACGAGCCCGGCTGG
>CAWEHT010000468.1:0-3302 GCA_963808455.1 uncultured Chloroflexia bacterium | reverse complement strand
CCCATCCGCCTGAAGCAGATGCTGGTGAACCTGTTGAGCAATGCGGTGAAGTTCACGCCGGCCGCGGGCAGGGTCAGTCTGGAGGTCCTGGCCGAGCCCGAGGTGGGCGCTGTCCGCTTCATGGTGCGGGATACCGGCATCGGGATCGCGCCCGGCGACCTGCCGCGCCTGTTCCGGCCTTTCACACAACTGGATTCCAGCCTGAGCAGGCAGCACGAGGGCTCGGGGCTGGGGCTGGCGCTGGTACATCGCCTGGCCGACCTGCACGGCGGCAGCGTCACCGTGGAGAGCGAGGTGGGCATGGGAAGCTGCTTTACGATCTCTCTGCCCTATGGTGCCCCCGCATCACGCACCGCAGGACTTCCCAACCCGGAGCTAGCGAGCCCGCCGGACGACGGGCTTGGGGTGCGGGCCATCGAGGCGGAGCCCAGACTGGCGACGCCGGCGGGGCGGATTTTGCTTGCCGACGATAACGAGTTCAACCTTCAGGCCAACGGCGAGTACCTGCAAGACCGCGGGTACGCTGTGGTGGTCGCCAAGAACGGGCAGGACGCGCTCGACCTGGCCCGCGCGACGCGGCCGGATCTGATCCTGATGGACATCCAGATGCCGCAAATGGACGGTGTGGAGGCCATTCACCGCCTGCGGGCCTCGCCCGGTTTCGCGACGACCCCGATCGTCGCGTTGACCGCCCTGGCCATGCCCGGCGACCGCGAACACTGCCTGGCCGCCGGAGCCAGCGCGTACCTGACCAAGCCCGTCCGGTTGCACAGGCTGGCGGAGACCATCCGGGAACTGTTGGCCAAGTGACAGGGGCAGCCAACAAGCGGCACGCCAAACCTGTCATCCTGAGTTTTCCGTCCCGCGCGGCGGGATGCGGCTACGCAAGAAACTCCTGGACTGTCATTCTGAGCGGCCGCGCCCACAAGGCCTGTTCTCGGCGCGCCACAGCGAAGAATCCGTATCAGGAGTTTCTAGGCAGACCGACCCCCCAACCGAGCTCAACGGCTCCGCGTGCCAGGCCGAAGGATCCGTGCTGCCTGCGCTGGGCGCAACGGCTGCTTCGCTGACGTCCCACCGCGGCGCTGGTTGTCTCGTCCACCCGCTGCCTAGTGCAGAAACAGGGGACCCTTTCGGTGACACAGGGACGGATTCGCCACCTGCGGGGACTTCGTCGCTGGAGGTTCGCCGCGGCGCAGGCCGACTTGCATACCCGCTTCTACGAAACTCCCTGACGACGGATTCTTCGCTGTGGCTCGCCGGCGACAGTGATCGTGGACAGACCCGCTCAGAATGACAGGCAGGCGGTTTCTCGCCATGCCACATGACCGCCCGAGGTCATGAACGTCTCAGAATGACAGACGCAGCTATCGAAGATGTCCTCTGCATATGCACTAGGAACTCCTGGTACGGAACCTCCCCCTGCGGTGACTTCGTCGCTGTGACTCGCCGCGGCGTAAGTCTTCTCATCAACGCGAGCTTTGCACTGCGTTCAGAATGACGGTCCCAGGGTTTCTTACGTAGCCGCGTGCGGCCCGCGGCACGGATAACTCAGCAGGACAGCGGCAGAAGCTACTGCTTGACAGGTCCTCAAGCCGCCGGCTGGGCTCTTTGAGCGGCTTCGCCGCCCCAAGAGCCCCACAGAACGGTCTTACGTCCCTCGCCGGCGGCGGGAGGCATGCTGTGCCCCGCGCGGCTGGGTCAGGGTGGCGGAAGATCGGGCGCATGCGCGGCGCCCCTTTTTTAGGACCAGCCTCGCTCAGAGTGCCACCTACAAGGGGCGCACGCCCCGCGCCGCCTCACTTTATCTGCATGGGCAGGTAGATGGGGCTGGGCTCGCCCAGGGCAAACTCGGTCAGATGGTTTAGCACAACGGTCACCGTGTGCTTCGTCGTATCGACCGAGCACCCCGAGCAGGGCAGGATGTATTGCCACTCGCTGCCATTCCAATACGCCGGGTTCAGTTCCTGCGGAGAGCCGATGCCCGCCGCCAGCAGGTCGCTCGGGTCATACGAGAGCACCATCGTGTAGGGCTGGTCGAACTGGGTGACCTGTTGGTTGCCGGCGTACGCCACGAGCGTGAAGGCGCAGTTGGCAAAGAGGAAATTGGGGAACGCTTCCTGCGGCGTGGACAGCATTTCGTACGTCAGGCTGATGGGCGTGCTCACGGCTCCGGCAGGGAAAGTCATGGAAAGGCAGCTCGGGCTCGTATCGAGCGTGCCGCCGCCGGCCGTGATGGTGGTCACCGCACTGGTCACAGGGGTCGTGAACGACCGGCTGGACGACAGGGCGCTCCAGCCGGCGCCGTTGAGGTCCTTGGCCCGCCAGTAGAACGGCGTCTGAGGGTTCTCCACAATGCTGACGGTCGTGTCGGTGGAGCGGTAGGCCTGTTCCCAGTTGTCATTGTCCGCGTTGTCCGCCGAGTCATAGAGGCGCACCTGGTAGTC
This sequence comes from uncultured Chloroflexia bacterium, assembly GCA_963808455.1. GTDB lineage: Bacteria > Chloroflexota > Anaerolineae > CG2-30-64-16 > CG2-30-64-16 > CAWEHT01. The sequence continues at coordinate 855 of CAWEHT010000468.1, read as the reverse complement.
ATCCGAGCCGACCACGTCGGAATAAACGAGGGTCACCCCGATCTGATCCTGTCGTGGCGCCGTCCGGCGGGGCGATGAGCCCGGGCGCAGCCAGGAAGGTGCCGCCGGAAGGGGCAGTCGTGAAGGCAAGAGGGGCCGAGAACGCACCGTCGGTATCGATGCCGGTGCAAACGCTGGCCACACGCCAGTAGTAGACGGTGCCGGCCTGCAGATTGTCCCAGCCGCTGAAGGTGTAGGATGACCCGGCGTCCCCGGATGGGTCGAACCCGTAGATCAGCCAATCCCAGGCCAGGGGGACAGTAGTGGTGAAGGTGCTGGTGAGGGAAACCTCCAGCTCATATTGGGAGGTTGTGGAAGCGAGCTTGTAGGTCAGGTCCGGCGACAGCGTCGTCAAAGTCGCACCGTTGGCAGGCCCCTGCAAGGTTGGCGCCGCCAAGGAACAGGTCCCGCCCGAAGAACCCGATCCGGTGGTAAACGACCAGGGTTGAGAGAAGTCGCCGACGGAGCCGTCGTCACACACGCTGGCAACGCGCCAGTAATAGATGGTATCGGTATCCAGGGTGAGGCCACTGGTGTACCAGCCCTGCTGGCCGTTCGCCAGGTTGTCGCCTGTACCGGAATCAACTATATCATCGAAAGCGCTGTCATAGGCGAGCTGAAAGACATACTGGCCGGCGCCCGAGACCGCGTCCCATATGAAGATCGGGTACTGCAAGTCATTGGAGGTCGCGCCATTGGTCGGGCTGACCGGTGCGGCAGGGGCCGCCAGGCTAGACCTGGTTCGTGCGAGCAGGGCCGGCCAAAAGGAGCGCCCTGACATCCGTCTCGCTGCGCCGCGGGGCCCGGCCACTTCGT
>CAWEHT010000467.1:0-11910 GCA_963808455.1 uncultured Chloroflexia bacterium | reverse complement strand
CCCAGCCGCCAGTTTTCATTACCCCCCGGCCCGGCCATCGTGCCGCCGCCAGCTCCTGCGTCCGGCCCACCGTCGCCGGTTTCGCCATTCTCCGGCCCGGCCATCGTGCCGCCGCCGGCCCCTGCATCCGGGCCACCGCCGCCGGCTTCGCCATTCTCCGACTCGGCCATCGTGCCGCCTCTGGCTCCTGCGCCCGGGCCCCACCGCCGGTTGCGCCATTCTCCGACTCGGCCATCGTGCCGCCGCCGGCTCCTGCGCCCGGGCCCCCACTGCCGGTTGCGCCACCCTCCGGCCCGGCCATCGTGCCGCCTCCGGCTCCTGCGTCCGGCCCCCAGCCGCCGGTTTCGCCATTCTCCGACTCGGCTATCGTGCCGCCGCCGGTACCCGTATCCGGGCCGCCTGCGGTTCCAACGCCCGACTCAGCGCCGGTGCCTCCCGCGCCCGGCTCCTCTGTGGTCCCTGCCTCCGGCCCGCCGCCGGTCGATCCCGCGGCGCGGGCTGCGCTGCAGGCCAAATTGGATGCGGCCATTCGCGACCAAGAGGCGCAGGACGGCCTGCTGACTTATTGGGGCAACGTGTTCGGCGACGCCGCCAAAGGCTCGGCGTTGGATGCCGGCCACGTTGTGGCGGATGGCGTCGCCGGCGCAGCGACAGTAGACCGGGTACGTCAAGGACACCGTGTTGGATGCTGGCCACGTCGTGGCGGATGGCGTCGTGCAGATGGGCAAGGACCTCGCGTTGGACCCGGTGGGCATCGTCCGCGACACGGTTTTCGGCACGTGCACGAGCATCGCGGATGGGCTTGGCAAGGCTGGGCAAATGCTCGCCGACGGTGCCCAGAAACTGGGAACCGATATTGCGGAGAACCCCGGTTACTACGAAGACAAAGTCTCGCAGCTCATGGATGCCTGGCACAAGGCCCAGGACCCCACCTTCTGGGCAGAGCAGATGGCCCAGGGCGTCAAGACGGCGGTAGACACAAGCAAGCCGTACGTGGACGAAGCCATCGAATATATGAAGGATACCGGCCAACCGCTGGGATCTTCTGAAGTTCGCCACCGGCTACAACGAGATCGTGAACTTGTGTGACCCGCAGCGCTCGCTTTACGACCGGCTGGGGAACGCCCTGTTGGGCGCCTTCAAAGTGAGCACGCTGATCTATGCGCCTTATACCGGCACCGCCACGGCCATCGGCCTCAAGGCGCTGTCCACGGTGGGGTTTTACGGCGCGGAGAAGAAGGTCGAGAGCACGTTGGCCTACTACGGCATCGGGCAGAAGGCCGAAGAAGTGAAGCGTGCGTACGAGACGTACCAGTCGCTGAAAAATGGGCTGCAGACGCTGCAAGGCCAGTCGGCGCAGATCGGCATGCCGAGCCAGTTGATCTATCAGATCGCCCATTTCGGGCAGTAGCGGCAAAAGGGGGCCATGGCAAGGTGAGCGCAACGCAGGCGAACGAGCCATACATGTTCCAGCTGGCGTCGGCCGACTGCGGCCGGCTGTGCGGCGAGTTGCTCCAGCTGACGCCGTCGGCGCTCTCGCCGCTGGCAGCGCTGGCGGCAGAGGGGCAGGCGGCGGGCGGCCAGGCGCCAGATGAGGCCGGCGAGCCCGCACGGCAGGCGGCGCTTGCCGGCATGTCCCGCACCGCACCGATCGCTACGGCGCTGGCGGTGCTGGCGCACCCGCAGCTGCGGGTGCGCTGCGACGTGGGCGGCGGGCTGACGGAGCTGAACACGATCACGCTGTGCCGCGACCGCACGGTCGATGGGCAGGCTGTGGCCGTGCTGGGGCCGGGGCAGGGCGGGGCCTGGCTGGGACAGCTTTTCCCGGACGTCAAGAGCTCCGCGGGCTGGCTGCTGGCGATGATCGCGTCGAGCGTAGCCCAGGAACCGCCGCGGCTGCTGCCCGAGAGCTGGCCGCTCGAATCGGTGATCTACGGGCTGCATGCCATCGATGCCTACCGGCGGGTGGCCTACGGGAGCATGCTGGATTACACGTTGCAGGCCACGCCACACATCAGCGCGGCCGAATTCGCCGACAGCCTGCGCCGCGCCATGGCCAGCCGCGATCTGCGCTGGCTGCTGCCGGCCTTCGTGCGCCGGGCGCCGGGGCTGAGGGGGGCCCACGTAGACCCGCGACCCGAGCATCTCGCCCAGGTGCTCGACGCAGGGCTGCTGGCGGCGGGGACGGCGGCGGGGACGGCCGAGCCGCTGTACGCCTTCGGGGAAGCCGGGCGTGCTCTGGGGACCGAGTTGATGCGGACCTGGTGGAATTCGGCGGGCATCGAGGCCGCGGTGTTGGCGGGGGACGAGGTGCAGGTGCTGCGGCGCGCCTTCCTGGCGGCGGCGGCCGTGGCCAACCACCTCTGGCAAATCCAGGGTGCCGCGGGCGGGGCGTGCGTGGCCGGCTACAGCGCCCTGTCGAGCCAGCAGCTCGGGGCGTGGCTGGCGGCGCTGCTCGAGCTGACGCCGCCCCAGGTTGCGCCGCCCGCGCCCGTCGTCGCCGCGGCCGCGGCACCGGCTGTCGTCGTCGCTGCGCCGCCCGCAGCGCCGGCCGCAACGGCCAGGTGCCCGAAGTGCGGCGCCGAGGTGGGCGCGCAGGCACGCTTCTGCGGGCAGTGCGGCGCGATGCTGGACCCGGGTGCCTGCGGGCACTGCGGCAGCCCGGTGCCGCCGGGGGCGCGTTTCTGCAGCGTCTGTGGGACCGCGGTCGAGAACCGCTAAGTGGTGCATCCGGCAAGTTCCTGGCAGGCCCGCCGAGGGTTGAAACCCGTCGGCTGATACACCAAGCCTGTTGAAACAGGCTGAGATGCCGGTCGTCAGTGCTCCTCGGAGCACTTTGTGTGCCAGCCTGGCACTTGCAGTGCCAGGCGGCGATCGCGCGGCGTACTTTCCGGATGGACCGCTAAGCTGCGCCGGTGGCGCGGAGGAGTCGACCCGATGGGCGCAACCCCTGCACTCTGTGAAGTCTGCGGCGCCGCGCTTGGGCCGGGGGCCCGCTTCTGCGGCGCCTGCGGGCGCGCCGTGTCCCCGGTCCCATCACCGGCGCCCATCCCCGCCCCGGCCGGTGGCACGGCCGCGGCCGCACCTCAGCCGGCCGTTCCCGCCGCGGCGTCGATGGCGCCCACGCCGGCAGCCGAGATGGGCCACGCCGAGGCCCACCCTGCCTCGCGGGGCGCGAGCTATGGCTGGCACTGGGCATCGCCGTGGTCGCGCTCGCCGTGCTCGCCGCCGGCGTATACTTCCTGTCGCGCGGCTGGGGAAACCCGGGTATCGCAGGGAGCAGGGCGGTGGCCACCGCGCCGGCCGTGTTGCCGGTCGGCGCTCGCGCCCAGCCTCGGTCCCGACGCTGGCGCCCACCGGGCCGGCAACCGCGCCCGCCGCCGCGCTCGCGCCCGGCCTTGTTCCCACGCTGGCGCCCACCGCGACGGCCACCGCGCCCGCCGTCGCGCCCGCGCCCACCCTGCCCGCCACGGTGGCGCCCACGACGACCCAATCCGTAGTTTCTGCGGCACCGACGGCCGCGACGGCAACCGCGGCGGCCGTCGCGCCCGCGGCCACCCTGGCCGCTACGGTGGCGCCCACCTCTACCGTTTCCGTTGTGCCCTCGGCGGCCCTGACGGCCACCGCAACCGCGGCGCCTGCGGCCACGGCCGAGGTGATCCCGACCTCAACGCCGCCGGCCACCTCTACGGCGACGCCACCCCCGGTTGCGAACGCTGCGGCACCTGTGGCCACACCTGCCGTCACATCGGCAGCGCCGGCCGCCGTCAGCACAGCCGCTAACTTGCCGGCAACGGCTGCGGCCGCCTGGCTCCTCGGCCAGCAGGCAGAGCCAACCGCCGTCAACGGACCCGCGCCCAGCCAGGCCGCCATCGATCAAGAAAAGGCCGCGCTTGCCGTGCCGCCAGGCTATGTGAAGTACTCCGATGACTTCTATAACGTCTCGTTCAACATGCCTGCAAACTTCAAGAACACTGTCTCTTACCACTACGGCGGCGAGTGGGTGCCCACTCCCGATGCGGAAGGGCTAGACCTCCAGATAGGGATAGGGGCGACCGATCCGCAAGACCCTGCCTATTGGGAATCCCGCCTCTTTCGCCGCCGCGACTGGCGCCGTCCGACGCCGTCAGTGCAGCCATCAAGACCTCCACGATCGGGTACCTGCCGGCGCTCGAGAGCGTGGTTAGAGACGGCAAGAAGGTGTACTACGGCGCCTACATACTCTCGACAGGTGTGATATTCGGGCTCGAGGTATCGGGATACCCCAGCGCCACCGGCACTGCGGCTATCTATGCGGCCGCGATACAGAGTTTTCGCACGCCGGCCAAATGCGGCACGACGATCTGCCCGGAGCTGCTCGGGCCCTGATGACGCAGCTACGCCGCCCTGGGCCTGGTCTCGCGCCGGCCGCGCCGGCAGCGGGGTGAGCCCCCTACCTAACTGGTCCCGCCGCGTCGCCGCGAGCTGCGCCAGGGTCAGCGGTAGGCGTCGCTGGACCCGCGTGCCTTGGGGGGTTTTCAAGGGGCGCAGCCCCTTGAGCGGGGGTCCTGGGGGCGAGCCGGCCCCCAGGAAGAGAAACCTCAACAAGCCAGGGGGCCAGCCGGCCCCCAGGAAGAGAAACCTCAACAAGCTGGGGGGCCAGCCGGCCCCAACGAAAGCACGCCTTTCCGGCGTGCCCCTATTGACACCCCGCCTCCCATCGGCTACATTATCGTTAGATAGGATCGATGTATGTACGTGTTGCATAGTCACTGGCAGCCGCCGGCACTGCCGGGCGAGCGCGGGCGGTTACTCTTCTGGGCCGAGACGGGCAGCGTCCCGCCGCCCAGGCCGCGTGCCGGGCGGGCTCGGTCCACGGCCGGCCCAAGTGGCAAAGGCGCCCAGGGCGCGGGGACCGCGGATGGTCAGGGCCAGGGCGGGGAAGGCCTGCCCATCAGGTTTGTGGGCGACCACCCCTATTGCGCCGGCCCCGACGAGGTCCGGCGCCTGCTGGCCGCGTCGGAGGCCGGCGCGTCGCTCGATCTGGCCGCCGCCACCCCGTGGACGGTCCGCCTCTTCTTGCCGTCGGCCCACAACATTCCGCTGCCCTCGCCCCAGCTGGAGCACGAATGGCCGGCCCTCGCGGCGGCACCGGACGGGGGCGGGGAGGTGGCGCTGGCGTCGTGGGAGATCCCCTGCCTGTGGCTGGCCCTGCCGGAGTCCTGTATCCTCCTGGCCGCCCTGCCCCTCGAGGGCGAGGGTGCGCCCGGCCTGGCCCTGGGCGCCGACACGAGGTACTGGCACGTGGCCGCCGGGCTCGTCCTCGACGCCCTGGCCGGCCAGAAGCTGGTGCCCTCCCTGGAGCGCCTCGAGAGCCCGGAAGGAAAGGGTACCTGGACTGGCGCTGCCAGGCGTTCGGCGCCCCATTCCGCGCCCCTCTGCCCTCGCTATCCGCCCGCTGGCTCGCCCTGCTCGACGGCCCCCAGGACGCCGCTCGCCTGGCGCGGCTGGAGGCCGCCATGCCGCCCATCTGCCGCGCCGAGGACGCGCTGGGCCGCTGCGGCCGGCGACGGTGCTTCCGCGCCCTCCCGGCGCAAGGCGCGGCCGCGCAAGGGCGGGGGCGCGGCCGCCCCGAGCAGTTCCCCCGGGGCCGGGGAGGCCGTCGGGACGCCGCCGCAGGGCGCCCCAGCAGGGGCCCTGCTCGAGGCCTTCACCCAGAACCTGGCCGACGCCCTCGGCGGTCGCTGGGCCTCGGCGGCCATCGACCGGGCCCCGGCCTCAGTGCCCGGCCCGGCGGGGCGCCTGCGCCGCTTGCTCGACGCCCAGGATGGGGAGGCCGGCCCCGCCGCAGGGCGCTGGCTCGCGCGCGTTATTCGGCGACGTGCCGCGCTTCGACGTGCCGCCGGCCCAGCTCGACGCGCTCGAGCGCAGCGTGCGGGCCTGGATGCGGAATCTGCACGTCGCCCGGGCCGGCGATTTTCGGGTGGCTTTCCGCCTGGCCCCGTCCCCGCTCGGCCCGGCCCCTTCCGAGGCAGGGGCACAGGCGGACCCGGGCGCGTCCCCTCCTGGCGTGGAGGGCCGGCCCGGCGCGTCGCCCGCCCCGCCCGGCCGGGCGATCCCGCGGCCCATGGCCGGCAGCTCACCCGAAGGCACAGGCGTCGCGGCGGGGGCATGGCAGCTCCACTATCTGTTCCAGGCCCGGACCGATCCCAGCCTCCTGGTCCCGGCTTCCGAGGTCTGGCGCGGCGACAGCGAGGCCGTGCAGCAGCTCGGCAGCCGGCTCGACCACCCGCAGGAAGAGCCTTCTCGCCGCGCTGGGCTACACCGCTCGCCTCTTCGAGCCGGTGGCCCGCAGCCTGCAGGCCTCCCGCCCCAAGGGCCTGGAGCTGTCGCCCGGCGAGGCCGCGGGCTTCCTGCGCGAGACCGCGCCGCTCCTCGAGCAGAGCGGCTTCGGCGTCTTGGTGCCGCCCTGGTGGAACCAGCGCGGCAGTCGCCTCGGGCTGCGCCTCAAGGCGCGCCCCGAAGGGATCCTCCGCCGACCACGTGGCAGGGCGGCTGAACCTCGAGCAGATCGTCGAGTTCCAATGGGAGCTCGCCGTCGGCGACACGGTGCTCACCCGCCAGGAGTTCGAGGCGCTGGTGGCGCTCAAGGCCCCACTCGTGCAGCTGCGCGGCCAGTGGGTCCAGCTCGATCCCGGGCAGGTCGAGGCCGCGCTCCGCTTCTGGCAGAAACGGCAGGCGGAAGAGCAGGGATCGCTGCTCGAGGTCCTGCAGATGGGGCTGGCGATTGATGGCCCCGGCGCGTTGGCCGGGCAGGAGGTGGCGGGCCTGCCGGTCGAGGGGGTCACGTTCGAGGGCTGGCTGGCCGGCTGGATCGAGCGCCTCCGCGATCCGCGAGCAGCTCGCGGAGCTGCCACAGCCCGCCGGCCTGCGCGGCGAGCTGCGGCCCTACCAGGTCTACGGTTTCTCGTGGCTCGACTTCTTGCGCCGCTACGGCCTCGGCGCCTGCCTGGCCGACGACATGGGCCTCGGCAAGACATTGGAGACGATCGCCCTCCTGCTGCGCGACAAGGAGCAAGGGCTCGGCGGCATCCCGGTGCTGCTGGTGTGCCCGACCTCGGTGGTCGGCAACTGGCAGCGCGAGGTCGAACGCTTTGCTCCGGGGCTGTCGGTGTGGGTCCACCAGGGCGGCGAGCGGCTGCGCGGGCCGGAGTTCGCCGAGGCCGTCTCCGGCCACGACCTGGTGCTCACCAGCTACCCGCTCGTGCGGCGCGACGCCGAGACCCTGCAGGCCGTGCGGTGGCGCGGGGTCATCCTGGACGAGGCCCAGAACATCAAGAACCCGGGCGCCCAGCAGACGCAGGCCATCCGGCGTCTGCCCGGCGGCTTTCGCTTCGCGCTCACCGGCACGCCTGTCGAGAACCGGCTCGCCGAGCTGTGGTCGATCATGCACTTCCTGAACCCCGGCTACCTGGGCACCCGCGAGCATTTCCGCGAGAATTACGCCATCCCCATCGAGCGATACGGCGAGGAGGCCCCCGGCCGGCAGCTGCGCGCCCTCGTGGGCCCGTTCATCCTGCGCCGCGTCAAGACCGATCCGCGGGTCATCAAAGACCTGCCCGACAAGCTGGAGATGAAGGTCTTCTGCAACCTGTCGGAGGAGCAGGCCAGCCTGTACGAGGCCGTCGTCAAGGATTCGCTGGCCGAGGTCGAGGGCGCCGAGGGGATCGACCGCCGCGGGCAGGTGCTCGCCATGTTGATGAAGCTGAAGCAGGTTTGCGATCACCCGGTGCTCTTCCTGCACCAGGCCGGCCCGCCCCCCGGCCAGGGGGCCCGCTCGCGGGATGCATCCGGGCCGGGCCGCTCGCCCGAGGGCGGCGCGCCGCTCCCTGCGGGCCAGGGCCCGGACGGCCGCGCCACTTCCCGCTCGGGAAGGGCCAGGGGCGGCGCGCCGGCCGGCCTCCCGGCCGGCGCCCTGCGCGGGCGCAGCGGCAAGCTCGACCGCCTGGTCGAGATGCTCGAAGAAGCGCTGGCCGCCGGCGATCGGCGCGCTGGTCTTCACGCAGTTCGCCGAGATGGGCGCCCTGCTGCACGGCTTCCTGCCGGAGGCGCTGGGCCGGCCGGCGCTCTTCCTGCACGGCGGCGTTCCGGGGCCGCAGCGCGACCAGATGGTCGCGCGCTTCCAGAGCGACGACGGCCCCCCGGTGTTCATCCTGTCGCTCAAGGCGGGCGGCGTGGGGCTTAACCTCGACGCGCGCCAACCACGTGTTCCACTTCGACCGCTGGTGGAACCCGGCGGTCGAGGACCAGGCGACGGACCGCGCCTTTCGCATCGGCCAGACACGCAACGTGCAGGTGCACAAGTTCGTGAGCGCGGGCACGCTCGAAGAGGGGATCGACGAGATGATCGAGAGCAAGCGGGCGCTGGCGCAGGCCATCGTGGGCGCCGGCGAGAACTGGCTGACGGAGCTCTCGACCGACCAGCTGCGCGACCTGGTGGCCCTGCGCCGCAGCGCGTGACCTCGCCGGCCATGCGGCCCGCTCGTCGCCGTGCTAGCCGGCCCATATCGCAGGCCGATACCGGAAGTGCGTCCAAACGCGCTGAAAGTACGCCTCCGGCAACCTGCTTACGAAAGTTGAGAAATGGATCAGGATGGTCGCTCGGCCTGATTCATCAGGCCTCGTGTATCAGGGTGCGGTTTGAACCGCACCCTGACGCGCCCTGAGTCGGGGGCACGGCCGGCGCCGATTCAAATCGGCGCCTGATACACGAAGTGCGATGAATCGCACTCCTGCTCGTCGTTGCTGCTGGCGACGCCAGAGGATTTTCCAGCCTGCCTGATTCATTGGTTAACCTTCATCAGCAGGTTTGGCGTGCCAGCCTGCGGTTTCCAACCGCAGGCGTCGCTAGATGGCCTACAAGTATCCTTTGGGAGCGGCATCGTGCCAAAACGCTACGACGATTACGATGACTTCTACCCGCCGTCCCGGCCGATCCGGACGGACCAGGGCCTGAAGGCGCGCAGCCAGCGCGGCAAGTTCGGCCAGAGCTGGTGGGCCGGGCGCTGGATCGCCGCGCTGGAGCGGCTGGTCGATGCCGGGCGGCTGAGCCGGGGGCGCAGCTACGCGCGCGCCGGCCAGGTGCTGTCGATCGAGGAGCGCGGCGGGCGGGTGACGGCGCGTGTCCAGGGCTCGCGCCCAAAGCCATACACCGTGTCCATCGAGCTCACGCGCCTGACCGACGCGCAATGGGACGCGGTCGTCGAACGGATGGCCGAGAGGGCGGCCTTCGTGGCCCACCTGCTGGCCGGCGAGATGCCGAAGGACATCGAAGAGGCTTTTGTGGCGGCCGGGGTGAGCCTGTTCCCCGATCGGAGCGGCGACCTGATCACCTCTTGCACTTGCCCCGATTACGCCAACCCCTGCAAGCACGTGGCCGCGTCGCACTACATCCTGGCCGAGCGATTCGACGAAGACCCCTTCATGCTTTTCCGGCTCCGCGGCCGGTCGGAGGAGCAAATCCTGGCCGCGCTGCGCACGCGGGCGCGCTGAGACAGAGGGCCTGGCGGCCGGCGAGCCCGACCGCGCCCTTCTCGAGTCCGGCGAGGCGTACCGGGCCGGGGCGGCCGGGGCAGCGCCACCCGGGCCGGCGCTGAGCGAGACGCTGGCCACTTTCTGGCAGCCCGGCGAGCGGCTGGAACAGCTGGCAAGCCCCGTCGGGCGCGGCCCGGTGGCCATGCCCGGGCTGAAGCGGCTGGGGCCTGCCGCGTTCCTGCCCGGCGCCGACCTGATCGAGCTGCTGGCGCCCGCCTACGAAGCCATCGCCGCGGCCGCGCTCGCCGCGGCCGGGAGCGACGCGGCGCTTGACGGCGACCTGCCGGCAGACACGGGAGCGCCCGGCGCCGCGTTCAACCGACAAGGAGCCTGGCAAATCGTCGAACGCGGCACTATAGGAGAGGAGGTGTTTTCATGAAGAAGATCTCGATCACCGATGGGTTGGCGTGCCCGCAGTGTGCAACACTGGCGGGCAGTCTCGCCGGCCCGAACCCGGCGGCTAACACTCCCAACGACGAAGGCCGCGTCGCCGGCTTCTGGCTGGGACTCTGGCACGGCATGATCGCTCCGGTGACACTTATCGTCTCGCTGTTTTCAGATGAGGTGCACGTGTACGAGGTACACAACAGTGGGAACTGGTACGTTTTCGGCTTCCTCCTGGGTGTCACGGCAATCTGGGGCGGCGGAGGTCGCGTCAACTCCTTGTGGCGACGGTAAGTGAGGCTGATGAGTGCACGAATTCCGGGCGTAGCCCCGTCGGGGGGGAGCCTCAGGTTTGAACACCGCTGGCCAGGCGGCATTTGGAATTCCTGCGCAGAAGGATCTTCGACCGGCTGCAAGGCGATATCTTCGACCGCGTAAGGGACGCGTTCCGCGCCCTTAGAGAAAACCCACGGCCGCCGGGTTACCTCAAGCTCGAGAACGACGACGCGTACCGGGTCCGGATAGGCGACTATCGGGCTATCTACGACATCGACGACAGCGCGCAAACTGTCGTCGTGCTGAGGGTCGAACACCGCCGGGACGCCTACCGGCATCCATGACCGGGCCTGGAGCGACGCGGGCCGGACGGAGCCTAATGCATATGCAGGGGACATCGTCGGTAGCAGCGTCTGTCATTCCGGGTATTCCATCGCGCCCAGGCGGGATGGGGCTGCTGAAGAAGCCCCCAATGTCATGCTGGGTTATCCGTGCCGCGGGCGGCACGCGGCGACGCAAGAAACCCCTGGACTGTCATTCTGAGCGGCTGTGCCCACAAAGCCTGTCACACGGCGCGCCGCAGCGAAGAATCCGTACCAGGAGTTTCTAGGCAGACCGGCTCCCTGACCGCGCTTGACGAGTCGGCGTGGCAGGCCGAAGCATCCGTGCCGGGAGTCCCGAGACGGATTCTTCGCTGTGACTCGCCGCTACGTGAGCCTTCTCGTCAACCCGCTCAGAATGACAGCGGCGAGGCGAGAGCGAAGGGAGTTTCCAGGCAGGCCGGCTCCCTGACCGCGCTTGACGAGTCGGCGTGGCACGCCGAAGCATCCGTTCCGGGAGTCCCGAGACGGATGCTTCGCTGTGACTCGCCGCTACGTGAGCCTTCTCGTCAACCCGCTCAGAATGACAGCGGCGAGGCGAGAGCGAAGGGAGTTTCCAGGCAGGCCGGCTCCCTGACCGCGCTTGACGAGTCGGCGTGGCAGGTCGAAGCATCCGTGCCGCCTATGCTGGGCGCGACGGGTGCTTCGCTGGCGTTCCGCCGCGGGCGCTGGTTCTCTCGTCCACCCGAGCTTTGCGCTGCGGTCAGCATGACAGCGGCGGAAGTTATTGCCTTAAAGGTCCTACGTGAGGCGTACGCCCACGAGCGCGCCCAGGAGCTCGCGGAACTCCGCGTGATCGGGGGCCGAAGGCGACTTGATGTCGTGCAGGCTGAAGAAGTGGGCCGTGTCGGTGACTCCCTCGCGCCAGAGCCAGATCAACCCTGGCAGGGAATGCTATAATGTCCCTTCTGGGTCCCACCGCGCCTGGGCGAGCGGGCGGTTCCGCTCCCGGCCGGTGGCCCGCTTGGAGGCTCCATGCCCGCGCTCTCCGTCGCACAGCTCATCCCGGTCCTGCAGACCGCCATCGGGCCGGTCATCCTCATCTCGGGCGTCGGTCTGCTCATCCTGTCCATGACGAACCGCCTGGGGCGAGCCATCGACCGGGCCAGGCTCCTGACCGACGAGCTCCGGGCTGCCGGCGAGGAAGCGCGGCCGGCCATCGAGGGCCAGCTTTGCATCCTGTGGCGCCGCGCGCGCATCATCAAGGCGGCCATCACGCTGGTCGTCATGAGCGCGCTGTCGGCCGGGGTGCTCGTCATCGTGCTTTTCTTCACCGCCCTCCTGCGGATCGAGGTCA
>CAWEHT010000466.1:0-7346 GCA_963808455.1 uncultured Chloroflexia bacterium | reverse complement strand
CACAACCTCGCCCGCCGGTGTGTTCCTCCGCCTGCTGGCGGCTGGCAACCTGCGCCAGGGCCTCAGGTTCACGCCCACGCACCAGAACTAGGGCGCAGCCCTGACGAGCAGCCAGAGCGGAGATCCAGGATCGGGCGATACAGTCTCAAGGGTGCCGGCCTTACGAGAACTGATTCGGGTCCAGAGCGACACCTCCTTACGCCAACCAAGCTGCGACGGCATGCCGGATCGCAGACGCAAGGCATGGGTGGCCATCCGCAATATGAGAGGAGCCGGTGCATGGCGCCGGATACCACTCATGCATTTGCCAGCTATCTGACGGTTATCTGAAAGGGATGACGTGAGGGTAGCGCAAAGGTCGCGCCCAATTCTGCCGAGGATGCCGAAGCGTGGAATTTCGGAGCTGCCAACGCAAAGGGCGGAAGCCGCCATGCTCCCGCCCTGCTGTGCTTGCCCGTCGACTGAGACGGCTTCCAGGGCCGCCTGATCCAGTGCCGTACTCCCGACCTGATACGGTTACGGACTTCACTGTCCGGCCGGAGCCCAGGCTAACGGAACGACGGACCGCAAAGGGCCGGCCTGAACTTCACCAGTCCACTGCGAGCCGTTCACCCCAATAGATGAAGTTCGCGTTGCGCAATCCGTTGCGGCGCATCAGCGCCAGCACCGACACACCGTATCTGGCAGCGATGCGCGAGAGCGAGTCGCCACGCCTCACGACGTACCACCTCGCCCGCACAGGTGCCGGGTCCGAATAACACCCACCGGCCAGACCGCAATACCCAGTCCCCGCCGAAGCTATGCTGTAACTGCTGCAACCCCCGAACAGGCACCCGTCGCCCGCTGCGGGCGCAACCGGGTTCACAGCAACCTGCGCCACCTGATCGTCCACAAATCCGTTAGCTGGGCCAACGCTCACAACCGGCGCGAGGCTGGCCAGAGCCGGTGTCGAGCCCCCGCACGGCACCAGGTGGATCGCGTCCAGGTTGACGTCGAGCTCGCGCATCGTCGTGCCCCACTTCTTGAGCGCCCGTATGCCGATGACGACACGGTGGCTCGGCGCCTGGAACTGCACACTGAAAGGCAGCATTGGGCCGCCAGAGGACTCCAGATAGATGCTGTTCCAGGGCAACTCACTCCAGTTCCAGATGTCGGCCGCGCTGGAGTCGGGCCGAGCCGGCGCGTAGCCCCATTGTACGCGGTAACGGTAGGGGTCTTCGTTGGAATGCGCCGCCTCCTCACGCATCTCCCCATACATCGAAAGCTCGTAAGTCGTGCCGGGCACCAGACCGTCGATGACCTGGAAAATGCCGCTGAAGCGGTTCCCGTCGGCCGCTCCCATGTTGTACGTGTTGATCTGGATCAGCTGTGCGTTGAGCCCATTCACAACCACTTGCGGCCACGTGTCGTCGAAGTAGCCATAGCTCGCCCGGCCACCGTCGTTGAAGGCAGCCCACGAATTGCCGATCCCATCGCCCGAGAAACCGCCCTCGAAATCGCCGTTAGCGATCAGGTTTGGCCCGGAGCAAGTGCCGGCCCCGTTCACGCCCACCGGCGCCAGCGTGGGGCCCGACTGCGGGACCAAGACCGCGCCAACGTTTGGGCCCGACGGGAAGAAGATCTCCCCACCGGACGTCGGTGGGATCAAGATTTGGGGAGCAAAGCTGGCCTGGCTGCTCGCGAGCGCAACAGCGGACGGTGATGTCAAGCTGGACAGCAAGATCGCGGCCAGGGCAAAAGCCAGTACGCACGGTCTTCGAGTGGGTGTTCGCATGGTACTCCTCCTGATTGGAAGCCCGGCGCCTGGAGAAGATCCGCGTCGAGCGCGAGGGAAGGACCCCAACAGCCTTCCCATTATAGCACACAATACTTGCGCGTCAACTACTAAAGCGCGCTACCTTTCTTGCTGTCGTGTGCTATCCTCTACCATCCGTGCCCAGGTCAGGCTCCGCTGCGGCCCCCAGGGCTGCCTCGAAGTCTGCAGCCGCCCTCGCAGCGTGTGCGAGGCCTCGATCGCGCCTGCCCGGCACTCGCACCGCCAGCGGCGGCAACAGCCCGAGATTGGCCTTCATGGGCTGAAACTCGGCCGGGTTCGCATGGGTGATGTAATGGAACAACGCGCCCATCATGGTCGTCGGTGGCAAAGCCATTGCAGGCCTCCCTCGCGCCAGCCGTGCAACGTTGATGCCGGCAAGGAGACCACCCGCCGCCGAGCCGACGTAACCCTCTGTGCCCGTGATCTGTCCGGCGAAGAACAGATCATCGCGAGCCTGCCACTGCAAAGTCGGCCTGAGCAGCCTGGGGCTCTTGATGAACGTGTTGCGATGCAGCTGGCCAAACCGCACGAACTCAGCCTCTCGCAGCCCCGGGATCATGCGCAGAACGCGCTCCTGGTCGCCCCATTTCAGATTGGTCTGAAAACCGACCAGGTTGTACAAGGCACCAGCCACGTCATCTTGCCTCAGCTGCACCACTGCGAACGGACGCTTCCCCGTCCTGGGGTCGCTCAGGCCGGCAGGCCGCATCGGCCCATAGGCCAATGCGTCGGCGTGGCGTGCTGCCAGCACCTCGATCGGCAGACAGCCCTCGAAATACCGGGCGCCCTCGCCAGGGAGCCCCAACGAAGATGCCTCCTGCTCGAAGTCCGCCAGCGCGATCTTGTCGGCTGACTTTACGGCCTCCACAAAGGCGTAATACTCCACGCGCGGCTCATGGGACAGTTGATGTAATCCCCTTGCAGGGGCTCAGCCTCGTGCCGGTTGGCATAGCGGCTTGCACGGAAGGCGATGCTCATGTCCACGCTCTCGGCCGTCACGATGGGCGCCATGGCGTCGAAGAAAGAGAGCCAGTCCTGCCCGACCAAGGATCGCACCGTTTCGGCCAGTCGTAACGACGTCAAAGGCCCAGAAGCCACGATCACCGGCCCGCCAACCGGTAATTCGCCGACCTCTTCACGACGGACGGTGATGTTGGCGTGGCCCAGGATGGCCGCAGTCACCGAGCGGCTGAATGCCTCGCGCCCCACCGCCAGCGCGCTGCCCGCCGGCAAGGCCGTCCGATCGGCGCAACCGATGATGAGCGATCCCAGCCGGCGCATCTCGTTCTTCAGGATGCCCAAGGCGTGGTCCGGCTGGTTCGAACCCAGGCTATTCGAGCAAACCAGCTCGGCCAACAAATCGCTTTGATGGGCAGCCGTCGTTTTCAGCGGCCGCATCTCGTAAAGGGTGACCCGCATTCCGCGTTGCGCAGCCTGCCACGCGGCCTCGCACCCCGCCAGGCCACCTCCAATGATGGCACAGCCTGCCCCATGGCCGTCGGCGTGCCTGCCAACGGGCCGTTGCTGAACGCCCGCATCCTGCGTATGACCGGCTCTCCCGCCTGCTCCTGATTGGCTCACGAGATCCACCTCAACCCGCGATGTTCGCTGGCCCTGGGGCCATCGTAACAGCTGGGTTGCAGAGCGTCAAAGCATTAAGAACTACCCATGATGACGAAGGCCGTCATGCTTTGGATACGGCAAATAGAGTTATAATTGTCGAAGAACTTCATCCAAGACCCAAGTGTTATAGGTGGTTAAGATGCGCGCCGTGGACATCATCAGCAAGAAGCGCGATGGCGCCGAGCTATCGCCGGACGAGATTGAGAGCTTCATCCGAGGGTTCGTGGCCGGCGAGATCCCGGATTATCAGGCAGCCGCCTGGTGCATGGCAGTCTACTGGCGCGGCATGACGCCATCGGAGACGGCCTGCTTGACCGAAGCCATGGCCTTCTCAGGCGCGACGCTTGACCTGCACGACGTCGCCCCGTTTGTGGTGGATAAACATTCGTCGGGGGGCGTGGGCGACAAGACCACTCTGGTAGTAGCACCCATCGTCGCCAGCCTCGGCGTGCCGGTGGCAAAAATGTCCGGGCGCGGCCTGTCCTTCTCCGGAGGCACCCTCGACAAGCTGGAGGCCATCTCGGGCTTCAGGTTCGACCTCACTATTGACCAGTTCAAGTCGCAGCTGCGCCGGATCTCCCTGGTCCTCGCGGGACAGACGCACGAGCTGGCCCCCGCCGATGGCAAACTCTACGCGCTGCGCGACGTGACGGCCACCGTGGACAGTTTGCCGCTGATCGCGAGTTCCATCATGTCCAAGAAGATCGCCGCCGGCGCCGATGGTATTGTTCTGGACGTCAAGGCCGGCAAGGGCGCGTTCATGGCCACGGAAGAGCAGGCCTTCGTGCTCGCAGACTTGATGGTGCAGATTGGGAGGCACCTGGGCCGCCGCATGACCGCGGTGATTGGCGACATGGAGCAGCCCCTTGGTCTCGCCGCCGGCAATGCGCTCGAGGTGGCCGAGGCCATCAGCACGCTTCAGGGGCATGCCCCGGCCGATTTCGCCGGGCATTGCCTTGAGGTGGCAGCGGAAATGCTGTTGTTGGCCACTCCGGCTGCCGGGCCCGCCGTCGCTCGCCAAAGGGCATCGGCCAGCGTGGCAGACGGGTCCGCATTCGCCAAATTTCGGGAATTTGTTGCCGCGCAAGGTGGCGACCTTCGCCAGATCGACGATCCATCCCGCCTGCCACGCGCGCCGATCCAGTTACCCTTGCTCGCGACCCAGAGTGGCTACGTGGCAGCCGCAGATCGCGCGCGCCGTTGGCTACGCCGTCGTTGACCTGGGCGGCGGACAGCGCCCGCAAGAGCGACTCCATTGACCCGTCCGTGGGGGTGGTGCTCGCGCCCGGTGCCAAGATCGGTTGCCTGGTCGAGGCGGGCCAGCCGCTCTTGCAGGTCCATGCGCGCGATGAAGCCACCGGCCAGGCCGCACTGCGCCGTCTGGCGCAAGCATGGCGCATCTCGCCCCAGCCCGTTGCACCCCCAGCGCTGATCCATCGCATCATCCGCTGACGCCAGCCTACGGGGTTTTGCGGCGGCGAGCTCCGCGTCGCTTATGATGAGTTGCTGAAGCAGCGTTAGTGCTGCGGGTCGTCCAGGCTAGCGCGGCATCGGCACCCATTTTCCACCCTCAAGCTCGAGGGTCAGCACCCGCGTTGGCACTGATTCCCGAGCCAGGGCGGCGGACACGCCGGCCCGCGTCGGACGGCCTTGCTGGGCGATATCCATCGCCATCGCCTGGAGCAGCAGCCGCGCCCCATAGTATGCCAGCGCCGCGTCCGGGCCCGGCGGCGCCCCGGCCTGCGCCTGGTAGCCGGCCGCAAAGTCTGCCGGCAGCGTTGCTCCCGGGACGCAGGTCACCGCCAGCGATCCTTCACCGCCCGCGCCCGCCCGTTCCCCGAACCAGTCACGCGCCAGGTCCGGCCCTCCCAACATCCGCCCTTGCCAACCCTGGGCCCGCCAGAGCCGCAACTCATCCGCCCCGCCGGCCGCGTTCCTGTGTAGAGGCGGGTCTGGCCAGCCAAATCAGTAGGGCTTGCTGCAATAGCGCTTCCGCTGAACCCGGCAGCCGTTCGAAGCGCCTTCGCCAGCGCATTCGGGGGACCTGCTACGGCGGGTGGGCGTGCGCCCGGGCCACCCGCGAGCGCAAGCAGATCCTCGGCCAGTTCATCCGGTGGAGGACACAATGCGCGCATTCCCGGTGCAGAGGCCAACGGAGCTGCGGCCAGTGCCGCAATGCCAGCCTGTCGCAGCACCGGCGCAGCCGCAGCGGCCGTCTCGCTGCCCCAGGGCGCGAGTGCCGCCAGGATATCGGGATCCTGGGCCAACGCCTGTGCCTGCGCTGCCGACGTTGCTGGCTCCCCGTCGTCGTTGAGCGCCACAAGCGCCACGCGGTAACTCCCGAACTCGCCCGCTGCATTGGCCTGCGCCAGAGCCAGCTTGACGGCCGGCAACACAGCGTAACCCAGGGGCCGCCCCAGCCCTTCGAATGGGGCGATCAGCCCGACCTTGATGATCGGCGCTGCGTCGCCGGGCATGGAGCAGGCGACGAGGAGCGCGAGGCCGACGATCACACTTGCCGCCGCGCAGACGCCGGCGCCGCTGCGCTTGAGCGCCGCGAGCAAAGAGTCGGCGAAAGAAATAAGCACGCGCGACTGCCCCGCGAGGCCGCGCGACTTCCTGAAATCCTTGGCCGGCAGCAGCGGCCGGCGACAACGCTCTATGTCCAGCTTCGAACGCGCCGGTCTCATTTCTGGTAGCGGGCAACGTTGGCCTGATGCTCGGCCAGCGTGGTGGCAAAGACGTGCCTTCCGTTACCCATAGCCACGAAGAAGCAGTACTTGGTGCCGGCCGGCGCGGCCGCTGCCTTGATAGCAGACAGACCCGGGCTGCTGATCGGGCCAGGCGGCAGGCCCGGATGTAAGTAGGTATTGTACGGCGACAGCACACCCTTATAGGCGTCCACTGATGGCGGCTTCCACCACCACTCCCCCGGCCGCCCTGCCGCATACTGCACCGTGGGATCGGCCTGCAAGTATGCTCCGCCGGTCTCACTGCTGCACGCCCCACTGATACGGTTCCAGTAGACGCTGGCGATGATTGGGCGTTCGTCCGCTTGCTCGGCTTCGCGTTCGACTATCGACGCGATCGTGATCACCTGGCTCAGGTTGCGCCCTGACTGCGTCGCCTGGGCCACGATATCGGGAGTTACACGCTGGCCGAAGTTGTCCAGCATGCGTTGGATCAGGTCTGCCGGTGTTGCCTGCGCGGGGAGGCGGTAGGTATCAGGAAAGAGGTAACCCTCCAGGGAATTCAGGCCGCCCGGCAGCCAGCTGTAGTCACCCAGCGCTGATGCCGAAGCGTTGCCTCCGCGGACCAGTGCCAGAAAGGCGTCGCCATCCATGATGTTCTTGACGTTGAGCAGGTCCGCAACCTCTTCTGCACGCATGCCCTCTGGGACTGTCAGGACCACTTCTTCGATACGTGAATGCTGAAGGCGCTCTGCGATCTCGGGCATGGTCATGTTTGGCGCCAGCTGAAAATCACCGGATGCCAACTGCTGATCCAGCCCCTGGTACCGCATGTACATGCGGAACAGGTTCGCGTCCCGGATCAACCCCTGATCCTGGAGCGCCTGGCTCACCGCGGCCGCCGATTCCCCTGGATCGATGCGAAAGGCCTGCAAGGTCCCGTTAGGGCCTGCTGGCGTGTTCAACGCCCCGCTCTCCCACTGCAGGTACAGACCGGTAAGGCGCGTCTGCAAAGTCGTCGGGCTGAGATCGAAGGGTTGTTCAGCAGCGGGGCGCAGAAGGTTTGCCCGGGGCGTCTGAGGAATATCCGCAAGCTGCGCCGAAACAAAGTTATAGCCTGCGAAGCCGGCCACGGCCACGGCCGCGACCGGGATCGACAACATGACAATGCGAAACAGTGAGTGAAACGCGAGCTGCAGATCTTCCAGATCTCCTTG
>CAWEHT010000465.1:0-3815 GCA_963808455.1 uncultured Chloroflexia bacterium | reverse complement strand
TTGGAGTTGGCTCCCCGCCGTGGATTCGAACCGCGATTCACGGATTCAAGGCCGGTCATCGCCGCGCCGTCAAGCTCGGTTTGTTGGGCCATAAATTCTTTCTATCGGGCAGATTCATTCTTTCTTGTGGCCCCGCGGCGCGCCATCTCTTAACGTGAGATTTCCCGCCTTGTGCGCGGGACCTATCTCCACGTTGAGGAGACCAAGTTGTCGAATCGTGTGTTTGCTGTACTATTGCTGTTCTCTTCCTCCGCCCTGGCGCAAGCGCCACCGGTGGATCGCGCCGAACTGCGGGCCTTGCAGGCCGCGGTAGCCGCCTCCCAGTCGGCCGGCGATAACGCCTGGATGCTGGTCAGCGCCGCGCTGGTGCTCATGATGACGGGCCCCGGCCTGGCTCTGTTCTACTGCGGACTGGTGCGCCGGAAGAACGTGCTCGGCACCATGATGCAGAGCTTCGCCATGATGGCGGTGATCACCCTGCTGTGGGCGGTCTGCGGCTACAGCCTGGTGTTCGCCCCGGGCAACCCGTTCATCGGCGACCTGCGCTATCTGTTCCTGCGCGGGGTGGGAGCCGAACCCAACGCGCTCTCACGCCCCCAAATGGGGCCGATTGGATCAGGTCGCCGGATGGCGGGTTGGACGTCCCGCTGTTTGGCCGCAACAAGATGTCGGCCGATGTGCTGTGGTACGTCGGCGACTACGGCTCATTCCATCCACGCGTGCAGAAGGTGAGCCAGGCGGTCGCGCGGCTCCTCAAGGCGATGGATGTGGACTTCGCCATCCTTGGGCCAGACGAGGTGAACGACGGGGATTCCGTGCGGCTGGCCGGCGAGCGAGGGCTGTTCGAAACACTCGCGGAGCGAAATGGCCGGGCATTCGAGCGATACCGGTTCAACCGGATCGTCACGACGGACCCGCACGCCTACAACGCGTTCAAGAACGAGTACCCGGCGCTCGGCATATCGGTCGCCGTGATGCACCACACACAGTTCCTGGCGGAACGGCTCGACCAGCTGCGGCCGCTGATCAAGAGGCGCTTGAAGGCCAAGACGACCTACCACGACGCCTGCTACCTGGGCCGGGCGAACGGCGTCTACGAGGCGCCCCGGGAGTTGCTGGGGGCGGTGCTGAAGCGTGAACTGGTGGAGATGCCTCACAACCGTTCTACCAGCATCTGCTGCGGCGGGGGCGGCGGAGGGATGTGGATGGACGGGTACCATTGGGAACGGGCGCGGACGCGAACCTCGGAATGGCGGGTGCGCGAGGCAGCCGGCGTCGGGGCCGAAGTGCTGGCGGTGGCCTGCCCCTACGAGCCCCCGCGGTTCGAGGATGCGGTCAAGTCGGTGCGAGAGATCCCGGGTATGTCGGTGCGAGATATTGTGGAGCTGCTGGTTGAGGCCATGGACCTGGGCTGACCGCCATGGCGCAACGCGGCGCATCGCAGCCAAGGAGGCGATAGAAGATGAACATCGTGGTGGCCCTGAAACTGGTGCCGGATCTCGTGGAGGAGCTCGTGCTCGACGAGCAGGGCACGGCGCTGGATGAAGCCTGCCTGCGTTTGATCGTGAACGAGTTCGACGACCACGCGTTGGAGCAGGCCATCCTGCTCAAGGAAGCGGGCGCCGGGCCGGTGACCGTCATGGCCCCGGAAATGGACGGCGCGGATGACGCGCTATACGTCGCCGCGGCCAAGGGCGCCGAGCGGTTGATCAGGCTCAAAGGGGATTTTGGCGCAGGCGTGCCGAGCCACGGGCTGGCCAGGATATTCGCCAATGCCATGAAAACGCTGCGGCCCGAGTTGATCCTGACGGGAGTTCAGGCCCACAACGACCTCGACGGGCCTATCGGCCCGCGGCTGGCCGAGCTGCTGGGGATGCCGTATGTAGGTTATGTGTCGGGCGTGACGCTGGCGGGCAACGTCGCCAGGGTGCGCAAAGAATACCCCGGCGGCCTGATCGCCGAGATGGAAATGGTCCTTCCTGGGGTGCTGGGCATCCAGGCGTCGGCGCAGCCGCCCCGCTATGTGCCGATCAGCAGGATCCGGCAGGCGATGAAGACCGCGAGCATCGAGAACGTGCCCGCCGCCGAACTGGAGGCCGTGAATGGATGGCCGGTCAGCCGGTTGTTCTTGCCCGCGCCACGTGGCACGGGCCGCCATGATCGAAGGCGATGCAGGGGTGGTGGCCGCCCGGCTGGTGGAGCTGTTCCGGGAGCATGGCATTCTGTAGAGGATCAGTTCCTTTGCCTGACAGGAGGACAGGGATGAACCAGGACATTTACGTCGTCATCGAGCACTTGCGGGGGCAGGTGGCCGAGATCTCCTACAGCATGCTGGCGGCGGCACACGCTCTGGCCGCCGCGACCGGTGGGAAAGTCATCGGGATCTTGCTCGGGTACCAGTCCGCAGAGCTGGCGGATACCCTGGGGGCCGACGAGGTGTGGTACATCGACGATCCTGCGCTGGCCGACTTCAATTCGGATGGCTACCAGAGGGTCCTGGTCGAGCTCGTCACCGCCGCGGCCCCGCGGGCGGTGCTGTTCGGCGACACGTCCATAGGAGCCGATGTCGCGGGATGGCTGGCGTCGCGGTTGACACTGCCCCTGGTGAGCAACTGCCGCAGCGTGCGGGCCGAGGATGGCGCCCTGATGTTCGTGAGCCAGACGTGCGGCGGGAAGGTCATGGCGGAGGGCCGGCTGCCCGAGCCTCAAGTGTTGGTGACCATGGTGCCGGGCGGCTTCAAGCCCGAGGCAGGGCGCGCCGGCGGGCGGCCCGCGGTCAGCCGGCCCCAGGCGCCGCCCCTCGACGGGCTACGGGTGCATGTGACCGATTTCGTCGAGCCGGCCAGCGGCGACGTCGATATCAGCAAGGAAGAGATCCTGGTCGCCATCGGCCGGGGCATCCAGAGCCGCGACAATGTGGAGATGGCGGAGGAGCTGGCGAAGGCGCTCGGTGGGGTGGTGTGCGGCTCGCGACCCGTTGTTGACCAGGGTTGGCTCCCTGCGACGCGGCTGGTCGGCAAGTCAGGCAAGACGGTGAAGCCCAGGCTCTACCTGGCGCTTGGCATCAGCGGCGCGCCGGAACACGTGCAGGCGATGGCCGACAGCCAGCTCATCGTGGCCATCAACAGCGATCGAACGGCGCCGATCTTCGATATCGCCCGGTATGGCGCCCGGCTCGACATCCTGGACTTGATGCCGGAGCTGAGCTCAGAGATCGAAAAGGCCCGTTGAGGGGCGGCCATTCAATGGCGAAGAGGAGGGCGCGCCATGCCGGTGCGAGTTGAATACTGGGGGATCCCGGGCGCATGGCGGCCGGACCTTCTGGTGTATGGCATCATGGGCCTGGCTACCTTGATCTTGCTCTACCGGTTCTACGGCCAGGCCAGCCTGTGGTGGCGGGTAGGGCGACCGGAAATGCGCTGGGACAGGGTTCCTGTGCGACTGGGGCGCTGCATCAAGTACACGATCGCCCAGGCCCGCGTCCTGTCACAGCGATATCCCGGGGCCTTGCACGGCGCCCTGGCCTGGAGCTTCTTCGTGTTCTTCGCCGGCACAGCTCTGGCGGCCATCGACGGGCACCTCTTCAAGTTCCTGCTGGGCAATGTCTACCTGTTTTATAAGCTCATCCTCGACTGCTTCGCGGTCCTGTTCCTGGCCGGCGCGGCCCTGGCCTTGCACCGGCGACTCATCCAGAAGCCGGCCCGGCTGACGCTGGATGCACGCTTCACATGGTCGCTGGCGCTGACGATAGTGATCGTGGTGGGTGGGCTCGTCGTCGAATCGTTGCGATTGGCGGCCGAACGGCCGGCCTGTTT
>CAWEHT010000464.1:0-14607 GCA_963808455.1 uncultured Chloroflexia bacterium | reverse complement strand
TTCTTCTTGCCCTCTACTTGGTTCGGTTGGTCTTGCTCTCCTGGTCAACGCAGAAGACGATGGTCTTGGCAAAGCGGTCGGTCTTGCGCATGAAATCGGCCAGGTGGCGGGCGATGGCCTCGGTGCGCGCCCTGAGCGCGACGACGCGCTCGAAGTCAGGGGTCGAGTATTCCCGGTCGGGCACCTCCCGCAGGTAACGGTCCAGCTCGCCCTTGCCGGGCCGCCAGCCGGCGGCGTCGTAGGTGGTGAGTACCCGATGGACCCGGTAGGGAGCCAGGAAGCCGTCGTCGATGCCCTGCTTGAGACTGTAAGTGTATAGGGGATTGCCGAAGTAGGCATAGGTATCCCGGTTGTCCTCACGCAGCGGCGTGGCGGTCATGCCCAATTGGAACGCCGGGTGGAAGTACTCCAGGATTTCCCGCCAGTTGCTCTCGTCTCGGGCGCTGCCCCGGTGGCACTCGTCGACGATAATCAGGTCAAAGAAGTCCGGCGGGTACTCCCGATACAGGCCCGGGCGGCGCTCGTCCTGGGCGATGGCCTGGTAGATGGCGAAGTACATCTCGCGGCTCTGGACCGCCTCGCCGTTCTCGATTTTCCAGCGTGCGTCGCCGAAGGCAGCGAAAGTCTTGTCCTTGGGGTCATCCACCAGGATGTTGCGGTCGGCCAGGTAGAGGATGCGCGGGCGCCGGTATTCGCCGGCCCGGTTCCAGCGGGCAGTCCAGAGCTTCCAGCAAATCTGGAAGGCCACAACCGTCTTGCCGGTGCCGGTCGCCATGGTGAGCAGGATGCGACGCTTGCCCTGGAGAATGGCCTGCACCGTGCGGTTGATGGCTATCTCCTGGTAGTAACGGGGCGTCTTGCCGCTCAAGTGGTGCGCCGGCGTCAGCAGCGATTTGGCGACTTCCGGGCTCACTTGCTGCCCCGCCTGCCAGCGCTGCCAGAGCTCGTCGGGCGTCGGGAAGGCGATGAGCAGGCGCTCTTGGCCGGTCAGGTAATCGAACTCCACGATGCCGTGGCCGTCCGTGGCATAGGCGAACTTCAGGCCCAGGATTTCGGCATACTCCTTGGCCTGCTGCAGCCCCTGGCCCGGTGTCTGGTATTCGGGTTTGGCCTCGACTACGGCAATGGTGAAGTCGCGGGTGTAACGCAGGAGGTAATCGGCACGCTTCTGGGGACGCCGCCTGACCTTCTCGCCGGTGACCACGATGCGGCCGTCGGTGAAGGTCTTCTGCTCGGTCAGGGAGTGCGGCTCTTCATCCCATCCGGCTTCGATCAGCTTCGGGAGGACGTGCTTCCGGCAGGTGTCGGCTTCGGTAGTCATGAGTGAATCCCAGCTTCACTGTGGGGCCCATCGGGCCAGGCGCCATAGCCCGGCAGCAAGTATAGCACGACGCGCCCTGAATATCCAGGGCATTGGCCGGCGTGTCAGGGCCGGCCCGGCTGTCGCGCTCCGGTCCGTTGATTCGAACTGGATAGACAGGGTGAGCCGGATAGACAGGATATTTCTTGAGTCTTATCCTGTCCATCCCGTATCATCCTGTCCATCCTGTGAATGTAACCGTTCCCAAACGCAGGCGCCGCCCCCACCGCGGCTGCCGGGCGCGGTGCTCGGCCGTGAAGTGGCGCGGTGCTGGCGCGCCGTGCAGGAACGCTTGCGCCTGAAAAGTGGCTGTGCTACAATCCGCGGGTTCTGGGGAGGAGTGAGCATCGTGTTTGCACAATATACCTTCATGGGCATCTTTGCCATCATCGCTTTTGCGCTGCCAGCCGTCGGCCTGGCCATGGCCTGGCTCGTTCGCCCCAAGCGGCCCAACCCCCGTAAGAACGCGACCTATGAGTGCGGCATGGAGACCATCGGCGACACCTGGGTGCAGTTCAAGGCCCAGTATTACCTGTACGCCCTGGTGTTCGTGGTCTTCGATGTGGAGGCGGTGTTCCTGTTCCCGTGGGCCGTGGCTTATGGCCGGCTGGGGCTCTACGCCTTGCTCGAGATGGTCCTTTTCATCGCCATCCTGGCGGCCGGCCTGCTCTATGCCTGGCGCAAGGGCGCGTTGGAGTGGCAATAAGCCGCGTTGGGAGCTCCGATGCATTTCATCAGCGACCTCTGGCTCAACATTGCGAAGGCCTGGACGGCCTGGCTCGGCGGCTTATTGCCCGGCTGGGCCGTCATCGTGATTGACGACGT
This sequence comes from uncultured Chloroflexia bacterium, assembly GCA_963808455.1. Classification (GTDB taxonomy): domain Bacteria; phylum Chloroflexota; class Anaerolineae; order CG2-30-64-16; family CG2-30-64-16; genus CAWEHT01. The sequence continues at coordinate 12,422 of CAWEHT010000464.1, read as the reverse complement.
GATCTGGGGCGGCATGCTGGCCATGCTGAGCGTCATCGCCACGCTCTCCCTGACGTGGATGGAGCGCAAGGTGATCGGGCGCATCCAGAACCGCATCGGGCCCAACCGGGTTGGCCCGTGGGGCATCTTCCAGGCGATCGCCGACGCCGTCAAGATGATGGTCAAAGAAGACATCATCCCCGACGGCGCCGACAAGCCCGTCTTCAACCTGGCCCCGGTGCTGATCGCGGCCGCCGCCGTGCTGTTGTGGGCCGTGCTGCCCTTCGGCAGAGGCATCAGCGGGCAGGACCTGAACATCGGGGCGCTCTACCTGGTGGCCGTCGGCTCGCTGAGCACGCTGGCCGTGCTGATGGCCGGCTGGTCGTCCAACAACAAGTTCGCCCTCATCGGCGCGTTCCGGGTCGTGGCCCAGCTGCTCAGCTACGAGGTGCCGATGGTCCTCTCCATCGCTACCGTCGTCCTGGTTACCGGCTCCATGCGCCTGAACGACATCGTGCTCAGGCAGCCCGTGCCTTTCATCCTGGTGCTTCCCCTGACGGCCATCATCTACTTTCTGGCGGCGGCAGCCGAGACGGGGCGGGCGCCGTTCGACCTGCTCGAAGCGGATTCGGAGATCGTGGCGGGCTACTTCATCGAGTACAGCGGGCTCAAGTTCGGCTGGTTCTACATCGCCGAGTACAGCAACCTGCTGGCGGTTTCCTGCATCACTACGGTCCTCTTCCTGGGCGGCTGGCGCGGGCCCGGCGCAGGCGCCCTGCCCGTCCTGGGGCCGATCTATTTCTTCGTGAAGGCCATCATCGTCGTCTTCATCCTGATGTGGATCCGCGGCACGTGGCCGCGCTTCCGCATCGACCAGATGCTGGGCTTTGCCTGGAAGGTGCTGGTGCCCGCTTCCCTGGCCAGCATCGCCTGGGTCGCCATCGTCGTCAAATTGCCCGTGCCCCAGGCCGTACAGTATCTGCTCATGCTGGCCGGCAGCCTGGCCGACCTGTTCGTCTGCCTGACGCTGCTCGGCCGCGCGGCCCGGCGCTTCGCTGAGGACCAGGAAGCAGCCGCGCAGGCCGCAGTAGCCCAGGAACTGCCGGCGGCGGCCTGAATGAGATAGGGAGCCAAAGCACTCATGCAAGCTGTGGTCTTCGCTTTGCTCGCCGTCGCCACCCTTGGCGGGGCGCTCATGGTCGTGCTCTCATACAACCTGCTGCGCAGCGCCCTCGGGCTGGTGCTGGCGCTCTTCGGCATCGCGGGCCTGTTCCTGTTGCTCGAAGCCGAGTTCGTGGCGATCGTCCAGGTGCTGGTTTACGTGGGCGCCATCGCCACGCTCGTCATCTTCGCCGTGATGCTCTGCCGGAACTATTTCGACCCGCACCAGGAGCGCTTCAACGACCAATGGCGGCTCGTGGCAGGCTTTGCGGCGCTGTTCTTTGTGGCACTGGCGGCGGTAGTGCTGCAGGTGGCCTGGCCGGTGGCCATCGAGCCGGTGCCGGCCGATGTCATCGCGCAGCTTGGCGCGGCCTTCGTGGGCCCCTACGCGGTGCCCTTCGAGATCGCGTCGGCGCTCCTGGTCGTGGCCATGATCGGCGCCATCATCGTCGCTCGCGAGCGCGAGTAGGCGGGAGCGCCTAGAGCCGGATCGCCGGCAGGACGCCGGCCCCCAAAGGTGGAGGAGATGGTCCCACTCGCTGCTTATCTGCTGCTGGCCGCCGGCCTTTTCTGCATCGGCGCGTTCGGCGCGCTCGCGCGTCGCAACGCCATCGTGGTGCTAATGGGCATCGAGCTGATGCTGAACGCCGTGAATATCAACCTGGTCGCTTTCTGGCGTTACACCGACCTGGCCGGCCTGACGGGACAGCTCTTTGCGCTGTTCGTCATCACCGTGGCCGCGGCCGAGGCGGCCGTCGGCCTGGCGCTCATCATCGCCATCTACCGGCAGCGGAACACGATCATCGTCGAAGATCTGGACACGATGAAGGGCTAAGGGAGAAACGGCATGCCAAACGCGATCTTTAGCCTGACAGGGCTCCTGCCGCTTTTCCCGTTCGCGGCCTTCCTGCTGATCGTGCTATGGGCGAACCCCCACAAGAAGCTCAGCGCGGGCCTGGCCATCGGCGGCATCGGGCTGTCGTGGGTCCTCGGCTGGGCCATCGCCTTCACCACCTTCGGCGTCCAGGACTTTGGGGGACAGCCCTTCCGGCTCGCGACACCCTGGCTGCCCACGGGGCGCACGTGGCAGGCTTTCGGCTTCGCCCTCGACCCGCTCACGGCCGCCATGCTCATCATGGTGCCGTTCGTCTGCTTCCTGATCTTCGTCTACGCCTATGGCTACATGGGCGTGGGCAAGCCCGACAACCCCGAGGACGAGCGTGGCAAGCCGGCCACGCCCGGCTTCGTGGACCCGCTGGCCAGCCGCTTCTTCGCCTACATTGCGCTGTTCGCCACCGGCATGTTGGGGCTGGTGATCTCCGACAACCTGATCATGCTGCTGATCTTCTGGGAGATCATGGGCCTGTGCTCCTACCTGCTGATCGGCTTCTGGTTCGCGCGCAAGTATCCCAACCCACGCCAGATCACGCCGAAGGAAGCCGGGCTCAAAGCCTTCCTCACCACGCGCGTCGGCGACACGGTGATGCTGGCCGGCATCTTACTCCTCTTACACCCAGACCGGCTCGCTGAGCTTTGCCGACATCTTCAAGCCGGTCAAGCTGCAGAGGCTGGTCAGCGCCACCGTCAACCTGCCGCTGGTGGGCGCCACCCCCTGGGCCACGGTGATCGCGATCCTGATCTTCTTCGGCGCCATGGGCAAGAGCGCGCAGTTCCCGCTGCACGTCTGGCTGCCCGATGCCATGGAAGGCCCCACCCCCGTCTCGGCGCTGATCCACGCCGCCACCATGGTGTCGGCCGGCATCTACCTGGTCACCCGCACTTATCCGCTCATGCAGGCCATCCACGGCGGCGCCGCGCTGGCACTTCATTTCCTTCATCGGCGCCTTCACGGCGCTGTTCGCGGCGACCATCGCCCTGGCCCAGAACGACATCAAGAAGGTCCTGGCGTTCTCGACGATCTCCCAGCTCGGCTACATGTTCGCCGCCCTGGGCGTCGGCGCCTACGTGGCAGCCATCTTCCACCTGCTGACCCACGCCTTCTTCAAGGCCCTGCTGTTCCTGGGCTCCGGCAGCGTGATCCACGGCATGGAGCATGGAGAGCACGAGGCGCACGGGCACGTGGGGATAGGACATAGGGGAGAGGAAATAGGGCACGAGGGAACAGGGAATAGGGAGCAGGGTGAGGGGGACAGGGATTTCGACCCGCAGGACATGCGCAACATGGGTGGGCTGTTCGGCAGGATGCCGCGCACGGCCTGGACCTTCATCATCGGCGGGTTGGCGCTCAGCGGGTTCCCCATCGTAACGGCCGGCTTCTGGAGCAAGGACGAAATCCTGTCCGACGCGTGGGTCAACGGCCATCACGTGGTCTTCCTGACGCTGGCGCTGGCCGCGCTGTTGACCGCTTTCTACACCGGCCGCCAGATCTGGATGACCTTCTTCGGGGAGCCACGCACCGCCGCCGCCCGGCACGCCAGCGAGCACGACAGCATCTTTGCCTGGATGACTTCGCCGCTCATGGTGCTCGCCGTTTTCGCCATCGCCGGCGGCTGGATCGGCATCCCGCGGGCCTTCCCCGGGCTGGGCGCGCTCTCCAGCGATCCCTTCCAGGGATTCATCGGCGGGCTGGCCGCCGCGGTCTGAACATCGAGGCCAGCCCACTGCCCTTCAACCCGGTCCCCCTGCTCACATCGTTAGTCGTGGCCCTGGGCGGGCTGGGGTTGGGGCTGTGGGTTTACAGGGGCTTCCGGTCGGCCCGGCAAGCCGACCCCCTGGCCGGGCCGCTGGGCGGGTTCTACCGCTGGCTGCAAAACAAGTATTATTTCGACGAGCTCTACAGCTGGGCCATCATCAAGAACGTGCTGCGGCTGTTCGACCTGGCTGTATCGTTTCGACGACGTCTGGATCATCGATCCGCTGGTGGACGGCGTCGGCTCGCTGGGCCGGGCCCTCTCTGAGCTCGGCCGCTGGATCGACACCCACATCGTTGACGGCGCCGTTGACGGCATCGGCGAGCTGACCGGAGCAGCCGGCAGCGCGGTGCGCACGATCCAGACGGGTAAGGTGCAAAGTTATCTCCTGGTTGGCCTGATCAGCATCTCCCTGCTGCTGGCGGCCTACCTGCTCTTGCCAAAGTGAGGAAGCGTTGATGAACAGTCCGCTATTGACGATCATCGTATTCACCCCCCTGGCGGGCGCGCTGCTAGCGCTGGTGCCGTGGGCACGGTTGCTGGGCTGGGGCGACGGGTCGCGCCCGGAGATCGCCGAGCGCGAGGACGACCTGATCAAGTACGGCGCCGTCGTGATCAGCCTTGTGCCGCTGCTGCTCTCCATCGCCCTTTGGTTCGGCTACGACAAGGCCGCGGGCGGCTTCCAGTTCGTGGTGCAGGTGCCGTGGATCCCCGCCCTCGGCATCACCTTCCACATGGGCGCCGATGGCCTCAGCGTGCCGATGATTTTCCTGACGACCTTCCTCACCACGCTCGGGCTATGGTATTCGGCCTCGACGATCAAGCGCCGCGTCCGCGAGTTCTTCTGCCTTTTCTTGCTCCTCGAAATGGGCATGCTGGGAGTCTTCACCTCGCTGGACCTGGTTCTCTTCTACGTTTTTTGGGAAATTGGCCTGGTGCCCATGTACTTCCTGATCGGCATCTGGGGCAATCCGAAAGACCGGCCGCAATATGCGGCGATCAAGTTCTTCCTCTACACCCTGGCCGGGTCGGTGTTTATGCTGCTGGCCATCGTGGCGGTCTACTTCAACACAGGGACTTTCGACATCCTGCTGGCGGCGCAGAGACATCCCTTCGCCGGGCAGTTCGGCCTGGCGACCTTCGCCTTCTGGGCGTTCTTCATCGCCTTCGCCATCAAGCTGCCCAGCTGGCCGTTCCACACCTGGCTGCCTGACGCCCATACCGCCGCTCCCACGGCCGGCTCTGTGATCCTGGCGGGCATCCTGTTGAAGCTCGGCGCCTACGGCATCCTGCGCATCGTCCTGCCGCTCTTCCCCGAGACCTTCCACTTTTACGCCTGGGTCGTGGTGGCGATGGGCGTGATCTCCATCGTCTATGGGGCGCTGGTGTCGATGGCCCAGTGGGACCTCAAGCGGCTGATCGCCTACTCTTCCGTGAGCCACATGGGCTACGTGCTGCTGGGCGTGGGCGCCGCAGCCTTCGCCATCGGCACCCCGAAGTGGGGAGACGCGGCCACCATGGCCCTCAACGGCGCGGCGTGGCAGATGTTCAGCCATGGGCTTTCCACAGGCGCCTTGTTCTTCCTGGTGGGCGTGATCTACGAGCGGGCCCACCTGCGTGACCTGAAGATGTTTGGCGGCCTCAGCTCCAAGCTGCCCTACTACTACGGGCTCTTCGCCGTGACGGCCTTCACCTCCCTGGGCTTGCCGGGCCTGGCCGGCTTCTGGAGCGAGTTCTTCGTCTTTCGGGGTGCCTTCGACATCGTGCGCATCTGGGCCATCGTCGGCGTCCTCGGCATCGTCCTGACCGCAGCCTACATCCTGTGGAAGATCGTCCAGTACGTTTTCCTGGGCGAATACGATCCGCACAAGATCAGCCACTGGACGGACGTGACGACGGGCGCCGAAGCGCACGAGCCCACCGACGTAGCCGCCTTCGAGAAGGTCACGCTGTGGCCGCTGGTGGCCTTCATGGTCTTTTTTGGCGTCTACCCGATGCCGCTCTTGAGCTTCTTCAATACGGCTTTCACGAACCTGGTGAAGGTTGTCGGCGGAGGCTGAGCCTTGAACTCCAACGATCTGCTATACCTGCTGCCCGAGATCATCCTGCTGCTCGCCGCGGCGGCCATCATGGCGCTTGACCTGATCGGGCCGGCCCGGCAGCCGGGAGCGCGACCGGGCTCCCCGCAGCCCCAGGCGGATGCCTCGCGGCCGCCGGCGGCCGCCGTGCCCCTGGAGGCACCGGGAACCCTGCCGGGAGGCGCCGCGGGAGCCGGAGTGATCGAGGCGCCGCGACGGCAAGCCCTGGCTGCCTTATGTGGCCCTGGTCGGGCTGGGCGCGGCCCTGCTGGCAATGCTCCCCGCGGTGGGCCACAGCCCCTCGGCGCCGGTCGCCACCATGCTCGCAGTCGATCCGTACGCCGTCTTCTTCCAGGTGCTGGCCATCCTGGGCGTGGCGATCGTGATCCTGGCAGCCATCCCCTACATGGAAAGCCGCACGCCCTATCGGGGCGAGTTCTACGGCCTCCTGCTCATCGTGGCCCTGGCCGCCTGCCTGGCCGTGAGCGCCACCAACCTGGTGCTGATCTATCTGGGCCTGGAATTCCTCAGCATCACCAGCTACGTGCTGGCAGGCTACATCCGCAACGACCGCAAGTCGGGCGAGGCGGCGATCAAGTATTTCCTTTACGGCGCAACCGCCTCGGCGGTCATGCTCTACGGCATGTCGTTGCTTTATGGCGCGACCGGCACCACCGACCTCTCGGGCATCGCTCGTGCCCTGGCAGGGCCGGCGCAGGGCCAGCTGGCCTGGCTCGGCGCGCCGGCGATCATCCTGCTGCTCGCCGGTTTCGGCTTCAAGGCCAGCCTGGTGCCGTTTCACCAGTGGGCGCCTGACACGTACGAAGGCGCGCCCACGCCGGTGACGGCGTTCCTCTCGACCATCTCGAAAGCCACCGGGTTCGCGGTGTTGATCCGCGTCTTTCTGGTGGCGCTGGGGCGGCCGCAGCTCCAGGGCGAATGGACGGCGCTGCTGATCGCGGTCTCCATCGCGACCATGACCATCGGCAACCTCACCGCCCTGCGGCAGACCAACATCAAGCGCATGCTGGCCTATTCGTCGATCGCCCAGGCCGGCTACATCCTGATGGGCGTCGCCGCGGTTTTCACCGCGCGGGGCACCACCTTCACGGGCATCAACGGCTCGCTGATCTACCTGTTCGGCTACCTCTTCACCAACGCCGGGGCCTTCGCCGTCGTGATCGCGGTGGAGAACGCCACCGGGAAGACCGACATCAAAGACTACGCCGGCCTGGTCTCGCCGCGCCGTGGCTGGCCGGGCTGCTCTTCCTCTTTCTGGTGTCGCTGGCCGGCATACCGCCCACGGCCGGCTTCCTGGGCAAATTCTTCGTGTTCGGCGCCGTGGTCCAGCGCCAGCTGTGGGGCCTGGCGGCCATTGGCGCCCTCAACAGCGTGGTGGCAGCCTTTTACTACCTCAACATCGTGCGCTACATGTTCTTCACGCCGGCCGAGGAAGGCGCGCCACGCATAGGGGTACCGGGCGCGCTGCAGGCCGCCCTGCTGGTCACCGGCGTCCTGACGCTCTTGCTCGGCCTGCTGCCGGCGCCGCTCATCGACTGGGCCACCCGCTCTGCAGCCCAGCTGATCGGCATGTAACGTATCGGGGAGAGAGATCGGTGCAGCTAAGCGAGCTCTTGGACGGTCTGCCGGGGATCGAGGCCGTCAGCGGCCCGGCCGGCGTCCCGATCCTTAGCATCACGTCCGACTCGCGCCAGGTCCAGCCTGGCGCTTTGTTTGTGGCCTATCGGGGGCTGGCGGTCAACGGGCACGCGTTCCTCGGCCAGGCGCTGGCGCGGGGAGCCGCCGCGGTGGTCGGCGAGGCCCCGGTGCCTGCGGTCGCCCGCCCCCCGTTCCCGGTGCCCTACGTCCAGGTCCACGATGGCCGGAAGGCGCTGGGATGGCTGATGGCCGGTTGGTACGGCCACCCGAGCCGAGACATGCTGCTCGTCGGCATCACGGGCACGGACGGCAAGACCACCACCGCCAACCTGCTCTACAGCATGCTCTGCGCCGCCGGGATCAGGGCGGGCCTCATCAGCACGGTGAATGCCGTGATCGGCGGCACAGCCCACGACACCGGCCTGCACACGACGACGCCCGATGCCGGCGACGTGCAGCGCTACCTCAGCGAGATGCGGTCGCAGCGCGCCGAGGTAGCCGTGCTTGAAGACGACCTCGCACGGGCTGGCCCAGGGGCGCCTGGCCGGCTGCCTCTTCGACATCGCCGTCATCACCAACATCACGCACGAGCACCTCGACTACCACGGCTCTTACGCTGCCTATCGGGAGGCCAAGGCGCGGCTCTTCCGGGCCCTTGGCGCCGCCCCGGAGAAGCGCGGGCCGGGCGGGCGCCTCCTGCCCAAGACGGCCATCCTCAACCGCGACGATGGCTCCTATGATTTCCTGGCCGGCATACCCGCCGCCCGGCAGATCGCCTACGGGATCGAGGGCGAGGCCAATCTCACGGTCGCACCCGCGCCGCAGGGAACAGGGCCTTCTCCCTATTCCGAATTGCCTTCTAGTTCAGAAACAGGGAGCCCTTTCGGTGACACCGAGTCGGATTCTCCCCCTGCGGGGACTTCGTCGCTAGCGGCTCGCCGCTGCGCAGGCCGGCTTGCTTACCCGCTCAGAATGACAGACCCCGCTACCGAAGATGTTCCCTGCACAAGCATTAGCTACGTGACGGCAGGCCACATCGAGCTGTCGGCGGAGGGGACCACCTTAGCAATACGTACCTGCGGACCCCTCTGCTTCGTTGAGGTTGCGTCTATTGTAAGGTCGCCTCCGCCGAGGTGCTGCCATTAGCGTCGCGGGCTGATGCTTGTGCAGGGAACGAGGTGTCAGAGCAACAGGAGGCCGCGGCGGCTGGACAAGGCCAGGATCCGACTGGTGTTCACGGAGGCCTCTGTTCTGAACTCAAAGGCGCTAGGGAGAAGGCCGTCACCGGTGCGACCAGTGAGATTGGCCTCGCCCTCGATCCCGTAGGCGATTTGCCAGGGCGGCGGTTATGCCGGCCAGGAAATCATACGGGCATCGTAGCGGTTGAGGATGGCCCGTTTCGGGCAGGGGCCCGGCCCGCGCTCCAGCACCAAGGCCCCGGAAGGCCGCTGCGGCCTCCCGATAGGCAGCGTAAGAGCCGTGGTAGTCGAGGTGCTCGTGCGTGGGGTGTGACGGCGTTCGAAAGGAGCATCGGCCAGGCCCCTGGGCCAGCCCGTGCGAGGTCGTCTCAAGAGCACCGGCTACCTGCATCTCGCTGAGGTGCCGCTGCACGTCGCGGCATGGGCGTCGTGGTGTGCAGGCCGGTGTCGTGGGCTGTGCCGCCCGCGGATCGGCATCACCGTGCTGATGAGGCCCACGCGGGCTGCAGGTCGCGGTGGTGGTCTTGCCGTCCGTGCCCGTGATGCCGACGGCGGCTTGGGTGGCCGTACCAACGGCGGTGGGGTCCGCCTTCGCAGTGAGTGGGATTTCAGGGCAGGCCGGGGGGCAGGGCGTTCAGGCGCCGGGGCCCTCGCCGACCACGGCGCCCACACGTGGGCCGGGGCCCCCGGATAGAGGCCACGGAGGAAACCGCCGCGGGAGCGATGGTGTCGGGTCGGGGACGCCGGCCGGGCTGGCCTCGAGCACGTCCAAGCTCCCGATACGTTATGCCAGATGGTCTGCCGTCGGCGGCGGGCGAGGCGAGGTTGGGGACAGGCTGAGGCGCTGCATGGCCGGCGTCGACATCGCGCCGCGCGCCAATGTTGCGGTAGTGAAAGTTTCCGCCTATATACATCACGGCGCCGAACACGAAGAATTTGCCCGGGCCGTGGGCGGTATGCGGCCGGAAAAAGGAACCGGCCGGCCACGTTGCCACTTTTTGATGTAGATTTGCCGTAGTCTCCACCACGGCGCCCGGCCCCACAGGCATTGTGAAGGGTAGCACGAACGGGTCAGTTTGGATGCCCGTGAAGGTGGTCCACATGGCATGGGGTCTGTGCGTCGGCCTGGGGATGCCGACGGTGGTTTGCGCTTGATGTTGAGTACGGGCGGTGACGGAGACGTGCGCGGCGCGGTCCATTGGCCCTCGGTGTGCGGCCCGGGCCGGAAGCACCGCAACCCGGTGGCTTTCAGATGGTGAACCAGCCCTACGTGTCGCTTCGGCACCAGGTCGCCTTGAAGCGCCAGCAGCAGGATGATGCGCCAGTGCCAGGGCGCGGTGCCGAGGTCGGTCGTGCGTCGAGCGACGATCATCTGAGGGCGGCTGCGACCGCCGAGGCGGTTGCGCGGAAATACTGATCGCCGCTGCGGATGTAGCCTGTCCAGCACGTAGCTGGTGATGCTGAGGAATTCCAGGCCCAGATAGATCAGCACCGTGGTGGCGCTCACGGCCAGGCAGGCGGCCAGGGCCACGATGAGCAGGAGGCCGTAGAACTGGCTGGGCGTCCATGTAGGGGATGGCTGCAGGATCACAGATCGCCACGCCCAGGATGGCCAGCACCTAGAAGAGGCGTACGGATCGACTGCGAGCATGGTGGCGACCGGCGCCGAGGGGCTGTGGCCCACCGCGGGGAGCATTGCCAGCGCGCCCAGCCCGACCAGGGCCAGCGTGCGACCAGGGCTTGCCGACTCGGCGTCGCTCCGCGCAGCTCCTCGGCCCTTCCAGCACGGCAGCGAGGCGTCCGCCTGGCGCTGGGGGAGCCCGTAGGCCTGGGCCGGCCCGATCAGGTCAAGCGCCATGATGGCCGCCGCGGCGAGCAGGATGATCTCGGCGAGAGGCAGCGGGTGTCGCGGATCCGTTGGAGTTGGAGAAGGCGTCCGCCGACAACCTTCACCGCGTCGTGAAAGCCGTATTGAAGAAGCTCAAGAAGCGGCATCGGGTAGACGCCGGCAAAAAAGACCATGAAGGCCACCAGCGGCCACAGCGTGACCTCGAAGGTCGTTCGGTGGGCTCGTCGGCGCCTCGCCATTGCCCGGTGGTTGCTTGTGCGGATCGTATCACCACCCTGAATTTCCGCGGTAGGCCGCGGTCAGGCTGTGCCGAGGACGCCGACGATGGCCCAGGATCCACGTCGAAGGCACCCCGAAGAACTCCGACCCGGCGAAGCCCAGGGAGGTGAAGGCCGTCACGGCGAAGAGCCGTATGGTCGGGCAGGTCGGCCGCCCAAACATCTTCAGGTCACGCAGGTGGGCCCGCTCGTCATCGCGCCCACCAGGAAGCAAGACCGGCCCCTGTGGAAACCCCATGGCTGAACATCTGCCACGCCGCGCCGTTGAGGGCCGTCGACGTCCTCATCTTTCCCCCACTTTGGGGTGCCGATGGCTGGGGCGGGCTCGCCACGCCCAGCAGCACGTAGCCCATGTGGCTCGGAAGAGTAGGCGATCAGCTTGAGGTCCCACTGGGCCATCGACACCACCGTCGACGATGGAGATCACGCCCATCGCCACCACAACCAGGCGTAAAAGTCAAAGTATCGGGGAAGAGCGGCAGGACGATGCGCTGGCGCCGACTTCAACAGGATGCCCGCCAGGATCACAGAGCCGGCCGTGGGAGCGGCGGTATGGGCGTCGGCAGCGACCAGGTGTGGAACGGCCAGCTGGGCAGACCCGATGGCGAAGGCGAACGAGCCAGGCCGAACTGCCCGGCGAAGGGATGTACTGCGCCGCCAGCAGGATGAAAGTCCCTGTGTTGGAACTGAGCCACCAATGGCCAGCAGTATCAGAAGATGGCCACTGCAGCCGGTCGGGGAAACCACAGATGCCGAGGAAGTCTACGGCCATTTCCCGAGGAAGCCCCAGCATGCCCATTTCGAGGAGCAAGAAAAGGCAGAGAACCGCGCACACGGCGTCGAGGCCGTTGAGTGCGAGAAGGTGGTTCAGGAAGGAGGATCACTGGCACGCTGGGCCGTGGGGCTGCGGTGATGCCGAGGACAACGGCACCTGCACGGCGGACTGGACCGGCCCGCGGCCTTGTCGTAGCCGAACCAAAGGGCGGTGGGAGGACAGACAGCACAAGGCTATCACGACGGCGCCGTACTTCGTCGGGTTCGGTGCCGCTGGGCTCCGGTACACCCATACGGCACGGCTCGGGCACCACCGCCATACCAATGATGTGGATGAGCGGACTGTTAATGCGTCCGCTTTTGGCAAGAGCGGGTGGGCGCAGGGAGGGAGATGCTCATCAGGCCAACCAGGAGCAACTTTTGCACCTTACCCGTCTGGATCGTGCGCACCGCGCTGCCGGCCGCTCCGGTCAGCTCGCCGATCCGTCAACGGCGCCGTCAACAAGATGTGGGTGTCGATCGAGCGGCCGGAGCTTCAGAGAGGGCCCGGCCCAGCGAGCCGACGCTATCCCACCAGCGGATCGATGATCCAGACGTCGTCGAAACGATACCGCCAGGTCAACAGCCGCAGCACGTTCTTGATGATGGCCCAGCTGTAGAGCTCGTCGAAATAATACTTGTTTTGCAGCCAGCGGTAGAACCCGCCCAGCGGCCCGGCCAGGGGGTCGGCTTGCCGGGCAGACCGGAAGCCCCTGTAAACCCACAGCCCCAACCCCAGCCCGCCCAGGGCCACA